>CAUZHA010000031.1:0-39381 GCA_963579555.1 Planctomycetes bacterium UBA1146
CCATTTCCCTCAGCCCCCCCGCCTCGCTTTGCGTATGGAACGACGTAGGCGAGGTCATCACGCGCGAAAGGGATCACCAGCCTCTGGTCGGCCCGGCCGCGAGCATCGGCTACCCGGTCGTAGTCGTTTATCGTCGGCACGCGTCCCCAGGCCATCAGGAGCGCGTTTTCATCGCCTTCCTGCCCATCAAGGGAGAATACGATCGTATTGCCAGGCGCGCCCGCTTCCCTGTGCGCCGTGAAATAAAAAGCCGCGGTGTCTTCGCCATCGACCCCGGGCTGGAGTTGAACGGTACGCTGTTCTCCCAGGGGAAGAAGAAGAGCGGCATTGCCGGTCATCACATTGTCGTAGGCGGCCCGCGTCCCGTTGCTCCAGACCCAGAATCCGAGATGGCCGCCGCGGTGACGGTCATCTTCGACCTCCATGATAAGCTCATCATCTCCCCAGACTCGAACCAGCCTGGAATCGACCGACACTCTCCAGCTCGAAGGAGGCTCGCGTAGTTCTACACCGCCGATATTCAAAACCGTCGGGCTTCCTCCATCGAACCTCAGGAGACGAACTCCCCGATCTCCTCTGCGATCGATCCAATCAAGGCAGTAGCCATTGTTTTCCCCATCCCAGCGGTGGGTCGGTGTCGAAGCGCAAAACATGACACCCGCATGGCGACCGACTTCATCGACAGAGGTGGAATCGGGAAGAAAGTTCATGTCAAAGTAGAGTTCCAGGCTGGAGGGCTCTTCCAGCGGTGGCTGCCCAGCCCAGATCCAGGCCTCGGTCGAAAGGCTGCCGTTAGCCGCGCTGGCCTCACCGACCAGGGAGCCGCTGGCAAGGGTCCATTCTCCCCTGTAAGCGGTCCAACCTTCCGGAGGACCAGCCTGGTCGGGACGATTGAAGTTATCGATAAAACCCTGGGCTATAACCTGCGGCCCGGCCATCGCAAGAACAGAAATCAACGCGATGGAGAACCAGGTACATCTATTTCGAAACATAAGCGTCCTTCTGAAACAATACAGCAGGGTGAAAATCGAAAAGCCTGCTGACCAGGGCCGGGGCCAACTCTTTAAGGCTGGCTGAACGGTCTTGAAAACAACAGACGGCGTGAGCACCTGGAGTCAATGACCCCGTAGTCAGGCACTCGTAAATAGATTTAACCCAAGAACATAGAGTAAGGCCTGAATAGCCGGAAAACAATTTAATGGCGCCCGACGAGCTCTCCGGGCCTTGCAGCGTGTTCTGTTGATTCAATATCGCCCTCCCAGGTTCCAGATCTTCACGGCTCCTTCAGAACAGCTGGTAACCAGCCTTTTTCCATCCGGGCGGAAGGCCAGATCCGTAATTCCACCATCGTGTCCATCGATGAGGAAACGAAGTCGGCCATCTCGTGGATCCAGCAGACGAACCCTTCCATCCCGCGTACCAGCCGCAAGAAGCTCCCCGCCGGGACTGTAGGCGATGGCGGTGATCCGCCGGTCCCTGTCAGCCGAGGAAAAAAGAACACCGCCGGTATGCGTATCCAGGATGCCCACAGATCGACCGCCGGCCGCTACGGCAAGCTGCGAACCATCCGGGCTGTAGGCCAGGGAGGTGATGCCATCATCGTAGCCAGCGAACGCCCGGAGCTGCTCGCCTTTCACGAGATCCCAGACCACAACGGTCCTGTCGACCCCGCCGCTCGCCAGCCGCTTTCCATCCGGGCTGAAAACAACACACCTGACAGCCTTGCAATGACCGGAAAGCGTCTCTCGCTCAGTTCCCGAAGCGATATCCCAGAGCTTTACCGTTCCATCATAGCCCGCGCTTGCGACAAGATGCCCATCCGGGCTGAACGCGATATCATGGATCCACCCCCTGTGGCCGCGGAAGCAAAGCCCCTCGGCCCCGGTTCCCAGGTCCCACAGCCTGGCAACACCATCTCCTCCCGCGCTCGCCATGAGGGAACCACTCGCGTTGCAGGAGACGCTGTAGACCGGCTTTCGGCCTCCCATATGGGAAATTTCATCGAATCCCGTGCCCGGTTTCCAGACCCGGATGCCCCTTGCTGAACAAACCACCAGCCTGCCATCGTGGCTGAAGGAGACGGAATGAACCTGGCGCTTCGGCCCGAGCAGCGTGTGCTCAGCTTCGCTTATCACTTCCGGGGGTGGGTTCCCACAACCACCGGAAAGCAGTATTAAAACCAGCGCAAGCAGCTGGCTACTTCTCCTTATTGACAAAATAGCACCTCTTTTCAGATACCAGAACAAGCCCTCTCTTTAATGGTCCCTCGTTTCAACAGAATCCCTGGAAAGCCCCGCTTCACCGCCACTCCCCCTTTCCACTGTATGTACGAAAAAGACGCTGACCAGGCCGGCCAGCAGAAGCACGATGAAAAACATCCACAGGAGATTCTTCAGCAGGCGCATCCTGACGTAATAACGCGGGCTCGGCAGATCACGTCTCCTTGCGGAATTCTCAAGGCCATAAAGCCGCCGGGTCACACCTTTTCTTGTCTTTGTCTTCATGTGTTCAACTCGACATACGAGCCTCCCTGGGTATAAAACGGTATTCCCTGGCCAGACCGTCTGACCATTACACAGTCAGTGTGGTGAGAGCAGGTTTGATAACACCGATTGCCCGAATAAAATCGGATCGCAACCGACCAACCATTTTCAGACGAATCGATGGGGGCTGGGATGTTGGCCGCGGTCCTCAGCTGAACAAACCCGGTCTGCGCATGCGGGATGCGAATCCCCGCGCGGGCCAGATTCAGGACAACCGGATGGAACCCCGGTCACTGATCAGCATGAAATACGAGCCGGGCCGCCGACGGTGGTGCCGCCAAACGCCGCAGGACACCTGTACCGATAGGGGGCGGCCTATTCGCTTCCGCGATCGGAGCCGCCTTCGCGTGAGCCCCTGTTGCGACTGCTTCGCCCGAAGCTCCTCGAGGAGCGTGACTGGGAGCGGTACTTGCCCCAGGATGTGTTCTGGTCAGCGGTGAGGATCGTCTCGATGCGGACATCTGTGTTGGCCTTGATCTGTTTCTGGGAAGCGGCGAGAGCTTCCTTTTCGAGCTCCTGGCCCTTGAGCTCATCGAGTGAGGCCCGCTCCTGGACGAGGAATTCCTTGAGGGTGTCTTTCTGGCCATCATCGAGCTTCAGCTCGAGGGATCTGTCGAAGCCCCGGATGGTCCAATCATCCCTCTGGCCCTGGAACTGCTTGGTCAGCTCAGCGCGGCGCTGCTGCTGCTCCTCGGTGAGCTCTCCGGTATCACCACTGAACAGGGTTCTGAGCTCAGAGAGTCGATTCAGGCCGCTCTGGCCCGCGCCATTTTCGCCGCCTGCAGCTCCGAGGAAACGGTTGGCCGCCTCGTCAAGCCTGCTGCTGATTTGACCAGAGCCCTTGAGATCATTCTTCAGCTGGGCGATGTCCTTGTCGTGAACCGCAAGCTGCGCCTGGATCTCAGAGAGATCGCCTTCCGGAGCAGCCGCCGAGACGTCCGTATCCGCCTTTGATACTTCTAAAAGGGTCAGCCGGTCGCCCAGCTCTTTGATACCGGCGTTCTGCTTCTTGTCATCATTTGAATCTCCCAGGGTATTGAGAGCCGACTGGGCGGTGCTCAGTTCATTGTTCAGGGTGGCAACCTGGTCGTTCAACTGACCGACCTGGACAAGCAGGTAACCTCCTGAAAGCACACCCGCAGCCACGATCAAAGCAATGATAACCTTCATGGTCTTTTATCTCCTGGTAGCTGGTTCACAGAACCCGGCCGCGATCGCCGCCGCCGTCACTGAGCCATGGTACTTCAGCTTTACTCAAATGGCTGTCTGTACTTGTCGGATTCTTAACATATTGCGCGGGAAAGCCTTCCTGCGTTTTCAGCCGTTTTTCTTCTGCTGCTTCGGCCGCTGAAGCTTGTTTTGCCGCTGCCGGGCTTTGAGCTTCTTCAGCCGCTCGGGATCATAGGGTCCCCCGTAGGCGTCACGAAGCTCATCGCAACGCTTACGCATCTTCTCAAACACCTCGCGATAGTCTGGATCAGCCGCGAAGTTCTTCAACTGGGAGGGATCCTTCTCCAGGTCGTGCAGGTACTCGTAGGCTGGCTTCTGTTCGAAATAGCGGGCGTAGACATAACGCGCCCCCCTTACACCCTCCCACTTCGGGATCGCTCCATGGTCCATCAGGTGCTCGGCGAAGGTGTCACCTCGCCATTTACCGGGATCACGCCCCGCTGCCAGGGGCACCAGGCTGCGGCCCTGGTAGGCAGCGGGAACATCCACACCAGCGTAGCCGAGGATCGTTGCGGGAATGTCAATGTTGAGCACCATCGGGGCTGACACCTTCCCGCGCAGTGACTTCTCAGCACGCGGATCGTAGATGATCAACGGCACCCTCAGCGACTCTTCGTAGTGCGACCACTTGCCGGCGAATCCCCGCTGTCCCTCGTAATAGCCATTGTCGCCGCTGAAAATAATGACGGTATTGCCAGCGAGCTTTTTCTCAGAGAGCTTGCCCCTCACCCGGGCGATCACCCCGTCGATTCCGCTGATCATGCGGTAGTAGGCCCTCAGGTTGATGCGGAACTTCTCCGGCTTGTCCCAGCGCCAGAAGAACCGCTGACGGTTCATCGATTTCTTCATGAACTCAGGATGTGCATCAAAAATTTCCGGGGAGCTGTAGAGAGCATCCGGAATCTCGACATCTTCGTAGAGTCCGTCGACCGCCTTCGGCCAGGGGAAGTGCCCGATGCCGGGGCGCTTGTCGCCATCTTCTGCATGCGAAGCATTAAAGCTCACCGACAGGCAGAACGGCTTGTCCTCGGGGTTGGATTCGATAAACCGGATGGCCTGGTCTCCACAGAGCTCGCTCTCATGGCGCAGGCTGCCGTCTTTCTGTTTTTTCAGGTAGGGGCCGCGGCCGATGCCGACAAAGAAATCGAACATCTTCTCCCGCTCTCCACGCTCGATCTTGACCCCGAACTTGCCGATGAAGCCGGTGCGGTAGCCGGCCTTGCGAAGGAGAGCCGGGTAGCTCTCGCCGGTCAACTTCGCGGCGATGGGCGGAGTGCCGAAGGTGAACTGGTGCGAGCGCTCGTAGAGCCCGGTTAAGATCGAGGCGCGGCTGGCGGCGCAGATCGAGGTGGTGACGAA
This sequence comes from Planctomycetes bacterium UBA1146, assembly GCA_963579555.1. Classification (GTDB taxonomy): domain Bacteria; phylum Planctomycetota; class UBA8108; order UBA8108; family UBA8108; genus UBA8108. Next base: position 5,133 of record CAUZHA010000031.1, read on the forward strand.
CATATTCGTAAACCTCACCCCCCCGGCGGCGAGGCTGTCCATCGTCGGCGTCTTGAGAATGGGATGCCCGGCGCAGCCCATCCGGTCCCAGCGATGGTCATCGGAGAGAAAGAAGATGATGTTGGGCCGCGGCGCGGCGCGCAATCCCCCCGTGGATCCTGCCACCAGGGCTAATACAAGAAGGGCTCGCGGCAATCTATATGAGTTCATGACGGGCTACTTCTTCTTCCTGCCCCAGCGCTTTTCCCAGATTTCCTCCAGCGCTGCTACCAGCGAAGGCTCCTTCTCGGCGAGGTTGATGGTCTCGGTGCGGTTCTTCGCAAGGTTGTAGAGGTACCAGGGCCTCTTCCTGCCCTCCCGCACGATCTTGTAGTCGCCCTTGATCACGGCGTGGGTACCGGCATGGTTGAAAATATAGGCGTGGTCGCGAGCCTGCTGCCCGCCGCTGAGGACTGGCACCAGGCTCAGGCTCTCGTGGGGATCGACCTTGCGGCCATTGCGCTCGGCGGGGTATTTCGCGTCGGCAAGCTCGATGCAGGTCGCCATCATGTCGATGACGTGGCCGCGCTGGAGGGTGATCGAACCCGGCTTGTGCTTGAGACCCTTCGGCCAGTGAACGATCGCCGGAGTGCAGGCGCCGCCCTCGTGAACGTTCATCTTGTAGCGGCGAAGCGGGGTGTTCTGCGAGTGGGCCCAGTTCTGGCCGACGCTGCCGTAGGTCATCGGGCCGCCCATCATGACGTTGAAATGATCCCCCACATAGACCTTTTTGCCGGCCTTCTTCGCCTTGGCGAGAACATTGTTGGCCGTATTGTAGCCATTGCCGCCGAGGTGCTCGGGACAGGCGCCGTTGTCGTGGAAGTAGAAGATCAGGGTGTTGTCGAGAGTGCCGGTGCGCTTCAGCGCGGCGACGATCTTACCCACAGCCTGGTCCATGTGGTCGACCATGGCGGCGTAGATCGCCATGTTGCGGATCCGCCACTCCTTGTGATCGACGTCTTTCCACTTCCTGACGTTCCCCTCGGTGCCGGGAAGGGGCCAGCGCTCCTTGTCGATGATCCCCATCTCGAGCATGCGCTTGTAGCGCGCGGCGCGGAGCTCTTCCCAGCCGCCCTGGTAGCGCGGGATGTATTTCTGGATGGTCTTCTCAGGGGCGTGCAGCGGCCAGTGCGCCGCGGTGAAGGCGACGTAATGAAAGAAGGGCTTATCCTTGTTCTTCGCGAAGGCATCGATCTGGCGGACGGCCTCCCTGCCGATGACGTCGGTGTAATAGTAACCCTCTCCCTCCTCCTCCACCGCATCGATCGGATCAGTGTTGCGGGTCAGCGTATACGGATCCCAGAAAGAACCGGCACCGGTCATGGTGCCGTAGAAATCATCGAAACCACGCTGGACCGGTCCATCTTTGCGGGGATTCATGCCCAGGTGCCACTTGCCCACCATGGCGGTCTGGTAGCCGGCCGGCTTCAGAACCTCGGCGATGGTGACCTGAGAGGGTCCGAGCCGGTCGCTGTAGCGCCCCCCGAGGAGCGTCGCGCGGGTCGGCCAGCACCTCGCCGTATTGTGAAACTCGGTGAAACGTAGCCCACCCATTGCCAGGGAGTCGAGGTTCGGAGTGTCGATCTCGCCACCGAAGCAGCCGAGGTCGGAAAAGCCCATGTCATCGGTCAGGATGATAAGAATGTTCGGCCGGTCAGCGGCGGCCGCCGCCAGTGAGGTGAGAATCGTCAGAACAAGGGCAAGGGTCGTGTGTTTCATGTTCTCGCTCGCTGAGTTTACGGGGAGATTAAATCGAACCGACAGTATACCCCGGCCCGCCATTGCGGGCAGCAGGGATGTCTACCAGAAGATCACGAAGCTCAGGAAGCACCCTAAAGCGAGAACCAGCAGGGCGAGTACCACCGGCAGCAGGGACCCTGAGGCCCTGGCCGAGATGGATTCAGCCTCCATCTTACCGGTCTGCTCCTGCAGCGCTCGCGCCTCCGCCTGGCTCCTGCCGAGCCAGCCATCCTCCTCGACAGTGCGCAGCTCTCCCTTCTTCTCCCATCCAAGCACCAGCGACACCGCCACCATCGAAGCCGCTGTGATGAGCATGCTGTAGGAATAGGCTGCGTACTTGTTCGTCAGGAAAAAGGCGAGATAGACGCCCTGGCTGTCGATCCACAGCCGCGCCAGCCCATAGGCTCCGCCAACACAAAGCCCGGCCACACCGCTCCGCCGATGAACCGGAGTAAACCGGCCCATGAGATAAAGCGTCAGCAGAGGCACCACGAAGACACTGCTGATGCTGAGAAAGTAGCTGACCATTCCCTCAGCAAGAAAATCGTAGGGGAAGATATAGAGAAACGAGCCGCCGATGACCAGCGGTGTAACCCACCGGCCAACCTTGAGGTAATGATTGTCATCCCCATCCCTGACAATAAAGCGGGCGTAGATATCACGGGTGAAGAGCGCCGAGAGCGTCGAACCGATGGAATCGAAGGTCGACAAGGCGGCCGCGAGAATCCCGGCTACCACGATTCCCTTGAGGAACTCCGGAGCCAGCTCGCTGACCATGAACGGATAGATGGCGTCGTTTTTTCCGCCCGGCAGCAGGTCAACGACGGGGTGGAGAGCACGGCCCATGACCCCCATCGAGAGATTAAAGAAAGACATCACCACCAGGATGAAGCCCGCCACGAAGACGGACATTTTCAGGTCCCACTCGCTGCGCGAGCCGAGCAGGCGCATGCACTGGGTATGGTTCACCACCGAGTAGCCGATGCCGAGGATGATGAAGGCCAGGACGACGAGCCAGACCGGGGAACGGCGCTCGTATCTCTTTTTCTCCTTGTTGTATTTGAAGCCCTCGATCAACCTCGCTTTCGCAAAGCGAGGATCAGGCCCGGCGCCTGGACCTGTCCCCTCTGAATTTTTAACCACATCTTTGCGCTCAACCGTGTCATGGCCGATATGCAGCATTTCAGCGGCCACCTCGGGATCGTGCGCCTCGAGCTTTTCGCGGGTCCCCTCCCAGCCACCTACCTCGCCCCAGACCAGCCCCCAGAAAATAAGGGCCGCCGCGAGCATCACCACAAACTGCAGGGAATCTGTAATCGCCACCGATCGCAGACCGCCCAGCGCAGTGTAGATACTCGCCAGGATGGCGATCCCGATAACACCCCACCAGGCGTAGGAGCCCAGGCCGCAGACAATATCGAGGGTCAGGTAGGCCGTATAGGCGATAATCGCCATGACGGCGGTGCGGTACTGCAATTGTACGAGAACGCTCAGCACACGGGCGGCGGGCCCGAAGCGAGCCTCGAGGTACTCGGCATTGGTGAACATGCCCCGGCGGTACATGGGAAGGGCGATGAAAAAACCGGCGATCATCCAGCCCGCCACGACCCCTACCCAGTTCATGACGAAAAAGCTGAGCCCGGTATTGTAGGTCTCGCCGGAATCCCCGACGAGATCGCTCGAGTCGATCGCCGTGGCGTACATCGAGACTCCCACCAGCCACCACGGCAGGGTGCGCCCGGCAAGGAACCAGTCGGTGCTGTTGCGCACCTTGAGCCCTAGGTAGAAACCGTAGACGATGACCGGGATGTTCAGCAGGGCGATGATGACCCAGTCCCAATAGCTCAAAAATATCCTCCTCGGAAAAGGTCGGGGGCGTGAAAGCCCGCAGAATAGAACTCAAGGCCCCAGAGTAGCCCGATGGCCGCTCTCCCGGCAAGCCGGGCGCTTCTACTTTTCACCAGCAGCTTGGGTTATCTTATCCATGGTAGAAATAAACCCAGGAGATCATAAATCATGAAAACCCTCAGGCTGTTGCCCGTACTGGCCTTCTTATTCACCCTCCCCGCCCTCGGGGCTGAGGACAAGAAGGAAGAATTCCGCCCACTCTTCAACGGCAAAAACCTCGACGGCTGGGTCAAGGTCAACACCGCCCCCTCCACCTGGACGGTAAAGGATGGGATGATCATCTGCTCCGGCAAGCCGACCGGTGAAATGCGCACGAAGCGCATGTACCAGAACTTCATCATGGAGGTCGAGTGGCGCCACATGAAGGCGCGCGGTAATGCCGGGATCTTCGTCTGGGCCGATGACATCACGGCCCGCGGCCAGCCCTTCCACCGCGGCGTCGAGGTGCAGGTGCTGGAGAACTCCTACGGCAACACCAGGGGCTACACCACCCACGGCGACATCTTCCCGATCCACGGGGCGAAGATGACCCCCATCAACGGCCGCGGCGGCAGCCGGGCCTTTCCCACCGAGAACCGCTCGAAGCCGACCCCGGAATGGAACCACTACCGCATCACCTGCAACGATGGCGCCATCTCGCTCGCCGTCAACGGCAAGGTGGTGACACAGGGCAAAAATGCCAGTCCGCGCAAGGGCTACATCTGCCTCGAATCCGAGGGTGGCATCGTCCACTACCGAAACCTGCGCATCCGCGAGCTTCCCGACACTCCGCTCAAGCCCGGCCAGACGGCCATAGCCGACCGGGGCTACCGCTGCATCTATACCGGCGTCGACCTCTCAGGCTGGAAATCAGTCGGCAAGGGCTGGCAATCGCGCAACTGGACCTTCCGCTACACGGGCAAATCAAAGGCCGACGACAAGTCGATCGTAACGACGGAATCCTTCTCTGACTTCGGCTTCCTTTTCGATGTCCAGGCCCCGAAGAAACCGACAATCTGCAAGGTCCTGCTGCGTGACTCGACGATCGCCGCGATCACGATCGACTCAACCTTGAAATCGAAGGGCTGGAACCGCTTCGAGGGCGAGCTGCGGGGCAACAAGATGAGCCTCAAGCTCAACGGCAGGCAGCTCTTTACCGACAAGGTCCTCGATGGCGTCGCCACGAAGGGACCTATCCGCATCATCCCGGGCGGCCCGATCGGCTTCGCCAACGTCTACATCCGTACGCTGGAACCCTGAGCCGAAAAAGAGAGAAACCTCAGCCTTCCTCATCCGCGCGATAGCCGAGCCTCTGGGCCGTCTCGAAATCATCACGGGCCTTGTCGTAGTCGCCCTTTGATTCCCAGAGCTCCCCTCGCAGCCAGAAAAACTCGCCGCGGTTTCCATCGCGCGCGATGGCCTGGTTGTAATCCCGCAGGGCATGACCAATCCACCCCTTGCCGTAATACGCCTGCCCCCTCTTGGAATAGGGGTCGGGAATATCATCATTCGCCAGGCGAATCGCCTCTGTGTATTCGACGATGGCCGTGTCAAAAAGCGAGTTCTCGAGATAGAGGTTTCCCCGGCACCAGAAAGCGTAGCTGTACTCAGGCTCGAACAGCACCGCCTTGCTGAGGTCCTCCAGCGCGGCGCAGTCGGCTCCCCGCCCATCCTTCCAGGCCTGGTTCACGTAAGATCCGCGATCAACGACGATCTGGAAATCTGGACTGGGCTGCAGCGGCCGGATGGTCCGGGCGGCGGAGGAACCTCCTTCACCGCTCTCTCCTTCGCCAGGCTGCCCCGCATCAGCAGGTTCTTCAGAAAATTCCCCGGAATCGAATGGCCCGAGCGACTCGACTTCGTTCGAGAAGTTTTCTCCAAGCTGGCCCAGGTCCTCGACGGTCCCCAGCTCGTCGCGCTCTTCACACAGATACGACATGGCTCTAACGACATAGAGAAAGCTCTGTTTCGAATCGATCCGCAGCGACCGGTTGCAATCACCGATCGCCTTGCCGTACTTGCCCAGCATGTAGTAGGTATAGCCCCGGGCGCGGTAGATGCGCGCATCATCGGGCTTCAGGCGAACCGCCTTGTTGAAATCGAGAACGGCAAGGTTGTACATGGGCTCATCCTGCTCGCAATAGGCCTTTCCCCGCTTGATATAAGCGTCTGAAAACTCCGCGTCGAGCTTGATGGCACGAGAGAAGAACCGGATCGCGTTCTTCCAGCTCTTCTCCTTGAAATAATGACTGCCTCTCTTGTACAGATCACCTGGAGTCAATTGTCCCGCCTTTCTTTTATCGATTCAGGCCGGGGGCTCCCCGGCGGGAATCGGTTTCTTCACTTATGAGCCTGTCCTTCTATCTGCCTGATTCTGTCTTTTACGATTGCCTCAGTCTCGGCCAGCCCTTCTGGCGGCAGGTCTTCAAGTCCGACTCAGCCGAATAGAAAATAGAGAACGATGGCGAGAACGATCCAGAAGCCGGCACCAGGAAGGCTCCCGGCACTATGAACCTTGTAGAGAGGAAAGCCAGGACCCCGCCTCCTGTCTCTCTCGTAGTCATAGTCGTATTCATCCATGAGAGCTCTCCTTTAAAAACATCATCGTTCGTTGTGTTTCTATCCACCTGCTGTCTCTGGCGCTTTCAGGATCCAACCGTTCCTGAAAGATTCCTCAGCTTCACGACTGATCTATGTGGAGATTATTTTTATGAAGGCTTTTTGGGGAAATGCAAATCAGGGCGGCATTTTTTTCGCGATCGCGCTCCGCGGCGATGGCTACCTTGGCAGGCTCACCCTGGAGCCGGGTTTCAGGGCGTGGGCCGGCATCTTGGCGCGGGATGCGAAAACACGCATCTCAGAGGTCTCCTGCAGCCGGGTTCCTGTCTCGTCGAATTTCCCGGTCGCCTTGTCAAGGACGCCGGCTGGGTCAAGGCCCAGGTGCTTGACCATGAACGGATACATCGCCTGGCGCTTGGAGAACTCGTAGCCATGCTGCTCTTTGGCGAAATGGGAATTCTCAACGTTGCCCTCCTTGCCGAAGTAGCTGTAGATCCCACGGATGTAGGGATATTCGACCTTGGGCGTGTTCTTGGTCCAGTCGCCACCGACGGAGATCAGCTTCAGGGGGCGGGGAGCCGCCAGGGCCGCGAATTCAACATTGCTGGTCTCGAGCGAGGGCGTCTTGTGAATCGGCATGCCGCTCTCACAGTGGCAGCCCCCGAAAAAGTGGGCCGAAACCATGACCACAGGCACCGAGACGGTTACGCGCGGGTCAACGGCGGTCAGCAGGAAGGTCTGCGTGCCTCCCCCGGAGCAGCCGGTGACACCGATGCGCTTGTCGTCTACCGAAGGCAGCGACTGCACGAGGTCGAGCGCCCGTATGCTGCTCCAGGTCTGCAGGGTCAGAGCCTGGCGATGGCCGTGATTCCAGCCGAGGAACTGTGAATCGCCAAAGCCGATCATGTCGTAGGAAAAAACGACCGCGCCCATTCGAGCGAGCGTCGCGCAACGATGCTGCTGATCCGGACGCTGGCGGGCGCCCTCGGAGCCGCGGTAATGTCCGTGGGGACAGAGCACCGCCGGAAAGGGACCCTTCCGCCCCAGGGGGCGGTAGAGAGTTCCGTAAACAAAGAAACCGGGAACCGCCTCGAAGCCGGCGGGCTCGGCGGAATAGCCCTTGAACTCTGCCTTTTTTCCGTAGACCGGGTTGAGCGGAGTTTTCTTCGGTAGCGGGTCGAGGCCCGCTCCGGTCAGGATCTGCCGGCGAATCTTCGCCTCGCGCGTTTTCCACTCAGCCAGGTTCGAGTGGGTCTTCTTGAAACGCGCCAGTTGCCTGACCGCATCGGCCTCCGACTGGTAGTTACCTACGCAGAGGGTGGGCTTCCCATCCCCGGCGGCGATCCCGGACCAGAAGACGCACGCGAAGACCAGGAGCGATGCTCCTACGATGGACTGGATGGTATTTGCGATTTTCATGCACCGAGCCTGCCAGAAACCGCCGCCCCGCGCAACCTCCCACCCTCTTTTGGAGAGGCCGACGGCAAAGAAGAAAACTGATCGATTTCTTGGCCGTCGATACCGCCTCAGATAGACTGGGGACGGATCAAAGCCATGCCCAAATCAGCCCCTGTCCTAATATCCCTCGCCCTGCTCTGCTCCGCTTTCTGCGCATCCCGGGCCGAGGCCAGAACAAGGTACGTCAAGGTTCGACCGGGACAGGACCTCGCCGCGCTCATCCGTAACGCCCGCGCCAACACAGCCTTCCTGCTCGCGCCTGGAACCTACAAGCTGAAGCCCCAGGAGCCCCACCTGCAGGCGGTACTGCTCGAGAACAAGAGCAACGTCACCATCCTCGGCCGGGACCGGGAGAAAACCCGCATCGAGCTCTCCCCCGGGGTCAAGTTCGGCTTCTACATCGGCAGCAACCTCTCCAACGTAACCATCCAGGGATTGACGATCAGCGGCACCCCCCCGCTCAAGGAGAACACCCACGCCATCGGCAACTACTCCGGCAGCACGAAGATCAAGGGGCTCCGTTTCACCAACCTGAAAATTGAAAACGTAGCCGTCGGCATCAGCATCGCCGCTGGAGAGAACGGCAGCTACTCCGATGTCAGCGTCGACCGAAACATCATCGGGCCGACGATCGGAACCGATGCCGGTTGGGGCTACGGCGTCCACATCGAGAACGCCGCCAACGTCAGGGTCTCAGACAACTTCATCAGGGAATGCACCCGCCACAGCATCTACCTGGCCCGCGCCGCGAAGGGATCGAACGTCCGGATCGAGAACAATCTCATCCTCGACCACGACCCCGCGTCGAAGCAGCCGCGCTGGTATTGCGCCGCGCTGGTCTGCTCTCGCTCGAGCGACGTGATCATCTCAGGCAACCTGGTTGTCGACCCCCGGACCGTCGCCATCAGCGTCGAACCCGACGAGTTCAAAGCCTGGCCGACAAAAAACATCAGCCTGTTCTCCAACCGGGTTCTGGGCGCGCGCCGGGTGGGCCTCTGGTTGACCACGGACGGCTCCTGCGAGGTTCTCGCCAACAAGGTCACCCTGTACGCGGCACCCCCGGACCCGCAGTGGTGCCTCGAGACAAGCACCTACGACTACGCCCGGGGCAAGGAAACGAAGAGCGCCTTCAAGGCGCCGCAGGAGCGGTGGACAAAGGCTGAACACACGGCGATGCTCGGCGACCAGCTCTTCATCATGACAGGCGGCGTCCTCGACCAGGCGGAGACGAAGACCTGGACCTTCAAGACCTGCCCGAAACAATGGGAGAACGTCCGCGGCCTGGTCGCCCTCGAGAACGCCCTGGGAAAGAGCAAGCACCGGCTCTACGTCATCACCGACACGGGCATCGACGAGGTGAACCCGGCACGCTGGAAGATCAAGCACAGCAAGGGCGACTGGAAAGACACCCGCTACGTGACCACCGCCGGAGGCTATCTCCACCTCCTCGTGGGCGACGTCCTGCACCGGGTCTCGCCAAAATCCCCCGGCTCCCGCTCGACGAAAAAAACCTGGTCCGGGACCAAGTGGATCTGCCCCCTCGGCGACAGGATCTTCCTCTCGAGCTCGGGCGGCAACTACCTCCTCGACCCGAAGACCCTCCAGGGCGTGAAACTCGGAGATGAAAGCGCCAGCGAATAAACAACGCCGACCCCGGCTCCAACAAGACCTGTCCGGCCTGAAAGCCATGTGGAAACCTACCCGACGCGATTTTCTGAAAACCTCCGCCGCGCTGGCCGCCGCCGGCAGCACGCTCGGCGCGCGAGCCGCCACAGCCTACGTGCCTGTGAACCCGGCGGGCGAGCGGCCGCTGCAGGACAAGGGCGTCGAGATACTCCATCCGCGCGGGCGGGTGCCTCTCTCCTTCATCATCGACGACTCGACCTGCCTGGTGAACATGGGGCATTTCTGCATGCCGCAATTCGCCGCCGCCTGGCCCGGGCGCCAGCAGTACAAGAAACCCTGGAAGACCTGGCCGCGGGAAATCCCCGATGAATTCGTTCGCGAGTTCGGACAATGGTGCGCTGAACACGGTGTCCGGGGCAAGTACAGCATCGTACCCAACCCCGCCTGCGTCGGCTTCCTCGACCGCGAGTTGCCGGGCTGGTCACGTAAGGACCTGAGGCAAAGCCTCGCACTTGTGAGAGATCTCATGCTGCCCAATTGGGACATCCATCCCGAGATGATCACCCACACCCGGGTCATCGACCCCTCGACCGGCCGCCCCCTCGAACCGGTCAACGCCGGGACGATGGAAAATTCCTGGCCGCAGGAAAAGAAATCGGTCGACGAGCTGGCAGAGTACCTCGCCTACGCCCTCAAGATCCTGAAAAACTGCGGGCTGCCTTGTGAGGGGGTCACCACCCCCGGCGGCTTCGGTAATCGCGTTAAGCCCGAGCTGTCGCTGGCGGCAGGGGAGGCCCTGCGCGATGTGTTCAGCGTCGAGCTTCCGCATTATTTCAAATACGTGGCCGGAGGCAAAGACGAGAACACCGAGCCTCGCATCGAGCACGTCAGCGGGCTGAAGACCGCCAGCCCGCGCGCTGTGGTCAACGTCCCGGCCGGCACCGGGGACTGGTTCGGCGGCTGGGATGGCGACGTGAAGAGCCGCGGACACCTCTACTCCAACGACGACGCCACGAGCGGCCGCATGGTGGAGCTCATCGAGCGTGGCGCACCAGCGGTGATGCTCTGCCACTGGCCGGGGATGTACACCCACGGCACCAGGGAGGGCTTCGGCGACTTCAAGAGGGTGGTGGTCGCCCTCAACACCAGGTTTAGTAACAAGACCTTATGGATGAAGATCAGTGAGATCGCCCGCTACTGGGCGGCCAGGGAGCTGACGGCGATCAAGCGCACGTCCGCCGGCATCGACCTCGAGGCCCCCTTCGCCTGCGACGCCTTCACCCTGCGCATCAAATCGAAGCGGGCCGAGCCCCCCGAAGTCACATCCGGCGGTAAGGCGCGAGTCCTCAACGAGGTACGGCAGGCGTCGGAGCTCGTCCCCGGAAGCTGGCTGCGCCAGAAGGAAGCCCTCACCCTCTGTTTCGATCTGCCGAAGGGCAAATCAACCCTTGAGGTTTAGGAACGCCTCTACTTGCTCCGCCTAAAGCCAGCCAGAGTGCGCTCGTAGTCGATTCGACCGGTGATCTTCAGGCTCTCGATCACTCCCGCCAGGGACCCGCCCCAGAAAAAGCCGACCCGGCCGCTCTGGAATTTTTTCTCGGGGTAGCTACCGCGGCTCGAAACGACTCCATCCCTGCAGGCGGCAAACTGGCCTGAGCGGACCCTGAGCCCGATCGAGTTAGACTGGTTGAAGTTGACACCGCTGATCTTCTCCCGCGTTCTCTTCAGCAGCCTTCCACGCGAGAACAGGGCGCACTGGCTGCCGTAGTTTGAGCCGACCGCCGCGTTGCTCTTATTGTTGAAGACTACAGCGAATACGTTCCTGGGACTCATGGTCACCTGCTGGCGAAAATTCACCTCGACCTCGACGTCGTCTTCCCACCAGACGCGCAAAAGAGCGCTCCCCTTGTCGGCGATTCGCAGTCCGGGGACATGGTACCGAAGGCAATCCTCTTCGCGGAGCGTCCAGCGGAATAGATCCCTGGTGCTCTTGCCGATCTTCCTGGTAAACACGCCCGCCTGTTTTGAGTTCTTCCGGTTGAAGTCATAGGACAGCTCAAAGCGGCCGTCCTGGCGATATTCGAGAAGGTCGGGATGAAGCTCGTCCTTCAAAACATCCTTGAAGAAAACAAGAGCCTGCTCATCGGAGTTCGGTGAGGGAGAGGGCTTTCCCGTCCGGCCTCGATCGCCAGGCCCTTCAGCCAGCAGGGAGGAAGCGGCCGGAAACAACAGGCCCGCGTAGCCGAGCCCGCGAGCAACAAACGATCTTCTTGAAATGGACATTTTCTTGTTCCTTGGTTTCCATTCAGCGATTTGAGAATCAGCGAAGCCTCCGGCGCCCTTCCTTGAGCCAGTGTGGCGAGAGAGGCTTCAATAACGACAAAACAGACTTTCTGAACTTCTCGAAACTGGCTCGCTGTCTGTTGGGGCAGGAAAACCCGCTCACCTGCCAATTTTTCTTCCGGAAAGAGGCCTGAGAAGAGTGCCGACGCCCAGGGGGGCGGTCATAACCCTTTATGGGATAAAGGAATGGCCGGGCTGCGGGAGCCACGCCACGGTAATAAGTTTTCCGTGGACAGTTGCCGGGGGAAAAACTAGAACATCTGTCATGTTAAATCTGGACGATGAAGCCGCCCCCGAAGAATCCATGGATGAGGTACCACCGGACGAACCCATCGGGAAGCGGACAAGCCCGGCGGCGGGTATCACCTCTCCCGAGAGCATCGAACTGATCGTTCGCGCCAAGGAAGGAGACCGGGATGCGTGGAAGGCGATCTGTGAACGCTACTACCCCCTCTGGATGCGCAAATTCCACGGAAAGCTCGGAAACGACCTCCGGAATGTCCAGGAAACACAGGACCTGGTGCAATCGGCCATGGCCGAGGCGATGGCGGATGTAGGCAAGCTGCGCAACGACGCGGCGTTCTTCGCCTGGGTCTGCACGATCATCCGGCACAAGCTCTACGCCAAGAGACGCAAAAAGGGACCAGCCGATGTCGTCGCCCTGGAGGAGGTAGCCGAGCCGGGGAAACAGGACTCCTGCCTGGAGGGCGATCTCTCAGTCGAAGAAGACTACTTCCAGCTGCTCGACTCGGTACAGGCGCTCTTTCAAACCCACCCCGATGAGATGACGGCGATGTACCTCAGGTACTTCGAGCACTTTTCCATACAGGAGCTCGTGGACTCGCTGGAGATTTCCGAGCGTTCGATTCATCGGCTGCTCTCGGCGGCGAAAGACCTCCTGAAGGCTCGGCTCGACAGGGACTCCGCCTGAAAACACCCCTCAGCTCTTTGAGAGAAGTCGAACCGGCCTGACCCCTATGTCGGGAGCCGTCTCATCAATTTCACCCTTGTCGCGGTTGGCGCAACGCGCATCGAAGGGACCTGATTTATAGCTTCCCCCGCGCAGGGACCACTCTTCGATCACCTTGGCCTCCCTTGGAATAATCCTCAGGCCGGTCCCATCGGTACCAAGCTGGAACTGGTAGGCCTTCTCGTAATACCGGTCAACGCAGCGCTCCCAGACATTGCCGTGCAGATGGTAGAGCCCGAAGGCGTTGGGACGAAACCCGTAAGGCTTTCCGGCAGGCGGCCCCACCGGAGCGTGCAGAACGATCCCATCTCTCGCCTCCCCCCACTCATCGAGCGTTGACCACTTAGCGCCGAGCTCCCTGGCGCTAAGATCGGCAAGATTGGCGAATCCGACCAGGCCAGCCGAGTCACCACCGGTTGACCAGGGTGTGTCGGTCCCCGCCCTGCAGGCATACTCCCACTGCGCCTCGGTGGGAAGCCGCAGGCCCAGGTTGGTGAGCACCCTCTGCGCATCAAGCCAGGTTACCTTCTCGACCGGGAGCCGCCCTTCACGCTGAAGACGCCCCTCGATGATGGCTCGGCCCTCGTTGTTGATGCGGGGATAGACCGTGTTGCGACTCGGATTGGCACCGGTGATTCGCCTCCACTGCGCCTGGGTCATCTCGTATTTAGACATGAAGAAAGGGGACAGGTTGACCTTCACCGGCCGACTGTCCTCATCGCGTTCATAAGGTCCTCCATCCGGATCAGGATTTCTGAACTCTGCCGCCGGAGGCGAGCTGCCCATATAGAATCTCCCCCCCGGAAGAAGGACAAAGACCAGTCCCGTATTTTCTTCCAGCACCAGCTCTCCATCCTCGCCTCGGCCGGGAACGATGCCATCTCCGGTCTGCAGGTGAAGAAACTCCCACAGCCCGGTGTTCGGGTTGGCTCCGATGGGTAAGAGCCCGAGCTGGGGCTCGAGCGCCAGCCCCTCTCCCCCAGCGGCATACTTGCCCCCGGCATCTCCGATCGAGGCGATCGCCTCGGTCCAGCTTTTCGCGGCTTCCTTGCCTGATATGCTCTGCTGGTGGACCAAGCCGGCGAAGCTCAACCTGGATTCGACCCTGGGGATGGTGTTCTTCTCAAAATCTTCCAGGTTCCCCACCAGGACCCGGGAGACATCCCTTCGTTCCTCCGCCTCCAGGAACTCGGGGGCCGCCTCCCTTCCGCTACCGGTCCCGGCCCCGTAAAACTCCTCGGCCCCCTTCAGTTCATCCTCTCTCCTGCTGAGCTCGTCCGCATGTCCGGAAAGAGTCTTCACCAACGCCCGCGCGCGGTCAAGCCAGCCCTGCATCTCCACCGTCATCGCTGGCTCCGCCGGCCAGAGCCTCTTCTCCTCGTTGACGAGGTCGCGGTGGCGAACCGTAGCGTTGAGAGGAGCGATGATGCCGTGCGTTTCCACCAGCTTGTCGTACTGCAACTTGAAAATGATCGCGAACATACAGACCAGGACCACGAGGGCCGCGGATGTGAGGGTCAGCACCGGGTTGCGCTTGCACCACTTGCCCAGCTCGGTCAGAGCGCCCGTACGGTAGGCTCGAACGGCGCGCCCATCTATAAACCTCTGGAGATCCTCGGCAAAGTCCAGGCTGTTCTCGTAGCGCTCTTCCGGATCACGTCCCATGGCTTTTTCGCAGACCGCCATCAGCTCCGGCGGCGCCTTTGGATTCACCTGGTGGACTGGCTTCGGAGGCTCCTCCATCAGACGCGCCCAGATCGCGCGAGGCGAGATCTGCGTACCCGGAGGAAGATAGGGCGGCTGGCCGGTGAGGATCACGTAGAGGATCGCCCCGAGGGAATAGACATCCGAGCGCTGGTCGGTTGAATCAAGATCACCGGCGGCCTGCTCCGGAGCCATAAAGGAAGGAGTTCCCACCACCGAGCCGTCCATCGTAATCAGTGGCGAGTCCGAGGGGCCGCCCTCTTCCGGCCGCCTCTCGGTCTGCACCGTCAGGTCAGATGACTGCGCATTCTCCCTCAGGCGCAGATCGACGACCTCGTCGCGACCCTTGACCTTCGCCAGCCCCCAGTCCATGACATAGACCTCGCCGAAACGGCCGACCATGATGTTGGCCGGCTTGAGATCGCGATGAACGATGCCCCGGGAATGGGCGAAAGCCACAGCCTGGCACACGCTGATCAGAACCCCCACCAGGCGGGACATGTTCCAGCCGTCCTTTTCCCCGATACCCAACTCGATGATCTCGTTGAAATCCTGCCCCTTCACCAGCCGCATGGTGAAAAATACCCTGCCCTCACTGTCGACACCGAAGTCATGAATGGGCACGATTCCCGGATGGTCGATCTGGCCCATGACCTGCGCCTCCTGGACAAACCGGGACACCCTCTCGGGATCACCGGCCGTTCCATCCAGGATCAGCTTCATGGCGAGAAACCGGTTCAGCTCCTGGTCCCAGATCTTGACGATCTTGCCCATCCCTCCACGGCCGACCTCTTCACGGATTCCGTATTTTTTCTCCCCCGATGGAATCGAGATGTAGTCACCGGAAGGAGCCCCGGATCCTTCGGCGGACGTCCCGGCCTCGCCGGCTTCCAGCTCCCCGGGCTTGACATCGATGGTGGGCGCGTCAGGCGAGGGAACGCTGGAGTCCTCCCGAGCCTTCAGTGACCTGAGCTGGCCGAGGGTAAACTGCAGCTCGGGAAAGTCGGTCGTAAGCTCCTCGAATTGCTCAATAGTACGATTCAGAAAATCATCGAGACTATCGGGTGGATCAGAAGGGTTCGGGGTTTCTTCGGAGGTCAATGCAATACCCACTGCTAACCGGCTTGAGTTGATTCGGACTCCTGGCGGCCTGATGCTATCACTCTTACCAAACGCTTATCAAGCCGCAGAGTGCGACTGCTCTATTCACAGATCGGCGACTCCCGCTCGCAACCCACCCCATCATCTGTCAGATCGACCCCGCACTCCTCCGCTGAGTAGCCCGGGCTCAGCGGGGTAGGCGCCGCGGGCGGAAGTCCGCCAGTGAAAAGCCAGCGGAAGATGATGATCGCATCGGTGATCTCCATGATTCCAGAGTCGTTGGCATCGGCGGCGTCCAGGCAGCCTGGAGCGGCGCCGCCGCTGAAGAGGAAGAGCAGCGGTATGACCCCGTCGGTCAGGTTGATAGCGCCATCGGAGTTCGTGTCTCCGCGAACAAAGGTCGGCTCGCCAGGCTCGCGGCAATCAGCGCCCTCTTCACAGTCCGTGTCCTCGCAGTCCACATCGCCGTCCTTGTCGTCATCGATGCCGTTGTCGCAGATCTCGCCCGGCGCCGGCCGCACCGTGACCGTAACGTCGGCCTGGTCCGTCGCCAGGCCGTCACCTACGACCACCCTGAAGACGAGGATCTGATCATCCCCGTTCCCCTCGGGGGGGGCGGCGGGGGCCAGGAATTGTACGCGTGGACTGCCCTGCAGCGCCCCCAGCGTAGATGCCGCGTAATTATCAAATTCAAGCTCTACAGAAGGGCCGGAAGGCTGGCTCCATTCGAACTGTAGCGCGCTGCCATCGGGATCCGAGCTCTCTCCCGCGTCAAGGACTACAGTGGCACCCTCAAAAACGGTAGCGGGCGCAAGAACGGAAGCCACGGGCGGCTCGTTGACGGTAGAAAACTCCCATACCGGCCCCTCGGTCAAGCCCTGGCCATCGGTGGTGTCGACCCTCCAGAGGTAACCGGTCCCCGCCTTCAGCTTGTCAAAGGTAAAGAACGTGTTCGTGAGACCGTAGCCTACGTTCACAAAGAGCTGATCGCCAAGGGTGCGTTCGCACAACCAGACATCGAAGCTGAGGGTGTCGCCATCGGAGTCTTCCGGAAGATCCCAGCTCACGGTCCTCTCCAGCGGTGGGTCGCGCCTTCCAGCTCCAAAGCCATCGCCTCTTCCAGCGCCGATACCACCGCCCGGGTTGCCGCCTGGATCACCTCCCGGATTGCCGCCTGGATTACCTCCCGGAGGAATCTTGATGCAATTGGGATGGTTGGCGCAATCGAGATCCTCACAGTCGATATCTCCATCGCCATCGTCATCGACCAGGTTCTCACAGATCTCAATACCCGGGCCAACACAGAACGGGTCGGTGTCGCAGTCATCGTCAAGGCAGTCGACATCTCCGTCAAGGTCGTCATCGGTATTGTTGTCACAGACCTCGGGCACGGCACCTTCACAGAGAGGACTATCGGTACATTCGGCATCGGCGCAGTCGGTCTGTCCGTCCCGGTCGTCATCGATTCCATTGCCACAGTCCTCCGGCTCAGCCTCCGGATCCCCTTCCACACCGAGGCTTCCATCGGCGGGAGAAGGCTGGGAAACCGCTCCGGGCGAAGTGTTGTTCAAGAGATTACCTCCAGCCTCCCTTGGATTTCCCCTCTCCCCTTCCGAGAAAGCGTAAATAAAACGCCCCTGGGAATCGGGAGCCGCTCCGTAAAGATAAACGGTCGCGCCTGCGCCCCCCGCCAGCCCGTAGGAATAGCCTCTCCTTCGATCATGCGTCCACAATTCTGTAGCGCTATCTCCGAGGTCGCGCAGCGCGATCAGCTCGGTATCACCTTCCGGCCTACCTATACCCGGAGCCCGCCAGAAGGAGACCAGCACGACATCATTGATAGCGCTGTAGGCCTGCCCCGTAACGATCCCCGGCGAATCCGCCGGTTGGGTCCACACCCACCTGGTGCTCAGGGTGTTGCTGTCGAGCGAGCTGACCGCCTGGAAGGGTCTGCCTTCATTGTTGGTCCTGAGATGGGGAAAAAGTATGTTGCCCCTGTTTCCGATTACCGGGACCAAAGGAGGCGCTGGAATCTGGCCGGGTAGTGAAAGATCCCGTCGGCTCTCCAGCAGAGCCAGGTTCCAGTCCAGCTTCGCAAGGCCGCCAGCTATGGAAACAAAGACGTTGCCATCCTGGTCAATTGACGGCGCGCTGATCGCCATCGGAGGCGCTCCCTCGGCCGGGGTCGTAAAACGGCCGGCCTGCGACCCGGTCCCGGCGTCGAGAGCGAGAAGGTAACCTTCGGCTGTAGCAAAACTGAAAAATGAGCAATAGACACGATCACGGGCATTGTTGATGGCTATCGAATCCGAATTTGACAATCCCACGGCGGCCTCCCAGCGCGGCTCGCCCGTGCGGCTCACCTTGTAGACCCTGCCATTTTCGCCTGCGGTCCTGAAATACAGCTCGTCGTCCTCATCGACCGCCAGGGAGCCTGGGGAGATGGGGGCATCGGAAGGTTCACTGAAAACAAGAGTGAAGCGCAGGGCGGAATCGATCCTGTAGATCCTGCCGCTGGAGAAGCCGACAAAGATCTCCCCCATCGAGTTCTGGACGGGAGCCGTAATGCCGACGGTCTCGTTCTCGAATTCCAGGCGGCCTCGAACATCTCCAAACTGGCTGATCTTCCAGAGCGAGGGAGGCGAGTCAGCCGTCGCGAAGATGGTGTTGCCCTGTCCGACAATGAGCCCCCTGAACTCCCCGCCCGCGTTGGTGCTGACCCTCCATTTGCTCTGCAGCTCATCCTCTACCGGCGCCGCATAGGGCGATTGGAACGAGTTCCTCGAATTCCCACCGGGCTGGGTCCAGGCTTGCTGGGGAGAGATATCGTAGATGAGCTTCCGGATCACGTCGAAGCTGACGCCCTCTCCGTCATCCTGATCGGTTATCACACGAATATCCGGCAGGGAATACCAGGCGTTGCCTGTTCCATCCCAACCAAAGGTAAGATGGAATTCCCCGGTCGATCTATAGCCATCGAGCACCACCGAATGATAGATCGGCTTCTGATCAACCAGGCGGAGCCCCTTGATTGACAGGTGGCAGGGCCTCTCGAGCTGGATGTTGGTGCTGGCGACATTCGCGGTCAACTGGTTCCAGACACCCGTGGGATCTGCCGACTGCCGCGCCGAGCCGAAAAGAAGCTCTTCGAGGTAACGCTCCGCCGAAGCCCCTACAGCCGAGCCTCTCGAGCCGTAGCGCGTCTGCAGCTTGATACCGATCTTGAAGAAGCTCTCCGCCAGCTCGGAAAGACCGGCGTTGTATGAAAATTCACCCGAGAGCTCACTGAAGGTGGAAAAATTCCGCAACGCGGCGTCCTCGGGAATACGAATCAGCTCATCCAGCCGACAGGTTCCGCCAGTTTCCAGCAGACACCTGGCGAACTCATAGCTGTCGGGAGGCTCTATATCGCCCACACCCACCTGTTGACCGGGTGGTTCCCCGCCGGGCGGCTCGCCGTTTTCGCCCTCCTCCCCGGTCAAAAACCGTAGAGCTCGCGGGTACTGCCAGTATTCCATGATCTGGCAGATAGAGACCGCCGCGCCGCCTACAGGCGGCCTGGTAAGAAGCAACGGCCGCGCGGGATCGCCTTCCGTCTTCAGAGGATCACCCACCAGCGGACAGCTGGAATTGTAATCCTCAGCTTCACCCGAACGCACCTGGCCCCAGAGATGCCTGTTGTTGGGATTCGGCTCGCGCTGCAGGAGAGGACCCCAGGTCTCGACCTGGCCGGCACCGGAACCATCAGGAACGCTTTCAATGCTGCGCCAGCGCCGTTCATTGAGCCTCACCCGCGCCCTTGATTCAACCGGCCGCTCTTTGATCATCCTCAGGCGAGCGGAAACATCGGCGAGCACCAGGTGCAAAAGGGGCGCGTAGGCCAGATCGCGAAAAGGCGGGGTACCTGAAAAATTGTAAGCCAGGATCGGCTCGAGCCGGGTATCCGCCGAAACGACAACAAAACCCCGGGGAAGCAGGTCGGCGATGAAGGTGAAAACACCGCCGGAGGATTCGATCGCACGGATCCCCCCTACGGTCAGCTCCGACGCGGTGTCAACCGGATGGGATGCGATCAAGCCACGGGCCGCCGCCCGGGCCTGCTCTCGAGTCACCTCGGCGCCCGATACAGGCGCCGCGAAAAACGCCGCCAGGGCGATGCTCAAACATCCAATGAGAGTCAATGAAACGTTCAAAATACGCGTAACCATATTCCCTGCGCCCGCCCGGTCTCCCGGGCCTCCTTAACAGAAAACCTTCAGTGTCTGTCACCATTACCGCGGACAGACGGATCGCGTCATTTTCGAGCCCTGCTAACAAGTTAAACGCAAAAAAGGGACGCTGGCAAGTAATCCGTAAGGCCTCTGGCTGTGACCTCGCAGAGTCAGGGTCTCCTGACCTCGGCTGAGGATTTCAGAAAAAAATTGGCGGGTCCGCTGGTTTTTCATCCCTACGTAAATGGCAAACGGTTTCCGTTCGCCGGGAATACGGCAGGAGCGCCGGCTCTTTCTGTACCAGGTGCTTTCAAATGTTCACTTTTTTCCAAGGAGGAAGGCAAAGACACAGGCGCCGTCGCGAAGTCCGAGGCGGCTTTAGTTTAACCATCCCGGAGATTCCCACGGGTTTCATCCGGGTATTCCAAGGAGTGTAACCATGAAGAGCTACAAATTATATCTCGCTTATTGTTCCCTGCTCACAGGGATTGTCTTTTCACTTCTCACCACATCTGCCGGCGCGCAGGACAGAATTCGGCCCCCAGTCTGGGTGCCGGGTTACGAAGTCCATACCGATGTCTGGTCGCCACAACTCGGTAATCCCCTTTGCTGGGGCACCTTTTCGAGTCAAGGCGAACTGCGAGGTGACTTCTGCTTTCCTCTCGGTTCAGCGGATCACAGTTGCGGCACTACGGCAACGATTTCCACTGGAGAGAGCTTCACGATCGGAGGAGGGTTCACAGTTGAGGGAGTCGGCGTCAACTTCAGCCGAACCTGGACGGCAACAGAGGCCTTCTCCCACACCTCGGATGAGTGTGAAACATGCACTCTCGAAATCTGCTACCCAAATGCAACCCTCAGACGCTTCAGCGGTACTATATTCTGCGCCGATGTTCTCTCCGCCATCCTGGGGAATTATGAGATCCAGCACTCTTACTCCGTCTTCACGCCTGGTGATCGAGCAATTGTTCGTCCAAAGTGCAGGCGGACTCCCGATCTCTGCGGTTGCGCAATCGTGCCTCCGCAGCCGCCCGTGCCTCCGCAGCCGCCCGTGCCTCCGCAGCCGCCCGTGCCTCCGCAGCCGCCCGTGCCTCCGCCCGTGAATCCGCCCATCCCGGTCGAGGCGCCACTCCTTATCGAAGCCGGTATTATCCAGCCAAGCCCGGATGGCGGCGGAGCAGGAGTAGATCCCGGCCAGAGGAACCAGGCCCCCCAGCTGATAATCGATCTCGGGAACAGCTTCATTGTTTCGGTCGCAGGAGCCCCTGTTGAAGAAGATCACCTCTTCCACAACCCCGGCTATCTCGAACTCTTCACGCCGGCACAGCTCGTTTGGCTGCAGTACTTCATCGAACAGGGGATCGATTCGGAGATGTATACTGTGGCGATCAGGGACATCGATGGTACGACCCACCTGGTCGATCTGAATGAAACCCCCCTCGCATCCGAGTACCTGAACGATTGCGACGAGGACCAGATTCCTGATCTTCTCGCGATCGAGCTGGGCATCGTCGAAGATCTCGATGGAAACGGAACGCCTGACGGCTGTGTCGCCCCCCCCGGAGCCACTTCTTTTTTCCTGCGAGGGGACTCCAACGGCGATCTGACTATCGACATTTCAGATTCCATGGGAATCTTCTCCTGGCTCTTTACAGGAGCCGCGGAGCCGCCCTGCCGCGAAGCCGCGGATGCGAATTCAAGCGCGGATGTCGACCTCTCCGATGGGGTCTTCATCCTCCAGTGGCTCTTTACTTCCGGAGATGATCCGCTTTCGCCGTTCCCCGATTGCGCCCTGGCTGACGTGACCATCGGCTGCGAACGTTCGTCCTGTCCCTGAGAGCCGTCTACCCGGCATTTTCTTGTCCCATCCGGAGCTCGCCCGCAAGGGTGGGCTCCGGATTTTTTCTTTATCCACGACCCTTCCGAAAAAAAATCCGGAAAAACTGGCAGACCGCAGCAGTTTCGCTCCCCACCAGATATGCGAACAGTTACCCAGTTTGATCCAGAAAGGGACAAGAAAGGAGGGTCTAACCCTAAGCTTTTTAACCGTAACGTTTTAAGTAATCTTTTAACCCATTTGAGTTGAATAACTCATAACCAACGAACAGGAGTCAGTCATGAACTGCAAAACCAACTATTCAAAGTCTTCTCTGTATCTCGCCACTCTCTTCGTGGCGGTTTTAATGGTCGATTCATCTGCGAGCGCGGCGGAGAGATGGGGCGCCTTCAGGATCCCCTCCTTTCGAGTCCCTGCCGCGGCTACAGCAGCGCCCCCCTGTGTCCAGAGCAACAAGGGTCCGAAGGACTACAACTTTTCCTTCGGTAACTCTACGGTCTCCGTCGACGGAGGCTTCCAGGCCGAAGCTTCCCTCTCGAGCTCCGGGTGCGAGTCTCCCGGCGCCAGGGCGGAAGCCGGCGGCGATGTCAACATCGACATCTTCGGAAGGACCCAGAGCTTACTCGACGCCAAGGCGGAGGTCAGCAATGACTCAGATGGCTCGAATGTCAGCCTCCACGTCGAGATCGGATCGATCACTCTTATCGATATCGACCAGGAGAGAAGCAATAAGAGCTGGTCGAGGTCGCGCAACATCACCCTGCTGAGTGCCAGCCGAACCTTCGTCGTATGGGGCTTGCCGATCAACGTCGAGGTCAGCGTCGGGGCCGGGATGAGTGCGGATTTGGAACTCCAGGCCGCCTACCCGGTAGGGATCTCCGGAGAGCTGTCGGCCTGGGCGTCGGGAAGCGCCGGTGCCTACCTGAGCGTCGGAGTGGCACGAGCTGGCATCAGCGCGACCTTGAGGCTGCTGGATACAACGCTGAACTCGAGCATGTCCCTCAGCAGCGACGGAGGAGTCTCCGGCAGGGTCACCCTGAATATCGAGGCGGTTCGAATCAAGATTCGACTCGTGGTCGACATCAGGAAGCTAAGGAACTGGCGTTGGAGATGGACCGAGGTCGGGGGAATAACCATTGTCAATTATTCTCGCGGAAGCATCTCCAGGACCCTTCTTTCACTCTGAAACCAATCCTGATCACTGAAGAAAGCGAAGAACTCATGAACACTCGAACGATACTTCCAGCAGTCAAAACTACCAGCAACCGCAAGCCCCTCCTGGTTGCGCTCTCAATCACCCTCCTGCTGGTAGCGGGAAGCATCCTCCTCATGAGCTCCGACGACATGATCGGCCCGGATCGGACGGCGAAAGCCGCCGTCTCCGACCCGGGCCGGTCGGCGCCGTCCGCTGGTCGCGAAGCGAAGAAGGCCAGCCGGACCCAGCCGAGACCGGTCAACGAGAAAAAGACCCATGGACTCGGCTACAGCCGCGGAGATTTTCTTCGCTACCGCTTCGAGCGCCAACGCGATGTCACCATCTCAGCGATGGCGACGCCCAGCGTCGAGGGGATGGGCGGCGAGGCCCAGAGCCTGAACATGGTAGACAGCACCTCCGGGATCCTGTCCCTGAAGGTCTACGAGGAGCTCGATTCAGGGTGGGCCCTCGGTTTTGAGTTCTCCGAGGTGAGAAACATTGTGAAATCAAACGAGCTCGGCGAGCCCAGGTCCAACCAGAGCCTCCAGGAAGAAATGAACACGGAAATCCTGGTGCTGGTCGAACCCTCGGGAAGGTTCGCCAAGGTGGTCTTCCCCGCCAGCGCGGGACCAGACGCCCGCAACTCGATGAAGGACCTGCTGGCGCACTTCCAGGTCATTCTCCCGGACGATCACACGCAGACCGAATGGAAGGTCGAAGAGCAGGACACCACCGGCACCTACCTCGCCTCCTACCGGAAAAACAGTAAGGATCATCTTGTCGCCCTGCTCAAGACGAGGCTCGGCTACACCTATGTAGAGACCCCGGAGGCGACAGGGGAATCCCTGGATTCGATGACCGAATCCAGCGGGCAAACCGAAATCCAGCTCGACCCGCATCCCGTTTCGATCCTCGCAGAACAGAGCCTTTCGATCGAATTAAACGGTCTCGCCCAGGGTGTCAGCTCGGTGATCACCTGCCGCTTTGAACGTGTAGACACCTCCCGGCGAACCTATCCATCATCAGCGCCCGCGACAAAACATCTCCTCGCCGCCGCGGGTACGAACACCCAGCAGGGAGCCGGCAAGCTAACCCTGGCCGCTGACCTCCCCGACACCGTCGAGATCCTCAGGAATATCCGGACCATCATCGCCGAATCGGGAATCCGATCCACGGATGCCACCGCCGCCATGGCCCAACTGGTCGAAGCGATGAAGCGCGACGACAAGGCCGTGAAGGCCGCGCTGGATAAGCTCGCTGAAGGTTCCTGCGGCGAGGACGAAGCCTCCCTCCTCATCGGCTCAATGGGAGCCGCGGGTACCGACGCCGCCCAGGAAGCACTCCAGCAGATCATCACCTCCGAGAGCGAGAGCTTCGAGCGGCGGGAGACCGCCCTCTTCGCCTTCGCCCAGGTAGAGTCGCCCATCGAGGGGATCGATGAAACCCTGCGCAACACCTATGAAGAAAAGAGCGAACTCTGGAATACTTCACTGCTGCTGCTTGGAGCCGTTGGCGACCGCGTGAGAGACACTGATCCGGGCCGCTTTGACGGAACCGCCGATTACCTCCTCGAAGCGTACCGGGCAGCCGGAGAACGCGGTGAACGGGCAGCTGCCCTCGAATCGATCGGAAATCTCGGGCTGGAAGAGACTCCCCCTGAGATCGCCAGGGCCTACGCGGATTCCAGCGACCGGGTCCGTCGTGCAGCGGTTCGCTCGCTGCGAAAGACCTTTGACTCGGCGGCCGAAGAGATCCTCAGCCACGCCTTCAATTCCGACCCCTCCGAGACGGTCCGGGCAGCGGCGGCGAAGATCCTGGCGGAATTCCCCCACGAGACGGATGACCACTTCCTCCGCGCGGCGCTGCCCGGCGAAAGCTCCAGCCAGGTCCGCCGGGAGCTCCTCGCCGGCCTTGCCCGCCGCGACCCATCCGATGGAAGCGCCCGCGACCTCGTCGAGTGGATCGCTGGAAACGACCCCTCGAACAACATCCGCGAGTACGCCGAGACTCTCCTGCGCTGAGAGCCGGCCGGGGGAAAGAAAAAAAGCCCGCTCACCCTGGACGATGAGCGGGCCCTGTTGGAGCCACCTGCCGGAGTCGAACCGGCGACCTGTTCATTACGAATGAACCGCTCTGCCAACTGAGCTAAGGTGGCACATCTTTTCTTCTCCCCTCCCGAGGATTACATACAATTCCCCCAAGGCCTGATCCTGTCAAGAACTTACCCGGAAGAGAGGCCCGGTTGGGCGGGTCCGTCAGCCAAGCCGGATGTGGCGGCAAAGGCGCGAAGCAGCTAACCTGTTCAGGTTCGCTGAAATTCACCACGGACGGAATCCCGCTATGAACCGACACCAGCTGTTCCTCGCGGCCTGGACCCTCCCGCTCAGCCTCTATTTTCTTTTCTCGTCGGCCTCCCCCTGCCGCGCCGACGATCGACCGAACATCATCGTCATCATGGTCGATGACATGGGCTGGTCCGACCTCGGCTGCTACGGCGGCGAGATCCGGACGCCGAATATTGATGCGCTCGCCGGCGGCGGTGTCCGCTTCACCAACTTCTACAATACCGCACGCTGCTGCCCGACCCGCGCCTCGCTCCTGACCGGGCTCTACCCCCACCAGGCCGGCCTCGGACGGATGACCTTCGACACCGGCAAGCCCGGCTACCGCGGATTCCTCACCGCCAATACGGTGACGATTCCCGAGGTGCTGAGCCAGGCCGGCTACCGTACCGCCATGGTCGGCAAGTGGCACCTCTCCCTGACAGAGGGCCCCGGCGACCACATGAAATTCCTCAACAACCAGGCAATCCGCAAGCGCTTCTCCGACCCCGCAACCTATCCCGTCTCGCGCGGCTTCGAGGAGCACTACGGCATCATCTGGGGGGTGACGAGCTTCTTCGACCCCTACAGCCTCGTTCACAACCTCGAGCCCGTGCGCGAGGTGCCGAAGGACTACTACATCACCGACGCCTTCAGCGACCACGCCGTCGAGTACGTTGAAAAATACTCGCGCGGCAAGGAGCCCTTCTTCCTCTACCTTGCCTACACCGCGCCCCACTGGCCGCTTCACGCCCTGCCGGAGGACATCAGAAAGTACAAAGACACCTACAAGGTCGGCTGGGACGCCATCCGCAAGGCGAGATTCAAGCGGATGGTGGAGATGGGCCTGCTCGACAAGGAGAGCGCCCGGCTTTCGGATCGCATCCGCCCCGAGAAGAAATGGGAGAGCAACCCGAGGGCTGAATGGGACGCGCGCGCCATGGCCGTCCACGCAGCGATGATCGACCGCGTCGACCAGGGAGTCGGCCGCCTGGTCGGCAAGCTGAAGGAGCTGAAGATCTTCGACAACACCCTGATCCTCTTCCTCTCGGACAACGGCGCCAGCCCCGAGGAACCCCGGCGACCCGGCTTCGACCGCAACTCCGAAACCCGCGATGGGCGCAAGGTCCAGTACTACGGACCGAAGTCCCCGCGCAAGATGCTCCCCGGCCCCGAGACGACCTACTCGGGCTTCGGCCCTATGTGGGCCAACGCCGCCAACACTCCCTTTCGCCACTGGAAAGCGCGCAACCACGAGGGCGGCGTCGCCACACCCCTGATCGCGCACTGGCCGAAGGGTCTGAAGGGAGGCTCGATCACCCACGAGCCCGGCCACGTGATCGACATCATGGCGACCTGCGTCGACCTGGCGAAGACAAAATACCCCGGCAACTACAAAGGGCGCGACATCACCCCCCTGGAGGGAAAGAGCCTGGCGCCGATCTTCCGCGAGGGGAAGCGCAGGGGACACGAGGCGATCTATTTCGAGCACTACGGCAACCGGGCCATCCGAAAGGGTAACTGGAAGCTGGTGGCGCTCGGAGGCAAGCCCTGGGAGCTCTTCAACCTTGCGAACGACCGAAGCGAGACCGTAGATCTCGCCGCCAGGCACCCCGGCCGCGTCAAGGAGCTCGCGGATCTCTGGAACGCCTGGGCGAAGAAATCAAAGGTGTTCCCCAGGCCCTGAGGGCCTGGCGAGGAACGAGGACAACGGCATGTACCGATCAGCAACTCTTCTCTTGATCTCAATCGTCCTGGCCCCGGCGCTGGGTGCCGAGACCCCGTGGGAAAAGGCCGACTACGGTCCCTGCCTCAGCTTCGCCATGGACGTCAGCGAGGGCAAGCTCAAGGACACGATCCGCTTCGCCGACACCCGGAACTACGTCTTCCGCGCCAGGGTGATCAGCCTCGATGGCGACCGGCAGCTCAACATCGTCTACGACACCGAGCTGATGCGGGTCGCCGGCGCCTGGAGCGGCGGCTTCCTCGCCTACGGCGGCGCCACCAAGAGCATGGGACCGACCCCCGCCGGAAAGATGCAGTTCACCACCGGGCGGCGCCCCGGCTGGTCCCTCGATGGTTCCTGGGATGATCCGCGCGAACCACGCGAGGGCCCCCTGCCCCGGGAGATTGCTAAATACCGCGGCGTGTACCTGCATGGCCGACGCGTGATCGTAAGCTATACCGTCGGCGACTGCGAGGTGCTGGAGATGCCCGAAGGTACGCTCGTCGAGGGCCGGGCCTGTTTCACCCGCAACTTCACGATGGGACCATCGAAGAGAGACCTCACTGTCCTGCTTGCCGAGGAGACCGGGGCGCTCGAAAAAAACGGGCGGCTCGAAACCTCTGTCGACGGGGCACCGGAGGGCTCGAAGCTCTCGCGAAAAGATGGGCTTGTCTTCCTCAGGCTGCCCGCCCGGGCCGGCCGCGTGAGCTTCCGCGTCACCCTGAGCCGCGGCGGCGAGGCCCGGACGGCAGGGGAGAAAAAAGCCGGTGACCTCGAAGCCCTCACCCGGGGTGGACCCGGCCGCTGGAAGAAGACGCTCAACACCAGCGGCAAGCGGGGTGAGGACAGCGGCGCTTACGCCCTCGATACTCTCACAGCCCCTGACGACAACCCCTGGGGCGCGTGGCTGCGCTTCTCCGCGGTGGACTTCTTCGACGACGGCCGCGCCGCGCTCACCACCTGGGACGGCGACGTCTGGATCGTCTCCGGGATTGGAAGCGACCGCGATCACCTCGAGATGAGCTGGAGTCGCTACGCCACCGGCCTCCAGATGCCGCTGGGAATCCGTGTGGTCCAGGGCAAGGTCTATACCGTCGGACGCGACCAGCTCACCCGCCTGCACGACATCGATGGCGACGGCGAAGCCGATTTCTACGAAAACTTCAACAACGATGCCGGCCTCACCCTGCAGCGCCACGAATTCGTCATGGACCTCCACACCGACAAGGAGGGCAACTTCTACTACTGCCGCTCGGGGCACTACATCAAGTCGCAAAGAGGCGAGAACTGCTGCGTCATGAAGGTCTCCCCGGATGGAGCGAAGCTCGAGGTCTTCGCGCGCGGCTTCCGCGAGACCAACGGCATGAGCCTCAGTCCCGACGGCCGCATGACGATCGGCGACAACGAGGGTAACGGCATCCCCCAGACACCGATCTACGAGCTCAAACAGGGCGGCTACTACGGCTTCGAGCCGACCATGACACCGAATGGCTACAAGTGGGTGGTCGATCCGATCTGCTGGTTGCCGCATGATTTTGACCGCTCCGCAGGCGGACAGAACTGGGTGACGAGCGACTCCTGGGGCCCGATGAAGGGAGCCCTGCTCCATACCTCCTACGGCCACTGCTCTCTCTACCGGGTCCTGCTCGATGAGGTCGGGGGACAATTGCAGGGACTGGTGACAAAGTTTCCTCTGCGGTTTGAGAGCGGCATCATGCGGAGCCGATTCCATCCGAAGGACGGCCAGCTCTATCTCTGCGGCCTGCGCGGCTACGACACCAACGCTGTTCGCGATGGCGGCTTCTACCGGGTCCGCTATACCGGCAAGACCCTGCGCATGCCGACCGGCTGGAAAACTCGCCCGGGCGGCATCGACATCAGCTTCGGCTGCGACCTTGACGCTGAGTTCTCCGGCAAGGCGAGCCGCTGGAGCGGCCAGTGGTACGACATCCCCAGGGCAACGCCGCGCGAGCCCAAGCGCCAGAAGGCGAAGCTGCCGATCACGGGCGTGAGGGTGCTACCCGACAGGCGCACCGTCTCGATCGACATCAGGGACTTCGGACCCGCCACCAACATCTCCTTCCGCTACCGTCTCAAGGACGCCGAAGGAGAGATGATGCGGGGCGAGCTGCACGGTACGGTCAACCGCGTACCCGGAAAGGACAGGTAGGCGGCATGAGCCCAGCTGTGACAGGAAAGGCGGTCGTCGGGGTCTCGGCCTGCCTGCTCGGCGAGGAGGTACGCTACGACGGGGCCCACAAGCTGGACGGTTTCGTCTGCGGCGCGCTGGCGCGGGTAGTGGACCTGAGACCGGTCTGCCCCGAGGTGGACATCGGCCTGGGCGTACCGCGCGAGCCGATCCAGCTGACGAGAGGTAACAACGGTACGCGGCTCGTAGCCGCCGAGAGCGGAGCCGACCTCACCGCCGCCATGGAGAGCTACGCTGAGGCGAAGGTTCGCGAGCTCGACGCCGCGGGAATCTGCGGCTACGTGCTGAAGGCCCGCTCACCGAGCTGCGGCCTTGGAAGCGTTCCGATCAACGGCGCGGGAGCTGGAGATGGCCTCTTCGCCGCCACGCTCAGGAGGCTCTGTGAACGACTGCCGGCCACCGAGGAGACCAGCCTCGAAGGGCCAGCCGACCGCGAGGCGTTTCTTGCCCGGGTGCTGGCCTACAGGAGGCTTCGCGACCTTTTTGACGGGGACTGGACGATCGCTGATCTCGTCGAGCACCATACCCGGCAAAAACTCCTCCTCATGGCGCAATCCCCCGAACACTATTCACGGCTCGAAAGGCTGGTGGCGGAAGCGTCCGGAGATGAGCCAGCCAACGTCGAGAGCTCCTACCGGCTCCTGACGATGGAGGCCTTCGAACAACAAGCCACAGCCGAGCGCCATTCCAACGCCCTCGAACACATGCGGGGCTATCTTCGGAAACCAGCCTCTGAGGCAGACTACGCCGGACTGGGAGAGAAGATCTCGTCCTTTCGCGACGGCGGGCTGGAGCTCGCCGGGGTCCTCGATGACTTCCGCCGCCTGGTGAAGAAACACTCCGTTGATTACCTCGCGCTCCAGGTCTACCTCGAACCCCAACCAGCCGAGCTCCTGGCCGGCCGGGAGAATTAGGAGAATCCGTCCATGCTCAAAAAAGGAGACCAGGCTCCCGGCTTCGAGCTGGCAGATGACAGCGGCGCCACCACAACGCTCTCCGAACTGCTCGAAGAGGGACCGATCATCCTCTACTTCTACCCCAAGGACTTCACCTCGGTCTGCACCCGCCAGGCCTGCATGGTACGCGACACGCACGAACGAATCGAGGCAGCCGGACTGCGCGTCATCGGGATCAACTCGGAAGCGAGCGAAAAACATGGGCGCTTTCGGGAACATCATCGACTCCCCTTCCGCCTGCTCGTCGACCCCGGACGCGAGGTGGCCCGGGCCTACGAGGCCGTCGGGCCCTTCGGACTCTACACCGCCAGGGTCTCCTACCTCATTGGAGAGGATGGCATCGTCAGGGGCTCGGTCCGCTCCGACCTGCGCCTTGCGCCCCACAAGCGGCTCATCGAGAGGGCCCTGGCGAAGCGGAAGATCGACTGAGTCTCCTATTTTCCAAGGAGATGACGCAACGCGTCCTCCAGCTCGGCGTGCTCGAAGACGAAGCCGCCCTCGACCAGGGCCTTCGGCACGACCCTGGAGCTGCACAGCAGGAGCGCCTCCGCCATCTCGCCGAAGACCGCCCGGGCCGCGAAGGCCGGCAGAGGAAACATCGTCGGCCGCTGAAGCACCCTGCCGAGCGTCTTCGTGAAGACCTTGTTGGTCACGGCCCCGGGGGCGACGGCGTTGACCGCGCCGCTGATGGACTCGTTCTCGATGCAGTAGACAATCCCCGCGACGAGATCATCGAGAGAGATCCAGCTCATGTACTGCCGGCCGTCGCCAACCTTGCCGCCGACGCCCATATTAAACGGTCCCAGCATCTTCTTGAGAGCCCCGCCCCTGGGGCTGAGGACGATGCCGGTACGCAATCGAATGACGCGGATGCCGGCTTCAGCGGCGGCGGCGGTCGCCCCCTCCCACTCCCTGCAGACATCCGGAAGATACCCCTCGCCGGCCGGAGAATCCTCGCGGAGAGTCTCATCTCCGCGATGGCCGTAGTAGCCTATCGCAGAGGCGCAGACGAGCACCTTCGGTGGCCTGGGCATTTCCGCCAACTTCGAACACAGAAGCTTTGTTCCATCGACCCGGCTCTCGCGAATCCTCCGCTTGCGGGCTTTGCTCCAGCGACCAACCGCTATGTTTTCTCCCGCCAGGTGCACCACCGCCTCGGTACCTTCAAGCGCCGCGACATCCAGTTCCCCCGCGACCGGGTCCCAGGGGACAAGGTCCCGCCTTGGCCACATATCGCCCCCGCCGATAACCGATTGTTCGCGCACCAGTCTCAAGGCCCCGTAGCCCCGAGCTTGAAGCAGGGGCAACAGCTCGGAGCCCACCAGCCCGCTAGCCCCGGACACCACGACCTTAGCCATCAACTCATCCTCCCTAACAGTGGTTTATCCATCATTGCTGTCATTCCAGGCTCTGAGAGAAGCCCGCTGGGATTTTCGAAGGTTGCCGCCGCCGAAAAACACCGGCCACCACAGTATATCGGCCCCGCAGGCCACTTTTCAGCCCCGCTTACTGAAAATA
The DNA here is from genome assembly GCA_963579555.1 of Planctomycetes bacterium UBA1146. Classification (GTDB taxonomy): domain Bacteria; phylum Planctomycetota; class UBA8108; order UBA8108; family UBA8108; genus UBA8108. Next base: position 36,533 of record CAUZHA010000031.1, read on the forward strand.
CCTTGAAGCATCGCTCCCCCGGCAGTTACGGTGGTTACGGTTGGTTATAAATTCAGGAGATTATAAATGAGTCGTCTCGCTCGCGCCCTTACCGCTTTAACGATCGTGATTCTGTTCGTCGCTTCGCCGCTTTCCTCCGCGATGGCGCAGGTGAGACCTCCCCTCCCGCCCGGACTCAAGGGCAAGGACCTCGAGAAGCTGAGGCGGCAGGCCAACAACAACAATGACAGGCGCAAGCAGGAGTACGAAAAGAAGAAGAAGGAAGAAGAGGAGCGCTACCATGTCGTGCAGATCGGCCTGAAATTCGAGGTCGTCCAGAAGAAAAACTTCGGCTCGGTCAAAAAGAGCGCCCCCAAGAAATACAAGGCCCAGGTCAGCGAGTACAAGAAAGAGCGCGACGAGGCCAAGAAGGCTGGCGAGAAGTTCAAGGGTCTCAAGCCGCCCGGCACCATCTTCAAGGTCCTCACCAGGAAGGGCTTCAAGGGCCAGAAAGAGGCTAAGACCTACGCCGACAACCTGCGGAAGAAGATAGACTCCAAACGCAAGAAGTAAAGATCCCTGGCTCAGGCCGGGAAGTTAAAAGATGAAGCCCATCTCCACAACCCTGGTCACCTTCGTCTCCCTGGTTCTTTTCTGCGTTTCGACCCTTGTTTCCGCGGCTCCCCGGGACAAGCTGCCCAAGCCCCCCCGGCCCCCGACCCTGAAAAAGGGCAAGGGGATCGGCAAAATAGGCAAGGCCTTACGCAAATCCGGCAGGGGCCGCAAAAGCGGAAAGAAACCGGGACGCAAAAACAAATACGACAAGCAGAAGAAGGAAGAAGAGGAGCGCTACCACGTCGTACAGATCGGCCTGAAATTCGAGGTCATCCAGAAGAAGAAGCTCTCCTCGGCCCGGAAAAGCGCGCCGAAGAAGTACAAGGCCCAGATGGCCCAATACGAGAAGGCCAGGAAATCCGCCAAGAAGAAGGGGAGGGAGTTTAAAGCTCCGAAGCCGCCCAGCTCGGTCTTTAAGGTGCTCACCGACAAGGGCTACAAAACAAAGAAGGAAGCCCAGGAGAATTCCAGGAGGCTTCAGCGCCAGGTAGATTCAAAACGTAAGCGGTAAATTCGCCCTCCTGCGGTGCCAACACACCCCTTCAGAAATAGAACTTGAATATTCCGAAGACTGGAAAAACAACCGATACAAACCTCCCCGATGGCAGCTCAGCACTGAGCAGAAGGGGCTTCGTCAAATCTGGTGTATTGGGAGGTGCCGGGTTCTGCCTTGCCGATCTTCTCCGCGATGAGACCTGCAGGGCAGCTGCCGGCAAAGAGATCATGCAGCGGAACTCCCTGATCATCCTCTGGATGAGAGGAGGACCCAGCCAGCATGAAACCTGGGACCCTAAAATCGATGCGCCCAGCGAATACCGTGGAGCTTTTTCTTCAACGCCCACTTCAGTTCCCGGTATCCATATCTGTGACCTGCTTCCTCTGAGTGCCTCGATGATGGACAAATGGTCTATTATCAGAAGCCTCAACCATCACGATGCGGGGCACTCCAATGGTGACCAGATCTGTTTTACCGGCTATAACCCCGGCCCCGACCCCAACCTGAACATCCATCCCAGCTGTGGTTCAATCGCATCGAAGCAGCTCGGCAGCGAGGTCCCGGATTTACCCAGCTATGTGATGATCCCCAAGCAGGTTCCCGGGACTGACGCGGCCTACCTTGGTCCCTCCTTCCGGCCCTTCGAGACCATCAGTGACCCAGCTAATGATGGCCCCTTCCAGGTAAAGAGCTTCGACATCCCCAGGGGACTGGATTTCAAACGACTCGCCGGCCGCCGACAACTGCTGGGAAACCTCGACCAACTCCGCAGGGAAATCGACCAGAACGGCACCATGACAGCCATGGACAGGTTCCAGCAACAGGCATGGGAAATCATCTCCAGCCCGAAGGCCAAGGAGGCCTTCAACCTGGATGCTGAACCTGTAAAGGTACGGGAGCGCTATGGATTTATCCCAGCCTTCAAGGCTCCTACCCCCGACCGCTGCGGCGTTCCGGCCTGGAGCCAGCGTTTCCTTCTCGCCCGGCGCCTGGTGGAAGCCGGGGTCAGGCTGGTCACCGTAGACTGCCGCTGGTGGGATACGCATGTGCAGGGTGTCGAAAGCATGCGGGAAGGTTTCCTGCCCCGCTGGGACCAGGCCTACAGCGCATTGATCGAAGACCTTCACGCCCGGGGACTCCTCGATACAACGATGGTCCTGGCTTGGGGAGAATTCGGCCGAACCCCGAAAATGAACGCTAAGGCCGGGCGTGACCACTGGCCCAACGTATTCTCGGCCGCCATGGCCGGAGGGGGAATCCAGGGCGGGCGGGTTGTGGGAGAATCCGATTCAAAGGGCAGCGTCCCCAAACGCAACGCGAAATCTCCACAGGATGTGCTGGCTACCATCTACCGTCATCTCGGGGTCGACACCAACACAAGCTATACCGACAACAATGGAAGGCCTCACCCCGTCCTGATGCACGGTGAGCCAATTGGGGAGTTATTCTGACTGCCGGGCCTCTGCAATCGCGTGAAGTATTGCTGAAGAGATAAGCATCTTGAGACATTTGCTGCAGGACCATACCACCTGTATGATCTTCGCATGTCATTGGAAGCCTACCTGAATCCTGAGAGTTGCCCGGCCGAACGCCCGAGGCTGGAGGACATGCACGCCTCCACCGCGGCGCTGCACGATGGAATCGACAGGGCAATTCGTTCGAGCGGAACCCCCTACCTCCACCCCGAGGGAAAAACGCTGCAGCTCGACCTGCTGGGCTCACCCAATATGGTCGCCTGGCAGGAAGGCAAGCAGGCCGC
>CAUZHA010000032.1:0-38031 GCA_963579555.1 Planctomycetes bacterium UBA1146
TGGAACTCTCCATGTCACCTGCCTACCTCGCCAGCCGAGGCGATCTCTACGACCTGGTGAAGACCACCTCGGCTGACCGGGGTGGAGCCTCTTCTGATGTCCGCGTACTGTCAGGCTGGAGGCGTGAGCTGGTGGGCGAAGATCTGCTGGGACTGCTGGCAGGCAGGTACAGCATCTCTCTCGACCCGGAAACGGCCGCCGTCGTCATCCGTGACTCAGGAGGCCGGGATTAGGGACGCCGGGCCGGCGCGGCATCAGGGGCTCCGGGCGCCACGGCAGTTTCCGAGATTCTCACGCAGATGATCTCGGTGTCGCTGCGGGCGAAGATGTTCTGCCCGCAAAAGGCCGGGTGGCTCCAGATCCAGCGTCCATCGATCAGGTGAACCCTCCCTTCTTCGCTGTAGCCCTTCGGGCTCAGGCGGGCAAGGAGCAGGTCCCCGCGGGCGTTCAGGACGACCGCTCGCCCGCTCTTTTTTTCTCCCCACACCATGGAGGCGTACGGATTCCTCTCCTTGGTGGTCATTCGATGCCCATCTTTCCACACCACGCTGCCGTCCTGGATCGATACGCAGAGCAGGCCGTTGCGCTTGTCGAGAGCGTAGAGATGGCCGTCCCGGTGCAGGGGGGTGGTCATCAGACAGCTCAGGGCTTTTGTCGCCCAGACCTTCTTCGGCCGCAGGTTCTTGTCGATGGAGAAGAAGGCGGAACCATCCCAATAGCCCGAGATGAATACCGAGTTCCCCATCGGTACGGGGGAGATGATCGCTACGTCATGGTTGCTGGTCTTGAAGGCGGCCTTGTAGAGAAGCTTTCCGGATTCGGGGGCGAGAGCCGCGAGGTGGTCCGCCGTCCAGATCAGCAGCTGGGGCTTTCCGTGCATGGAGACGGAGAGCGGGGGCGAATAGGCCGGTCGGTCTGAAAGCGCCTTCCAGCGTACCTCGCCGTTTTTTCTGTCGAGCGCGACGATGGTGGCGTCAGGCTGTCCGCCAATGTGGAGATAGACCAGCTCTCCCTTCACCAGCACCGGGGCCGCGTGCCCCCAGATCGGCCGCCTGGCCCTGAGGCTGGATTCACAGTCAACACTCCACAGATTTTTTCCTTCGGCAAGAGAGAGACAGTGAACGATCCCCGTGGCGCCAAGCGTATAGACCGCGTCTCCCGCTATGGTCGGGGTCGCGCGCGGTCCGTTGTCGTAGCTGAGGTCGCCGTAGTCGGCGCTGTACTTCCATTCCCAGAGGAGCCGCCCGGATTCCGAATCGAGACAGACAACCCGCTCGCTTTTCTTGTCAGCGGGGCGGTCCATGGTCAGGACCCTCATCCCCTTGACCGCGATTCCGGAATAGCCCCCGCCGATGGCTGTGCTCCAGCGCTTCTGGACGTTTCCGGGTTCGAGCTTTTTCGGCAGGCGGACATCCTGCCAGATTCCAGCCTGGTTGGGTCCCCTCCAATTGGGCCAGTCCGCGCATTCGCCGGACCGGCAGGGCAGGACGGAGACGAGAACAGCCAGGGTGTTTAGGGCCGCTGCTTTTAGTTGCAAGGGTGACAGGTCTCCTGGTGGGGGGCGTTGCGCAGCTGAGCTTCCTCAGCGTTTCCCGGCACGAATTAGCCGATGGCCCGCCTTCTTTCTTTCGAGACTGAATATTTCTCCCGGCTCGAGGTGATCAGCGATCAGCTCGATTCCGCAGAGCAGGGCCCGGCCCCGTCTGGCCTCGAACCGGAGGTCGAGGGCGCCGTCTACGCTCACTCCAGGGAACTCTTTTACGACACCCCGCAGGGGGGAGCCCGCCTGCGCGGCGATGTCGAAGGAGTCGAGGATCTTTTTATCTTCGGCGAATACATCGAAGACCCGCTCCCCGGCCTTCCTGTCTTCAAGCTCGGCGAAATAGAGCCGCAGGGTGAATCTTCCTTTGCGCAGCCCCTTCAGGGTGAGGCTTGACAGGTCGCTGGCGCCGGATGCGCAGACCCACGGCCAGCCCCGGCCGCCGGCGATCCAGAGAGAGTGTCGGTACCGGTAGCGCGTCTCCGGCGGGGTGGTCGAGACGCTGATTGCGGGAGACGGTCCGCCAACGCTGGGCTCGTCCAGCCACAGGGTCCCGTTGGAGTCTACCCGGTCGCCGGGCGCTCCGAGATTGATACCGACCCGGATGATGTCCCTGGGCTTGCTCTCCCCCCAGGAGGCCCACTGCTCATGTTCCTGGGGCATGTTGACCAGGGCGAGGCCCACAGGCAGCGGGTAGCTGCAGGTGCAGCCTTCGTAGAAGTAGGGGATGTTGAGCAGCCCGCCCGCCGGGATGACGCTGTTGGTGCAGCCCGAGCGCGGCCCGCTGATGTGGATGGTTCCGCTCTCGCTGCGAAGGTCGTAGAAGGCGGCTGTTCCTGAGCGCATCGAATAGATATGGCCATAGTTGATGCCTCCATCGCAGCCATAGCTCTTGGGGAAAGAGCGGGGACTCGTGAGGCCGGTCAGCGGGCTGATTCGATCGCCGGTCCTGGGCTTTTCGGGTTTCCAGGCGTTCTTCTGCGTCGGTGGACGGTACTGGGTCGGCTCGCGCTGCGTTGCGGGGCTCCTCGCCAGCTCGTTTCGAAGAGTCTCCTGTTCGTCCGGGGCCAGGATGCGGCCCGTGTAGATGTCCGAAAGGACGCTCTTGAGCAGGGGGTAGTCCCTGTTATTCGACTGCTTCGAGCGCGGGTAGTGCCAGTCCTTGGGCCTCGAAATCATGATTCCCGAGCGGAACTGCGGCTGGGGCGAGCGCTTGAAATGCCCCAGGGAGTCATCGAACCAGAGCACCCCGAGGGGCGCCTTCACCAGCTCGTCGGGACTTGACCAGCCGCCGGAATAGTCGGTTGAGCCGGGTAGAGGACCATCTCGGGTCAGCAGGAGCAGGCCCGGGCGAACGCTTCGCAGGCGAGAGCCGCGCAGCTCGAGCTTTCCGATGGCGGCCTTGAGCTTCTCGCTTTCCGCTGCCGCCAGGTCGAAAACAGCCGTTCCTCCAAAGGGACGCAGCGTTTTGTAGACCTTGCCGGCGAGCTCTTCAGGGCTGCTGTCCCGCAGCAACTCGGCGCCCCTGAGGATGACCAGGCTTGCGAAATAGGGAGGGAGGGTGTCGATTGGCCGGGGGTCTTCGATAATTGAAACCCGAGCTCCGGGCAGCCCCTTCCTGCTGAGCCTGGCACGGGCCTCGTTGGCTTCGGCTCCGGGTGAAACAAAGGAGACGACCTGCAGTCTCGAGGCGGCGGCGATCGCTTCGCCCAGGGGCGCGGCGGCGTCGCCTGAGAGGATGCAATAGCCCGCCTTCTGTCCCGCCGCGGCGAGGATACCTTTCGCCCGTGCGGACCATTGCGGGGCGAGTCCGGGTGGGGGCGTGCTCCCTTTCGCCTCCTTCCTCTCAGCCGCGCCTTCTTGCGCGAAGCAGTAGATCCCGCCCTCTCTCGTGGTGACGATGAGCCTTTGATTGGCCGCGGCGATGGAGTGCACCGTTCCCTCTACGCCTTCCAGCTTTTTCTCGTAAGAGAAAATCCTGCCGCCGAGCTCGACCGTGGTGGATGCTCCGGCGGGACCGGGACCGGTCTTCATCCGGTCTTCGTGCTTTTCCTTATTGACCGAGCTGTCGAGGACGATGTTCCCTCTCCGCTTGTCCTTCGCCTCTTTCGAGTCAGCCATTGCGAACCAGCCGCCGGGTATCCGGGAGAAGCCCGGCAGGGAGAAGTCCTTGAGCTTGCCGGTTGCCAGGTCGAATCTTGCCGGGTAGGCCGCGCTGCAGGGGACCACAAGCTCGTCGCCGTTGATGACGAGATAGCCCTGGGGCGAGAGTCCGCCAAAGGCCCTCGCCCCGTGGGGATGCGGGCCGTAGATGTATCCGCTGCGGTCGTTGAGCCAGGAGAGCTTGCCGCTGACGGCATCGAGGCAGTAGACAAAGACGCCTTCGAAGGACCAGACCCCTGCGGCAAAATAAATTTTTCCGTCCTGGAGTACGGGGCCGCCCCGGATCGGCCATGCGGAGATGAGGCGGCCGTTACCCAGGAGACGTCTCTGCGAGGGAGCTGCCCTGAATTTCCACTCCAGCTTTCCGCTGGCGGCGCGAAGGCAGTAGAGGTGACCATCATCAGAGCCGAAATAGACGCGCCCCCCGGTCGCCACGGGGGCGAATCGAACGGGGCCGTTCGCATAAAAGCGCCAGGCTTCTGAGCCATCATCCAGGGCGATGGCTGTCACGCTGTCGTTCAGGGACGAGGCCAGGAAGAGCAGGTTGCCCATGATGATCGGTTCGTAGCCCGCGTCGAATTGAAGCCTCTTGCTCCTGTAGGCCGGCTTCAGGGCGGGCCATGTCTTCTTCCAGCTGAGCCTGGGTATCGAAGGGGCCATCTCCGGCGACCTGCCGCTCCTTTTTGAATCATAGCGCCAGGTCGGCCAGTCCCCGGCTCCGGCGGCTTGCCCGGCCGAGGCAGGAAGGACCCCGAGCACCAGGAACAGGATGGATCTGGAGAGGCGGCGGAATGGTTCGGTTCGGTTATTCATCATACCTGGTCAGGAGAAGGGGCCGCGTTGTCTTCGGCCAGTGGAATCTCGGTCATTCTATCCCCAAGCTCCCTGTCGGGCTGGAAGAGGAGAGGATAATACTGTCCAGACAGGGTAGTCCCCTGGGGCGGGATTGGAAAGTTGTGAGTCTCCTTGTCCTTGAGAATGTCGGCGTTCGATCTTACGCCATCGCGGATAAGATTGATCACGATCGCCCGGCGCGGCCGTGTTGAAAGGTTCTCGGTGGAGCCGTGCAGGGTGAGTGGGTGATGAAGCACCCCGACACCGGCCGGCACATCCGCCGCGAAGGGAGTCTCCAGCGCCTTCCGCTGCCGGTCGTCGAGCGCTGTGCTGGCTGCGTTCATGTCGCCGGTCAGCCCGGTTATGGGGAGGAGCCCCCAGCGGTGGCTGCCGGGGATATATTGCAGGCACCCGTTCTCGACACTGGCATCATCCAGGGGGATCCAGCACGACAGGTGAGCCATCGGCTCTGTCCAGGTCCAGTAGGAGTAGTCCTGGTGCCAGGCGACGACTCCTCCACGCTCGGGGGGCTTTACAAAGAGCTGGTCATGAAAGAGTCGCACCGCTCCTCCCAGCAGCTGGTAGGCGGCCATTCGTAGAGCCGGGGACCAGGGCAGGTCATGGAGCGCGGGTTCGAGCTGCCAGGCTCCGAGTGCGTGGAAGAGCACCCTGGCCTCCTTCTCGGCCTCGTTGAGATGAAACTCATAGAACAGGGAATGGCCCGGATGCTCCGGGTCGAGAACCTTGTCGAGCTCCGTCTTGAGCTGTTCGAGCTGGGCCGGGCCGAGAATCCTGATCCCGGGAAGAAACCCCCTCTCTTCGAAGCTCTGGAGCTGCTCAGAGCTGAGAGCGTAGTCCGTCCACTCGCCCGGTGATAACGGGTATTTGAAGAGCTCGCTGATCGGTTCGTGTCGAGTAGAAAGGTCCATGAGTATTTTTTTTCCCGGCGGTCATCTTAACCTCGTCCGGTTTCGCGTGAAACCTCGGTTGTGGGCGTGTTTTCCCTGTCTTGATCGCCGGGGCGGATATTGTATCGTTTTACAGAGCGCTCTTTTACTGAATCGAAAGCTTTGATAAAATCGACATCAGCTGGTTGCAGCGAGGTGTTTTGTCGCTCCTGCGAATTTTCGGAGATCAGCGGTTTTTCGGAGAAGCTGAATATGCTTACAGTTTCTGGTTCATCCCGGCGTTTCTGCGACGGATTCAGCAGGCGTCAATTCATCGCCGCCGGCTCCCTGGGCGCCTTCGGTCTCTCCCTGCCTGGGCTCCTCAGGGCGGAAAGCGCCAGGGCTGTGGGCGGACGCAAGCGCTCTGTGATTCTCGTATGGCAGCACGGCGGACCATCGCAGCTTGACACCTTCGACATGAAGCCCGATTCGCCGCGGGAATATCGAGGGCCCTACGGGTCGATTCCGACCAGCCTTCCAGGCCTTCGGATCTGCGAGAAGATGCCCTTCCATGCCAAGATCATGGACCGGACCTCGGTGATCAGGAGCTTTACCCACAACAACGGTGATCATTGGGCTGCGGCCCATTGGCTTCTTACCGGCTACCTCGGCGCGACCGGGTCCGATCGCAAGGCCAGGAATCCCTCCATGGGCGCGATCAGCGCGCATCTTCGAGGCTCCCATGAAAAGGGCGTGCCAGCCTATGTGAACATGAACGATGGCGGCTTCGGGTTTCACGGCGCCTCGTACCTGGGAGTCGCCTGCAATCCCTTCAGGACCGGCAGCTACAGCTACGGTAATGAGGCGGGGATGCTTCCGACGGCCAGGGCCTCGAGTCTCAAGCTGCTCAATGGACTTACCACCGAGAAGATTTCGACCCGCGTCTCCCTGATGAAACGACTGGATGCTCTGCGCAGTGATATCGACAAGTCCGGCGCCTTTCACGGCATGGACAGCATGCTGCAGGAGGCAGTGGACATCGTCACCTCCGGCAAGGCCCGGGCGGCCTTCGATGTCTCCCTCGAGGACAAGCAGACCCGTGAGCGCTACGGCCCGGGCTGGGGAGAGCAGGCCCTGATGGCCCGCCGCCTCATCGAGGCGGGTGTTCGCTTTGTTACCCTGAATACGGGCTATTGGGATGACCATGGAAATCTCAAGAAGGCCCTGGACGATAAATTGCCGCGGCATGACCGCGCTCTTGGGGTGCTGATTGAGGACCTCTCACAGCGAGGGCTGCTCGATGACACCCTGGTTATATCTGCCGGTGAGTTCGGCCGAACTCCGAAGATCAACGACAAGGCCGGCCGTGATCACTGGCCGCAGGCGCAGAGTATTCTGCTCGCCGGCGGGGGCTATCGTCACGGGCAGATCATCGGCGCGACCAATGGCAAGGCGGAGCATCCCACCGAGCGGCCGGTCACCCCGGCTGACTTCTGCGCGATTGTCTATCACGCCCTCGGCATCGATCCGCACCAGGAGGTGGTGAAGGATTTCTCCGGGCGTCCCAACTTCCTGCTCCAGGGAGGCGTGGTTCCGCCGGAGCTGCTCTGAGCTTGACGAGTACTCGGCGCCTCAACCGAGGTGATTTTCCAGGGAGAGGTCTCGAAAAAAAGAGGCCGCGTTTGGTTCAAACACGGCCTCTTTGAATTAAATGGTGCCCAGGAGAGGGGTCGAACCTCCACTTCCTGTAAAGGAAACTAGGCCCTCAACCTAGCGCGTCTGCCAATTCCGCCACCTGGGCACTTTTTTCAATGAACTGAAAATCCCACCAGTGGAGTGAACCACTGTGGAGAGGAGAGTTTATAGATGAGGTGGGGCAGGCATCAAGCCCCCACACGGAAATTCTGGAACTTGACCGGGGTGGCTATGAGGCGCCTGTACTGATAGTCTATTGTCGCCGGGGGAGTTTGAAGGGCCCTGTGGTTTTCCGAAGGAGTGCTGAGAGAGTGCCAATCCAGGCGAAAGAGGGTTCGCAAGAAGGATTACCCGTAAGGATCGGTCTGTTGGCCGGTGGCGGGACCTTTCCCTTCGCCGTGGCGAGGGCCGCCCGGCAGAGCGGGATCGAGGTTGTCTGCGCCGGGATCAAGCACGAGGTCTCCAGGGAGTTGGCGTCGGAGGTCTCTGTTTTCAAGGAGTTTGGTCTCGGTCGCCTGGGGCGTGTCCTCAGGTATTTCAGGCGGCAGGGTATCAGCGAGGTCTCCTGGGCCGGCTGGATTCGCAAGGAACGGCTTTTTACGCCAGCCCGGATCTTTTCCCTGCTGCCGGACTGGCGTATGCTGAGGATCTGGTATTTCAGCTTACGGGATCGTCAGAGCCAGACGATCCTTACCAGCTTTGCCGAAGAGTTTGAGCGGGAGGGTATCAAGGTGGTGCATTCAACCCGGTATTGTCCTGAATTGCTCATCAAGGAAGGGCTGGTAGGACGCGTTAAGCCGAAGGCCAGGCATCTCGAAGACATTCGTTTCGGCTGGGACATCGCCCGGCGGATGGCGGATCTCGATGTCGGGCAGAGCGTGGCGGTCCTGGAGAAGGCGACGATCGCCGTCGAGGGGTTAGAGGGGACTGATCGAAACATCCTCAGGGCGGGAGAGCTCTGTCGAAAGGGTGGTTTTACGGTCGTCAAGCTGCCCAAGGATGATCATGACATGAGATTTGACGTTCCAACCATCGGTCCGGATACGATCGAGAATCTCAAGGAGGCCGGCGGAGCTGTCCTGGCCGTCAAGGCGGGGGGGACCCTCATCCTGGAGCAGGAAAGGGTGGTTGAACTCGCTGATCGCTACGGCATCGTGGTTGTCGCCTACGAGGATTCACCGCAATAACCCCCGACAGGCGATCTCGCCTGCCATGGACGTGCGCGGTTGTGGCTGAATACCCGCCCATCGGGCTGGTTTTTAGATTTTCATTGGCTCGCTGGTGGGAATAAAATTCTCACTAGGTCTGAAGAAGTTTTCTTCAGTGGGGCACTCCCATGTGCCGATATTGTTAATGTGGCTTTGCACCATCATTGCACAGAGCCTGTATCTGTTGATTTTCAGAATAGTTGCGTTGGACGCGCGGAAAAGTTGATTCAGCCCGGCAGCATTGGTTGGCCGCGCGTTTTACCCAGGAGAATTTGAGATGACCTCAGTCCGGACCCAGTACCTTCTGCCGGCTTGTATTTGCGTGCTCTTTTGCGCGCAGGTGATAGCGCCCGTCGCGTTGGCGGACAACAACGGATTCCAGCAGGCACCCACGGCAGTCGGCGCAGCCCTGGGTGAAGATGCCGCCAAGGCAATCGTGAAGATCATCGAGCAGAAGCACAAGGAGCTCGTTGAATCCATCACGAAGATGATGAATGAGAAGACGGCCGCCCTGGAGAAGAACCTCGCTGAAAAGGACAAACGAATTGCCGGTCTGGAGAAGGAGGTCGGCAGGCTGAAGAAAGAGCTGGCCGCGGCCGCGAAGCCGCCGGCTCCGCCAAAACCCAAGCCCGAGCCGAAGCCGACCAACGCATTTCTCGGGGTGGGACACATCGATAACGAGGCGGGGGCCCTGGTCACGACGGTTCATCCGGGAAGTCCGGCCGCCGTCGCGGGAATGAAGGAAGATGACCTGATCGTTGCGGTCAACGGCACGAAGGTGAACTCCGAGAGCCTTGGCGGCGCGGTTACCGGGCACGCTCCCGGGACCACGATCACTCTTGAATACATGCGGGGCGGCAAGAAGGCGAAGGCTGAGGTCAAGCTGGTTGACCGTGACGCCTTCTTCGCGGCGCGCTCCCGCAAGGACTCGGCGGAAAAGGAGCCTGGGCATATCGTGCTCGGCGTAACTGTCGAGGAGGATGGCGAAGGTCTCTTCGCTTTCCAGGTGGAGGATGGATTCACCGGCAAGGCGGCGGGGGTTCAGAAAGGAGACCGGATTACGGGCGTCAACGGCAAGGCCGTGAAGACTCTCGATGAGCTCGAGGCCCTGCTGAAGAAGATCAGGTCGGGGCAGGAGGTCGCGTTGCGCCTGGTGCGGGGAGAGGAGACCATCGATGTTGTTGTGGTGGGTTCATCCGACAAGGGCGGGGCGAAGCTGGTCAGCAGCAAGAGTACGAAGGCTGAGGCCAAGCCGGTAAAGCCCGCTCCGGAGAAAAAGAAAGATCCTCCTCCGGAGAAGAAGCCTGAGCCAGCCGGATTTCTCGGTGTGGGTGTTGGCCCGGTAGAAGGCGGTCTTGAGGTTGAGATCGTGGTACCCGATTCAGCTGCCGCGGCCTACGGGATCAAGATCGGGGATGTCATCAAGCAGGTGAACGGCAAGAACACCACCTCCATAGAAGAGCTCAGGGCAGCCTTTGGAGGCGCCCTGGCCGGCGCCGGGGCAAAGGTCCTGCTCAGGAGGAAGGGAGCGGATATCACCCTCAACCTGGTGCTGGGCGCTCGCGGCCAGAAGGTGGAGGCGCCGAAATCGGTTCCAGCCGCTCCGAAGTCCAAGGAAAAGCCTCCTGAGAAACCTGAGAAGAAATCGAAGGTGAAGGGAACCCTCGGGATCCACGCCCGCCAGACGGCTGAGGGGCAGGTGGTTATCACGAAGGTGATCCCCGGCGCCGCGGCTGAAAAAGCCGGTATCAAGGCCGGTGACCTGGTCCTGAAGCTTGGAAATAAGGAAGTGGCAAGCCTCAAGGACCTCCAGGATGGGCTGGGTCCTCTCCATGCGGGAGAATCGATCAACCTGAAGATTCGCAGGGGCGATGAAGAAAAAGACGTGAAGGTAACTCTCGGCGAGCCGCTCTCCACCGGAGACGAGGACTGAGGTCACGTGTCCGTTCGCGGTTAGAGAGAGGGCTGAGCGGAGGCCGGAGCCGCCTTTTGAGGGCGGGGCTCCGGCTTTCCTCTTGATGGTGGTGACTAAAGAGTGAAGAAGGAACAGGACAAGTCTGCGATTTACCTGGTCGGATACCGGGCCAGCGGTAAGACGAGCGCCGGTCGCGCGGTCGCCTCGGAGCTTTCACGCCTGTTCGTCGACACTGATCGCCTGGTCGAAGAATCCGAAGGGCGGGCGATCGCAGCGATCTTCGCTGAGTCCGGTGAACCTGTCTTTCGGAGGCTCGAGTCAGAGGCGCTGGCCGCGGTCGGCACTCGTGTCCTGGAGGGTGAGCGGTTGGTGGTCGCCACGGGCGGGGGGATGGTTCTCAGCCGGGAGAACGTCGAGCGAATGAGCTCGACCGGATATGTCGTCTGGCTTCGCGCCCCGGCTTCTGTCTTGCAGGATCGTATTGAGCGGGACCCGGCAAGCGCCCGCACTCGGCCGGCGCTCTCGGGTGAGAGCGCCGTTGCCGAGGTGGAGGAGGTCCTCGAGCGGCGTTATCCTCTCTATGAGGCCGCGGCCGACTGCGTTGTCGATACAGGTGACCTTGACGAAGAGCAGGTCTGCGGAGCTGTTCTCGAGGCGATAACGGAGCTGCCGAAATAAAATGAACCCAGAGATGTACGATGTCCTGGTTCTCGCGACGGCCTCGGTATTTGGTCTCTGCGTGGGTAGCTTTCTGAACGTCTGTATCTACCGCCTGCCGCGTGAGGGGCTCAGCGTCGGCAAGCCCCGGAGGTCTTTCTGTCCCTCCTGCAAAGAGAAAATCTCCTGGTCGGACAATATCCCGGTGCTCAGCTGGCTTCTGCTGCGCGGCCGCTGCCGAAGCTGCAGGTCGGCCATAGCCCTGCGCTATCCCCTGGTAGAGCTTCTCACCGGGGCACTTTGCGCCCTGGTGACCTGGAAATTTCATCTGCAATTGGGCGGTGAACTCACGAGTTGCATCTTCCTCCTGGCCCTCTTCTGCTCCTTACTCGTAGCCGCCTTTATCGATGCCGAGCTCCGGATTCTTCCTGACGAAATCACGATTGGCGGTATGCATCTCATTCCTGCGGCGATGCTGATCTTCCAGGATCTGAGATTTGCCCCCCGGGATGGACTGTCCGAGAGACTTCTTTCCGGAATCGCGAAGTTCATGCCAGCCTGGGCGCCCTCTACTGCTTCTGTCGTAGCCATCCTGTCCCTGGTGGCTCTCTCTTTCTTCGCCGCCGGTTGCTGGCTTTATCGCGGCTATCGCCGCTGGCGCCTTCCCGAAGAACCCGAAGGTTTCTTCAGCCTCAGCCTGGCGGGTCTGTTGTGCGGGTTTTCAGCCGCCCTGGTCGCCGGCGTCTGTATCCTGCCGGGCTTCGCGGAATCGAAGGCAGCCTATAATCTCACCAGCTCCTTGCTGGGAATGCTGGCCGGCAGCGGAGTGGTCTTTATCGTCGGGGTCGTCGGTACACTTGTTTTCAGGAAGCCGGCTATGGGCTTTGGCGACGTAAAGCTCATGGGCCTGCTGGGAGCCCTCGCAGGTTGCTGGGGCGTCATTACGGGGTTTTTTCTTGCCTGTATGCTGGGTTCTCTATTCGGTATTCCCAGGCGTCTTCTGTACGGTAACCGGCATCTCGCTTTCGGCCCTTTCCTGATCGTTGCCGGTGTTTTCGTATACCTGTGGCCGGATGCAGTCGATTTCGCCCTGAAATGGTACATGGGACTATTCTCCGGCTGAATCAAATGGCCTGGAGCCGGCCTTTAGGATGGTGATCAAGCATTTTTTTCGCTAGTGGCTTGCCATTGGACAGGTGCTTTAGATAACCTAATGCCAGAGTGCTGGGACCTGCCGGGCATCAAGAGGCGGAGTGAAGAGAACCCCCGCTTAGCCGGCTGCCTCCAGGAGCGCTTGACAGAGGACTTTTAAGTAATCACTGCCCTGGATGCCGGGCCATGTTTTCCGGCAAGGCCGGGGGAAGCCCACAGGAGAAGAAGAATGATGAGCAAGAAGCTTGTTTACAGGTTTGCTCTGTTCTGTTTGCTGGGACTGTTGTCTTCGGGTTGCGCTATCCCAGGCTTGAAGGAAGCGAACCAACGCCTCAAAGAGCAGAATGACCGCCTCGTAAGCGAGAACAATCGGCTCGAACAGGAACTGGTCTCGTTTCGCGGCGGCGGCGGAGCGGATGCGGCGGTGGCGAATACGCCTGAGAGAAAGGAGGCGGCTGCCGATCTCCTGATCCCCGCTGCTTCCGGAATTGACGCCAATGTCCAGGTTGAGCGAACAGCCGAGGGAATCAAGCTGACGATTCCTCAACAGGTATTTTTCGCTTCCGGCAAGACCGAGCTCACCAGCAATGGAAAGGGAGTGCTCCAGAATATTGGTCAATTGCTCAACAACAATGCCTACAGCGACAATACGGTTCGGGTTGAGGGGCACACCGATGATCAGCCTGTTAAGAAGGTTCGCGACAGGTATCCGACGAATTGGGAGCTGTCGACGGCCAGGGCCTGCACGGTAGTTCGCTACCTGGTCGGTAGCGCAGGGGTAGCGAAGTCCCGGATATATCCGGCCGGGTTCGCGGATACTCGGCCGTTATCCAACGGAAAATCAATCGACTCGCGCCAGAAGAACCGGCGCGTCGAGATCACGATATTGAATCAAGGGGCCTGACAGCAGAGCAGGCAGCAGGGTGGAGGAAGCCGCGGGAGCATCAGTCTCCAGCGGCTTCTTTTTTATCGCCCCCCGCGGCCACGGGGAAGTGCCTACATCGTGTACAGATGGCGGGCCTCTTCGTCAAAAAGCCTTCGAGATGATATTCTTTTCGGGTTTCGTCCCTGTTCGGGCAGGGGTGCTACCGGGTAGATGGATCGGGGTATGGGGTCCACTTTCTAAGGAGGAGATCCATGTTGTCGTTGGAACTACTCGCCAGGCAGTTGGTCGAGAGAGAGGGGTCGGACCTGCATATCGCAGCGGGCTCGCCGCCCATGATGCGTATCGACGGTCGCCTCATTCCAGCAGGGGAAGAGAAGCTCTCCGCTGAAGCTACGCGAAAGCTGGTCTATGGAATTCTAAACAGTGAGCAGGTCGAGCGCTTCGAGGAAGAGCTGGAGCTTGACATGTCCTTTGGAATCGAGGGGCTGGGAAGGTTCAGAACCAATGTCTTCATGCAGCGTGAAGCAGTCGGATCCGTACTGAGGGTCATTCCCCAGGAGACGATCCCCTTTGCCCAGCTGGGGCTTCCTTCGCAGGCCTGTGAGCGAATCTGCAATCTGCGAAAAGGCCTGGTCCTCGTGACAGGAGCGACGGGGAGTGGCAAGTCGACGACCTTGTCTTCGATGGTTGATCACATCAACGCATCGAGAACCGAACACATCATGACGATCGAGGATCCCATCGAGTTCATCCATCAGAACAAGGGCTGCCTTGTGAACCAGCGCGAGGTCGGATCCGATACTCATGGATTTCAGAACGCCCTGAGGACAGCCCTGCGGCAGGACCCGGATGTGATCATGGTCGGCGAGATTCGCGACCAGGAGACCATCTCCGCTGCCCTGACCATCGCGGAAACCGGGCACCTGACGTTTGCCACTCTTCATACCAACTCGGTGGTGCAGACGGTGAACCGGATCATCGATGTTTTCCCCGCCCATCAGCAGGCCCAGGTGAGGACGCAGCTATCCTTCACGCTCGAGGCGATCTTTTGCCAGCAGCTGGTTCCCAGGGATGGCGAGAGGGGAAGGGTGCTCGCGGCCGAGGTGTTGATGGCAACGCCCGCGGTGCGCGCGCTAGTTCGGGAGGATAAGGCTCATCAGCTGGAGTCGGTGGTTCAGACCGGCGGCAGGCTCGGGATGAGGACCATGAACCAGAGCTTGCTGCAGCATTGCAATGATGGACAGATCAGTTTCAAAAACGCTCTACGGTATTCGCCGACACCTGATGATATCGAGCGTATGTACAAAAAGAGCGGCGGTGTTTGTGTCTGAGAGATGAGGATTGGATTCAGGGTGCAAGATGACCAGGAGCAAATTTGACAAGAGGCTTGGGAATATTCTCTCCCGCAGGAATATGGTCAGCGAGGATGAGCTCGCCCGGCATATGGAGACTGCGGAGAGGGAATCCCTTTCGCTGACACAGGTCCTGCTCGAGGGTGACCAGCTGGGCGAGGCCGACCTGCTGGAGGTCCTGAGCGAGGAGACGAGATTTCCCGCAGTGGATGTCTTCAAGGTGAGGCCGGAGAAGAGCGTTGTGGATCTCCTGCCGGAGAACCTGGCCTCCTATTATGGAGTTGTGCCCGTATCCCGGGTGGCCAACGTGCTGACACTGGCGGTCTCGAATCCTTTCGATATTCTCCAGCTGGACGACATCCGGATCGTGACAGCCTGTGAGATCAGGCCTGTGCTCTCGACCGAGCCGGCGATTCGCAAGGCGATCCCCGAGATCTACAACCGCGGCCAGCAGATGGTCGATGATCTTCTCGACGACATGAACGAGGAGGAGGTGGAGGTCAAGCAGAAGGCCATCGATGATTCGAGGGCCGCTGACCTGGGGCTGCTCGCCGAGGAGTCCGGGCAGGCCCCGGTGGTCAAGCTGGTCAACCTCATCATCATCCAGGGAATCAAGAAGAAGGCCAGCGATATCCATATCGAGCCGCTCGATAACGATGTCCGGGTCCGCTATCGTGTGGATGGGGTTCTCCACGAGAGCATCCGTCCGCCCAAGAGAATGCAGAACGCCCTGGTGAGCCGAATCAAGATCATGTGCGGCCTGGATATCGCCGAGAGGCGCCTGCCGCAGGACGGCAAGTTCCAGATCACCATGGAGGGGCGGAAGATTGATTTCCGCGTGTCGACCCTGCCGCTGGCCACCGGCGAGAAGGTCGTGATGAGGATTCTCGATTCGACCAGCCTGAGCCTCGGCCTGGCGGATCTCGGCTTTGAGCAGAAAGCCCTGGATGATATCTACGAATCCATCGCGAGACCCTACGGGATGATCCTGGTGACCGGACCGACCGGCAGCGGAAAGTCGACGACTCTCTATTCGGCGATCCGGGAGGTCATGAACGTCGAGGACAATATCGTTACCGTAGAGGACCCCATCGAGTACCAGCTCGAGGGGGTGAACCAGGTCCAGGTCAACACCAAGCAGGGGCTCACCTTCGCCGCCTCGCTGAGGTCGATTCTTCGCCAGGACCCGGACACCATCCTGCTTGGAGAGATTCGTGACCAGGAAACCGTCGAGATCGCCGTGAAGGCCGCCCTCACGGGGCACCTGGTCTTCTCGACGCTTCACACCAACGACGCGCCCTCGAGTATCACCCGCGTGGTGGATATGGGCGTGGATCCGTTCCTTGTCGCCTCGGCGCTGGTTTGCGTCTGCGCCCAGCGGCTCGCGCGGAGCTTCTGCGGGGAGTGCAGCAGGCCGATGGAGGTTGTGCCGCCGGCGGATTACCTGGCATCGCTTGGCTTCTCCGGCAAGGAGACCGGCAAGTTCGAGCTGATGGAGGCGGTCGGATGCCAGCGGTGCGCGCAGGGCTACAAGGGCCGTTTCGCTCTGCTTGAGACCATGCCGATCACCAGCGGACTTCAGCGGGTGATCATCGATGGCGGCTCGGCTGTGGATATCAAGGAGAGAGCGATCGAGGACGGGATGCTCACCCTGAGGCGCTGCGGAATATTGAACGCATTGAAGGGCAGGACCAGCCTGGAGGAGATACTCCGGGTTACGGTCGGGGATTGAATCATTCAAAATAGAGGGCAGCTGAATATGTGGGAGGTTCGCGATGACCGTTGAGGTCTTTTCATACAAGGCGCGGGGAACAGATGGACAAACCAGCACCGGGGTGCTCAAGGCTGAGAGTGAATCGGATGCCGTCAATGAGCTCCACCAGGGAGGCCTGACGGTGATCTCGCTCGACAGGGAGGCTGGCGTCAAGGCCGCGGCCCCGGGCGGCAGCTCAGCTCCTTTCAGCGGCCTTTTCTCCCGTTCGCGGGAGGTTCCCGCTCACAAGGCTCGCGTCAAGGATGCCGAGATGGTGGTCTTCACCCGCCAGCTGGCGACGATGGTGGGGTCAGGTATTCCGTTGGTTGACGGGCTCGAGATCCTAGCCGAACAGATCGAGAATACCGGTTTTCGCTCCGTGATCGAGGCGGTCTGCGCGGAGGTGCGGGGTGGAAAGGATCTCTCATCTGCGCTCTCGATGTTTCCGCGTATCTTCCCCGATATCTACGTCAACATGATCTGTGCCGGCGAGGCGAGCGGCCAGCTTGATACGGTGCTTGACCGCCTGGCAGAATACCAGGAGGCCTCCAGCGCGCTGAAATCAGACATCAAGTCGGCGATGACCTACCCCATCGTCTCGCTGTTGATGGTCCTTGGCATCACCTTCTTTCTGCTCGTCTTCGTTATTCCAAAATTCGAGGATATGTTTTCCACGCTCAACGTGGAGCTGCCCGCTATCACGACAGCGTTGCTCTCGGCTAGCCTCTTCCTTCGAGAAAATGTTCTCTACTGGGTGGGAGGGGCGGTAGTCCTGGGGGCGGCGGTGACCTACTGGCTGCGGTCCGACAGCGGCATCACCGCGCGCGACTGGATGTTGATCAATATTCCCGTCTTCGGCCCTCTTTTCAGGAAGGTCACCCTGTCGCGTTTCTCGAGAACCTTGTCGACCCTGATTCAGAGCGGAGTACCCATTCTTGGCGCGCTGGAGATCGTCTCCCAGACCTGCGGCAACAGGATCTTTGCTCGGGCCGTAGAGGAGGCCTCTGAGAGTGTCAGGGAGGGAGAGACCCTTGGTGAACCGCTCGCCAGGAGCGGGGTGTTTCCCCCGATGGTGACCCGTATGGTTTCCATCGGGGAGCGCACCGGAGCGCTCGAAGGGCTGCTTGAGAAGATCGCGGATTTCTACGATCGCCAGGTGAAAACCAGCGTAGAGGGACTCACCTCGATGATTGAGCCCTTCATGATCGGGATCATGGGATTCCTGGTCGGAGGCATGGTCATGGCGATCTTCCTGCCGATCTTCAAGATGGTAGGCAGCATGGGCGGCTGAGAGCTGGCTCGAAGTGGCGTTAATGTCACGAAAGTACCGCTAATGTTCAAAGATGAGGTAGAAGGCCTGAAAATGTCACCCCGGCTGTCGGGAACCGACACTCTCTGCCGATACAGGTAGTGTTGAGGGAGGTTTCTGACTGGCGTCTGCGGCCCGGGGGTCTGCAGTGGCGGCAGCTTGTTTTGGGTTTAAATCTGAGCTATGTCTGAAAACAGCAATAGGACCGTATTGCCCGGCGCAGGTCGCCTGGTGCTGGTGTCCGATGACGAACCGAATCTTCGCGACCTGCTCACCCTCGTACTCGAGGAGGAGGGCTATAGCGTGGTGTCCGCCGCCAGCGGGGAGGAGGCGCTTGCCACCTTCCGCAAGTACTCGGACCGCATCGTTCTCATCATCCAGGACCTGAAGCTTCCCGACCTCGACGGAGCGAGGCTCCTCGCCCGGTATACGGCCGAGGCTCCCGAGATTCCCGTCGTTGTTATCACGGCCTTTTCAACCTCGAACAACGCCGTTGAGGCCATGCGCCTTGGCGCCTATGACTACATCAGGAAGCCTTTCGAGGTGGACGTTATCCGGGATGTGGTCAACCGGGCGGTGGGTAAGATTTCCGGAAGAAAAAATCCCGCGAAGGGGCAGGGAGAGGCCGCCCTGCGCAAATACGAGCTGATCGGCAACCACAGCAGCATCCTGAGAGTGATGGACCTGGTCAACCGGGTGGCGCCAACTGACAGCACCGTGCTGATCCAGGGCGAGAGCGGCACCGGGAAGGAGCTCGTCGCCCGGGCTCTTCACGACAGGTCCTCCAGGCAGGATGAGGTCTTTGTCTCGGTCAACTGCAGCGCCTTTACCGAGACCCTGCTGGAGAGCGAACTCTTCGGGCATAAAAAGGGCTCCTTTACCGGCGCGGTGGCCGACTCCGATGGTTTTTTCAGGGCAGCCGACGGCGGCACCCTCTTTCTTGACGAGGTCGCGGACATGAGCCTGACGACCCAGGTCAAGATCCTCCGGGTTATCGAGGAACGTATCGTAACACCGGTGGGCAGCACCCGGGGTGAGCCGGTTGACGTCCGCATCTTGGCGGCGACCAATAAGAACATCCGTGAGCAGATCGAGCAGGGCAGCTTCCGTGAGGATCTCTATTACAGGTTGAATGTGATTCCCGTGGAGCTTCCTCCCCTGCGTGACCGCAAGGAAGACATTCCCCTGCTGGCCGGCTACTTCATTCGCAAGCACGCCGAGAAGATGGGCAAGGAAATCACCGGGATTTCGGAGGCTTCGATTGAGAAGCTCCGCGGCTACGAATGGCCCGGCAATGTTCGCGAGCTCGACAATATCATCCAGCGTCATGTCGCCCTCTGCGTCGGCAGGAAGCTGGACTCCATCCAATTGCGCGATCACGGCCAGGAGCCTTCGGTCCCGGCCGCCGCCGGCGCGCAGGCGCGGGACTTTGGCATTCCCGATCGGGGAATGGACCTGGAGGATCGCCTCGAGGAGATCGAGACCGGCTATTTGCGCGAGGCGCTGAACTCTACGGGCGGGAACATGACCGAGGCCGCCAGGCTGCTGGGCATGAGCTATCGCTCGATGAGATACCGGGTGCAGAAGCTGCGTGTGCGGGATGTCGAGCCCGTCGTCTGAGGTCTCTCAGTCCTC
Organism: Planctomycetes bacterium UBA1146; assembly: GCA_963579555.1. Classification (GTDB taxonomy): domain Bacteria; phylum Planctomycetota; class UBA8108; order UBA8108; family UBA8108; genus UBA8108. Next base: position 18,987 of record CAUZHA010000032.1, read on the forward strand.
GCCCTTGATGCCCTCGATCTGCTTCTTTCCCTCATCGATGTAATTCTTCATCTGCTTCCTGCTGGATGCGGGGATCAGGTCGATGAGGACCTGGCAGCTCTCTGAAAGGGGAGAGACCAGGGAGCTCGCGCTGATGAGCTCGGCTACCGTGCCGGCTTCCTTGCCGGGCTTGATCCATTCATTCGCGACCAGGCAGACGCAGCCGAGAACCAGAATTCCGCTGATCACCGAGATCAGGGCGCCAAGGGCGTGGTCGGAGAAGGAGAGCTGGTCGGGTCTCCCGAGGTCGAAGATGAAGGCGGAGATGATGGTCAGGAAGATGCTGCAAGACAGGAAGATGATCATGAAGGCCGAGCCATCGGCCAGGGCATCGGATTTCTGCCGGATGCCATCGAACATCGCGGCGTCTGCGAGACCCAGGTGAAGCAGGGAGGCGGCGACAAAGGCAATGAGGATGGTGGAGATCTGCAGGATCTGTCGGAACCAGCCCCTCATGGCCCCGATGATGAGGAAGAAGAGCAGGATGCCGAGGATGATGCCGTCGAGCGGGTTCAAGCGGAGCACCTCGCTGCTAGCGGAGGTTGAATCCGGTACGGTATTCGCAGGTATGATTCCCGGGGGGGCATTTATTTTCTCGCTTCCCATCCTGCTTTTTGCGAGCCGGATGGTAGAGGACAGCCATGAAAAAAATATATAAGAAAAGTCCCGGGATCCACACGACATAATTGGGCTTATCTGTGATCCAGGTAAGCCAGGTAACCAGGAAGGCCAGGACCGACAGGATCGCCATGCCTGCCAGGATGGGACCCTGGATTTTCGTGCGCTGGAATTATTCGCGGATTTCCCCGTCTCGTTCGATCCTGTTTTTCGCCAGTAGCCTGTGGCGGGCGCGCTCGAGTGTTCCGCTCAGAAGGGCGTCGCTCTGGATATCCGCCCGCTGGGCAAGCTGGTCCAGTTGTTCGAGGCCGTTGCTGGCAGAGGAGTTTCCCAGGGCGATGATCACGTTACGCAGGAAGCCCCGGAAACCAGCGCGCTTGACCGGGCTCTGCGGAAACCTCTCGGCAAAGCTCTCCGGCGTCAGGGTGGTCAGCTCCGAGAGCCTCGGGAAGACGTTCTCCTCGCGGGCGGCGAGGTCCGGTTCGCTGCGCGGCCGAGGTTCGCTGTTCCAGGGGCAGACCTCCTGGCAGATGTCGCAGCCGAAGACCAGGTTCTCCATCTTTTCTTCCAGTTCCGAGACAATCTCACCGCGTTCTTCGATCGTCAGGTAGCTGATGCAGCGGCGGGCGTCGAGGACGTAGGGCTCCGGGAAGGCGGCTGTGGGGCAGGCCTCCAGGCAGAGCGTGCAGCTCCCGCAGTGGTCAACAGCCGGCGGGTCGGGCTTGAGCTCCTGGGAGGTGAGGATCACTCCGAGGAAGAAGTAGGAGCCGTTGTCGGAATCGATCGAGCAGGTGTTCTTGCCGATCCACCCGATGCCGGCCTTTTGAGCCCACGCCTTCTCGAGCACCGGCCCGGTATCGACATAGTAGCGGTAGTCGCCCCCGAAGCGCTCCTTCAGCAGGCGACAACAGCTCTTCAGGCGCTTCTCAATGACCCGGTGATAGTCGGTGCCGCGCGCGTAGGATGCGATCTCCGCATGATCGCTCGAGGGGTTGGCGATTCCCGCCGCGCCGTCTTCTCCATAGTGAATCGCAGTTACGATGACGCTTCGGACGTTTTCGAGGACCTCGTGCGCGTTCTTGCGCCGCTGGGCGTTTCGGGCGAGATAGTCCATGTTTCCAGCGTAGCCCCGGTCCATCCACTCGCTGAACTCTTCCGCTCCAGGGGTCTCCTCGGCATCGGCAAAGCCTACCCTGTCGAAACCATTGTCAAATAAGAGTTTACGGAGTTCTGCCGTTAATCTTTCCGGCTCTCCAGCCTCTTTGTTGTGGGGGCTTGTGTTCCTTGGGGGCTTCACTTACACTCTCGGACTTGCCATTTCTAGCTATTGAGCATCGCTCAAGGTTTGGTGAGCGCCCTCTTCTTAAGAGTACTGAAGAGAGCTGGTTTTCAGGAGGCTGGACGTATACGCCCTGAGGCGTTTGCGAAAACCTTCTGAATATCGCAAAGATGCCATAAACCTGAATTATTTATAGAGGAACGACAAACAGATGCCTATCGCAACTCCCCAGCAGTACCGGGAAATGCTCGATGCAGCCCAGGCCGGCGACTACGCCTATCCAGCCATCAACGTGAGCAGCATGGTGACGGCCAACGCCGCCCTGAAGGGTTTTGCCGAGAAAAAATCAGACGGAATGATCCAGGTCTCCACAGGCGGCGGCGCTTTCGCCTCCGGCCTCGGAGTGAACGACCTGGTCCTCGGGGCCATCTCCATCGCCGAGCACATTCATCGCATGGCTGAAAGATACGATGTTCTTATCGCCCTGCACACCGACCACTGTCCCCCCGACAAGATCGACAGCTTCATGGTTCCCCTTATCGAGGAATCCGAGAGCCGGGTAGCCGATGGCAAGCTGCCTCTCTATTCGAGCCACATGCTCGATGCCTCGAACCTTCCCCTTGACGAGAACCTCGACCTGTCGGTTCCGCTCTATGAGCGCATGGCGAAGATCGGCCAGATGATCGAGATCGAGGCCGGGATCGTCGGCGGGGAAGAGGATGGATCCGCTGGTACGGCTGACACTCCCGCCGACAAGCTCTACACGACTCCCGAGGACATGGTCGAAGTATTCAGGCGCATGAAGGAAATCGATGGAACCTATATGTTCGCAGCGACCTTCGGTAACGTGCACGGGGCCTACAAGCCCGGCGCCGTCAAGCTGCGCCCGGAGATCCTCAAGCAGGGCCAGGATGCTATCAAGGCCGAGTTCGGTGACGAGGCGCTTTTCCACCTCGTCTTCCACGGCGGTTCCGGCAGCGAGAAGGCCCAGATCAAGGAGACCCTTGAGTACGGTGTCATCAAGATGAACGTCGACACCGACACCCAGTACGCCTTCACCCGTCCGATCGCCGCCCATATGTTGACGAACTACGACGAGGTGCTCAAGGTTGACGGAGAGGTCGGCAATAAGAAGAAGTACGATCCTCGCAGCTACCTCAAGGCGGCCGAGGAGGCCATGTCGCAGCGCGTCATGGAGGCGGTGGACGATCTCGATTCCGGCGGCAAGAGCCTGCTGGGTTGAGCCGTCGTTCCTGGAGGCCCCGGTTTCTTATCCGAGCTCGCGCTCGAGGTCCGCGAAGATCTTCTCGCAGTCGAAGCGGCCGTTCTCGATGAAGACGTTGCCGGTCTCGTAGCCGGCGCTGACGCTGCCGGCGAGGTAGAGCCCCGGCACGTCCTCTGATTCGAGGGTCTCGGGGTCGAGGACCGGCTTCAGGGTCTCGGGGTCCGGTTTCAGCCCGCAGGTCTCGAGGAGCCCCCCATCGGGGTGGTAGCCGGTGAGCAGGAAGACCTGGTCGTATTCTTCTACCGCGCCGGTTGAGAGGGTGACGCTGTTGCCCTCGATCGCCGTCACCCGGGTATTGAACAATGTCCGCACCTCGCCGGCCTCGATCCGGTTTTCCATGTCGGGCCGCACCCAGTACTTGACGCCGTCACCGAGCTCTTCGCCGCGGTGGACCAGGGTAACCTCCGCTCCCTGGCGGAAGAGGTCGAGGGCGGCCTCGCAGGCCGAGTTCTTGCCGCCGACCACCAGCACCCGCTGCCCCATGAAGGGATGCGCCTCGGCGTAGTAGTGGCTGACGTGGGGCAGGTCCTCGCCGGGGATGTCCATGCGGTTGGGGTTGTCGTAATAGCCGGTGGCGAGGATGATCCGCCGGCAGGGGTAGCGGCCGGCGCCGTCTCGTCCCTCGGTCCGGATCTCGAAGGAGTCCTTCCCGCCCTCGACACCGGTGACCTTCTCAAAGAGGTTGATCCTGAGCTCCTCGACGCGGCTGATCGCCCGGTAGTAGGCCAGTGCCTCGGCCCGGGTCGGTTTGTCGTGGGTGCAGATCAGCGGATGCCCGCCGATCTCCATCAGCTCCGGCGTGGTGAAGAAGGTCATGTCGGCCGGGAAGTTGAAGATCGAGTTGACCAGGCAGCCCTTCTCGAGCACCAGGTACGGAATCGCCGCCCGGCGCGCGGCGATGGCGCAGGCGAGGCCGACGGGACCGCCGCCGATGATGACGATGTCCTGGGTGGGTTTTGTCTTGTCTTTCGATTCGGGGTTCATCAGAGAACTCAATCACCCTTTCTTATTTGATAGTGAAGGAGTTTTCCTCGGCCTCCGGAGAATACCGATGAAGCACTTTGACCTCGGCATCTTCAGGCGAACCGCCCATTTTTTTGCAGGTTTGGATCATTGCTTCGATATTCTCTGAGGTCCCTTGGAATACGGCCTCAACTCGTTTATTGGTGCCGTTCAGATCTTCGATTGATCCAGAGATATTGAGAACCTTTGCTTCTTTCTTGAGGAGATCCTGATCTTGAGCCGAACCCGAGATGAGTACCCTGACTCTCTTGGGTTCTTCATTTACATATACATCTTCAACCTTTGGATCTCTGAGCACAAATCCGCTGTCGTCCTGCTTCGGGGAAGGGGAGTGAAGTCTTTCTACCTTTGTTTCTCTAGAAACACCGTTTCCTTTTTCACATGCTTTGAGAATTTTCTCCACATCATCTGAGGGTCCTTGGAATTCCGCTTCGACCATACTTTGCTCGGGACTCTGTTGTTTTGTGCCGTTGAGATTCTGTACCCAGCCAGAGAGATTAAGACGATCGGCTTCTCTTTTTGTGAAGAACCTGAATCCTACTGTTTGGACGTATCCTGAGATCAATACTCGTACCCGAACATTTCCGTTTCCGCTCATTCCGCCGTCTCCCCTGGCCGTGTCTTTTTTCTAAGGAGCAGTGGGGAGACCCAGAGCGCCAGGCAGGCGATGCCCAGCACGGCCGCCGCCGGCCTGCTGAAGAAGGCGGCGATCTTACCATCGGAACTCGTCAGGCTCTGGATGAATTTTTCTTCCAGCGGGCCGCCGAGGATGATGCCGAGAACCACTGGCCCGAGCGGCACCTGCCGGCGCTCGAGGAAGAAGCCGAGCAGTCCCATCAGCAGCATCACCACGATGTCGAGGGTGCTGTTGCGGATCGCGTAGGAGCCGACGATACAGAAGAGCAGGATGCAGGGCAGCAGCACCGGGCGCGGGATCCTGATGAGCAGCCCGCCGGCGCGGATGGCCAGGAAGCCCAGGGGCAGCAGGAAGAGGTTGGCGACGAGGAACATGGCGTAGATCGAGTAGACCAGCTCGCCCTGGTTCTCGAAGATCGCCGGGCCGGGGGTGACGTGGTGCATGGTGAGCACCCCGATGACGAGCGCGGTGACGGAGTCGCCCGGGATTCCGAAGACGAGGGCCGGCACCCACGCCCCGGCCAGAGCCGAGTTGTTCGCCGCGGTCGAGTCCGCGATCGCCTCGAGAGACCCCTTGCCGTATTCATCGGGCTTGCTCGAGAACCTTTTCGAGACGGCCTTCGAGACCCAGGCCGCGATGTCGGCCCCGGCGCCAGGGAGCATGCCAATCAGCGAGCCGATACTGCTTGAACGGAGGAAATGAAAGATTCGGCCGGTGAGAGTCTGAAGGGCGGGCTCGAAGGTGCTCCTGATCGCTCCACCCCGGTCGGCTTCCGTCATCTGCCCTGCAGGTATGGCCCCGAGGCCGGCGGACCCACTCATGTTTCGCAGGACCTCGGAGATGCCGAAGAGACCGATCATGGCGGGGATGAACTCGATTCCCTTGAGCAGCTGGGGAACACCGAAGGTGAAGCGGGGTTCGCTGTGGACGGCGCTCAGGCCGATGGTGGAGATCAGCAGCCCGATGACGAGGGCCAGCGCGCCCTTGAGCGACGAGCCCCTCGATACCAGCGCTGCGCAGCTGAGACCCAGCAGGTAGAGCCAGAAGTATTCGAAGGAGGAGAAGCTGGTCGCCAGCGAGGCCAGCGGGCGGGCGAGGAAGATGAGCACGAGGGTCCCGAAGATCCCACCCGCGACGCTGAATACCAGCGAGACTCCAAGAGCCGCCTGGTGACGTCCTTGCAGGGTGAGGGCGTAGGCGTCGTCGGTATAGGCCGCCGAGGAGGGAGTGCCGGGTATGCGAAGCAGGGTGTTGGGGATGTCGCCGGCGAAGATGGCGCTCGCCACCAGGGTGACGACGGCCGCGAGGGCCGAGGTCGTGTCCATGAAGTAGGTGAGCGGGATGAGCAGGGCGACGGCCATCGTCGCCGTCAGGCCCGGCACCGCGCCCATGAAGATTCCATAGGCCGCCGCGGCGAAGATGACCAGCAGGACATCCAGGTTGAGGAAGACGTTGGTGAATGCCGTTTCAATGGGGCCGGGGTTCATGCGTTTTTCCTACCACTCGATGAATTGACGTGGAAGGTCGACTCGCAGCCAGGTGGCGAAGACCAGGTAGACCAGGCAGGAGATCGCCGCGGCAAGTACCAGGCTTTTCACGGCCCGGTTGCCGAGAAAAAGAAAGAGGAGAAAGAGAAGCAGGCCCGCGGTCAGGATGAAGCCCGCTATCGGGGCCAGCACCGCGTAGCCCAGCGCGGCAAGACAGACGGCCGCCGGTCCTTTCCATGATGGTGAGCCGGCCGGGGCGGCAGGCTCCTGCTTCCGGCTGCGAAGTGCCAGGGTTGAGAGCAGAAGCAGGAGGGCGCAGCCCAGGATGGCGGGATAGGTATCCTTGCTGTAGCCGGATTTCTCGAGATCCTTGAACTCGGGCATGCTGAGCAGCTTGCCCATCTCGGCATCCATGGAATCGAGGGTTTCCCTGGCCTCGTCTCCTTCCCGGATCGAGACGTTGTAATTGCCGGTCTTCATGAAGGATGCGAACTCGTCGCTCCCGACGATGTCCCGCAGGGCGTTCATGAGGGTGTCGATAACCTCAACCGGCGTGTCGATGGGAACTCCAAGGGCTCTCCAGCCCACCAGGCTCCAGTCGACGCCCTGTTCCTTGAAGGTCTTTACGTTATCGAAGCCCTTGATTCGCTCATCGGACATGACCCCGAGCCCCTTCAGGTTCCCTCCCTGGATGAGTGCCTGGGCCTCCGGCAGGCTGCAGCACACCAGGTCGAGGTTCTTCGCCATGAGTTCCTGCAGGGAGGGGCTCGCTCCGCGGGTCGGGATCCATTTCACGGCGGAAATCGGCAGCCCGGCCTTCGCCAGCCATCCGGCGAAGGCGAGATGCCAGGTCCCGCCCTTGGCGGTCCCAGAGGCCTTCAGCTTGCCGGGATTCTTCCCGATGGCCTCCTCCAGGTCGCCTACGGTTTTCCACGGTGAGTCCGCCGGGACGATAATCGCAGCGGGTTCGCAGTTGAGCACCATCAGGGTTCTGAAATGAGAGCAGTCGATGGGGGTCATTCTGCGCCAGTGGAGCATGTTCAGCTCCGCGGTCATCATGGTGAGGGTGTAGCCATCGGGGGCGGCGAGAGCTCCGGTCGAGTGACCGGTGACGCCTTCGCCTCCGGTCTCGTTGATCACGTTGAAGGGCGCTTTGAGCTTCTCCTCCAGGAAGATGCCCATCTGCCGCGAGAGCCCATCGGTTCCCCCGCCGGCTGACCAGGGGCAGATGATTGTTACGGGCCGGTTGGGATAGGCTCCTCCACGGTCGCAACTCCAGGAGAGCAGCGCGGCGGCGAGGAGGGTGAACGTGCTGGCGAATTTGCGCATAGGCACATGATAGTTTGGGGGTATCGCGAGCGGTAGGGGGAAACCTCCCGCGGACTCTCAGAGAAGCTCTTCGAGCTCGAGCAGGCCGCTTGCGAGAAAGATCATCCCCAGCTGGAGCTTCATCGCTGTTCGCTCGGGTACCGGCTCCAGCGAGAAGAGACGCTCCAGCTTCAGGAGCTCTTCTTCCCGCCCGGACTCGAATTCTGCCCAGGCTTCCGGCAGACGCTGCAGGAGGTCGATGAAATTGGCTCCGGGGGTCGAGCTGCCTGGAGGAGTCGGAGTGACGAGAAAGAGCGGAATTTCGCTGACCATGCACAGCGGGTCTCCGCCGAGGGAAGCGGCGTATTCCATCGAAGAGGGAAGGAATTTTTCAGCCTCCAGGGGCTGGGAGAGATCTTCGAAGTGTCGCTTCATGGCGCTGGAGGTCGGTGTCGTGCAGAAGCCCGGGGCGATCCGGAAGAACCCCTTCTCTCCCTGCCTGTCCCAGTCGTGAAATCCCATGCCGAGGGAAGCGGTGAAGGCGCCGAGCTTCTCGCGCAGCTCGGCTGTGCCCGCCGGCTCCCTGCGGTTGACCAGGTACCAGGCGCCCTCGGCGAAGGCCATGCCGTGGAGAGATGAGTGGAAGTTGAAGGGGCCGCGCTCCCGCAGGAACTCGGCTACCACGAGGTTCTCGTTCCGGGCAGGTCTTCCGCCGGCGTCTGGAAAACCGAATTCGATATCATCTCCCGGGCTCTCTCGCTTTCGGTGGCGGAGGTAGTCGCGAAGATCAGTGGAGGAGGGGGCGGTCCAGGTTGAGTTGCGCTCCCGGCCATCCGGATTGATGTCGGGGCAGATGGAGAAGGTCGCCTTTTCGAGTAGAGGCTTCGCTGCCGGCTCGGTTTCCAGCCATCCGGCCAGCCTTTCCAGGGTTCGGGGGCCGACCGGTTCGTCGGCATGGGCGCCGGCGACCAGGGAGATCTTCAGGGGGCCGCCGCCGTAGCTGGCGCCGCCAAGCGGACGTCCCTCCGTGGACCGCCCGATCTGCCGGAAACCTGCGGGGGAGGCGGAGCAGACCTCGTCGAGCTCAACGCTCAATTCAGGACGCTCGGCTGCCAGAGGATCTCCGAGCTGTCTTCCGAGGACTCCAGGCAGTCCTTGTGGTACCAGTGGTCGCCAACCTTTAAGAGCTGCCCGCCGGCGAGGACCGTTGAGACCATGAGCTTATCGCAGACGCCGCATTTCGCCTGCAGGAGGGAGCTGTTCTCTCCCGGGTTGAGAAGTCCCTCGCTGAGCGCCAGGGAGTTCCAATCGGTCACCTGCTCGACGTGAGGTTCGACGCTGAGGCTGGTGAGATGCTTGAGAACGCCGGGTTGCTGGAGCATCGACTGCAGGCAGGCCATCAGGTACTCGGGGTGGGTGTCGCTGATGAACTCATCCTGGGCTCCATCCGTGAAGGCTCCGCAGATCTTCACCTCGATGTGGCAATTGAAGAACTCGTTCATCTTCTTGAGAAGATGAAGATTGGATTCTTCGATGCGCTTGATGATCTCGCCAACGTCACCAGGCTCTTCGAGCCTTTTACGAAGGGCCTCCAACTCGACGAGCTGTCGGCTCAATTCTCGAATGAAGTCATCATGACTCCAGACCATTTTTCAGTCTCCGGCCCGTCCATCCGGGTTCTTCAGATTTCCGCCTACGCCCGAGGCATACCCATCCCCGGGGCCCGGCCCGGAGGCCGGTTTCATTTCGGTTCGTTGCGGGGCAGGCATTCTTTCCGCCCCTCCCATCGGCATTCGGTATTTCAGACCCGGCCGTGAACAATACGTTAACAGCGGCCGATGGGAAACGAAGATTCTATCGAAAAGCCCGGAGGCGACAAAAGGAAAAGAACCAAATCGGGGAGGGCCGAATAACTCTTCTCTAGTCCGAAGCCTCGAAGCCCGGCTCGCCAATGTGGAAGGATTCCCACTCCACCCCGCCCCAGCTCCCGGAACTTTTCTCAGCCAGGATGATCGAGGCGCGGGGCGCTTCGCCCGGAGGGGTCCACGCCCGGACCAGCTTCTCGACGCAGCCGTCCTCAGCGAGCGCCTCGCGTCCCAGGATGAAGAGAGCCGTGGAGAGGACGTCTCCAAGTGCGGCCTGCGGGGTCCAGATGGTCGCTCCCTCGATGGTGCTGGTGGGCAGGCCATCGCGGGGGTCGATGATGTGTCCGTAGGTCTTTCCTTCGGATCTCACGAAGCGTTCGGCTGCGCTCGAGGTGCTCAGGGCTCCAGGGAGCATCGCGAGCCGGCAGAGAGTCTCGTCTTCGTTGCCCGGATGGCAGACCTCGACCTCCCAGCATTCTTCTTCCGCCGGCAGTCCCCAGGCCAGCACGGTAGAGCGCCCCGAGAGTATGGCGCCCGCCTCGACGCCCCTGCCGCGCAGCAGGTTGGCGATCCGGTCCGCCGCGTAGCCCTTACCGATCGCGCCCAGGTCGAGGCTCACTCCTGGGCGGGTGAAGCTGACGGTGCAGGTCTCCGGGTCCATCTCGACCAGGTCCATGCCGCGGCACTCAAGCAGCCTCGCGAGCTCGATGCTGTCCGGAGTCCGGGCTTCCATGTCGACCAGGCCCCATGCCTGCATCAGCGGGCCGATCGTCGGGTCGAAGGCGCCCCCGGTGAGCTCCCAGGCCTCGCGTGACCTGTGGATCAGCTCGAGCAGCTCTTTCCCGACTGTCACCGGCCTGCTCGAGCCCAGCGTGTTCAGGAGGGAAACGTCGCTTTCGGGAAGAAACTTTGAGAGCCGCTGTTCGATGACATTGAGACAGTCAAAGGCGGCCTGGGCGTCCTCCCGGTCTCCGTTGAGCAGCAGGACATTGAGGGTCCCAAGGGCCCAGGCTTCGTGACGTTCGAATCCTGAGCCGGGCTGGGAATACGACTCGATGAGAGGCCCCGCGGCGGGTTGATCGTCGGTCGATTTCCAGTCACCACTGCCCGGGGAGTTCCTGGTCATCTGGAGAACGGCTGAGCCTGGCGTATAGGCCGGCTGGCCCCGCGACGCATCATTCGCTGTCCGCAGCGTCTTCCTGGCTCAGGAAATGAAGTCCAACGCAGATCAGGAAGGCGAGGAGAAAATTCATCGCAGTGGGAACGATATCATTGCCCGCGGTGATGTATTTCCCAAGGCCCAGCATGATGAGCAGGATGGCGGCGAGTCGCAGGGCTGGACGGAGGAAGAGACCGGTAAGGATCGGAACCGACAGGGCTGCGAAGATGTAGGGAATGCAGCCGAGAAACACCCGGATCGGCCAGAAGTATGGTTCATCTGTCTCCGGGTCGATGGCGTCCTCGAAGCCAATGGCCTCGAAGGCTCCCGCCAGCCAGGTCCCTGTGTAGGAGTTTGAGAGTGTGTCCGCGAACCACTCGGGGCCGTAGTCGGTCGGTCCGCCCGCATCGAATTGTCCGAGGGCAACGAAGAGGAAGAGGAACCCGAAGGACATCCTCAGCATGCAAGTAATCCAGAATCGTTCTTTGGGCGAGACCATGAACCCTCCGTCGGGGAAGCTTGGTTGCAATATTTTAACAGGCCCGGTTTGCTCCAGCGCATCCCGGCCGAATTGACTTGCGACATTGTAGCAATGAGCCGAGCGTCTGCAAGTCCGCACCGCCGAGGCTTTCGGTCGTTTGTCGACCGGAGCGGGGCTCTCCGGCCATTTCCCGATGGCAGAGGAGCTTGCGGATTCGTATTATGTAGCCCATTGAATAGTCAATAATGCGGGAGAGATTACATGTCTGAAGAGAATAAAAAAGAATCCTGGCGCTCGGAGTATTCCACGGGAGACGAGCCTGTGGAGAAGATGCCCGGCGCCGGCAAGCCCGAGGCCGCCAAGACCGATGATGCCAAGACCGATGATGGCGGAGGCGGAGTGCCTCGGCGCGATTTCATTGGCGCGGCCGCTCTTGGAGCTGGCGGGATCGCCACAGGCATCTCCTTCTATTTTCGCAAGGGCGTGAAAAACCCGAGCGCTGAGGAGGTCAAGGGCTGGCGCGCGGAGCACCTCGGCGGCGGCGAGAAGGTAAGGACAGGGCATATCGGTGTCGGCAACCGTGGAGGTTCTCTCCTTCGCACCGCGCTGCAGGTGCCCGGAAGCATGCCGATCGCTGTCTGCGACAAGCAGGCCGAGAAGATCAAAGATTTCAAGAAGAGCATCCAGGACGTTATCAGCAGGAGGGATGGGAAAGAGTCTGCTGAGGTGGCTGTCCAGACCAGCGACGATTACCGCCGCGTACTCGACAATAAGGATGTCGAGGCCGTCTTCATCGCTACCCCGCATTACCTTCACGGGCCCATGGCGATCGACGCGGTGGAGGCCGGCAAGCACGTCTATTGCGAGAAGGCGATGGCCTTTACGATCGGTGAGAACCAGGACATTGTCGATCTTGTCGAGGGCGGAGCCAAGACGCCCGAAGGAAAAGATATCGTCTTCCAGGTCGGTCATCAGCGTCACTATTCGCCGCTGTACCAGAAGGTGGCTGACATGATCCACGGTGACAATATCGGCGAGGTCGCGACCATTCGGGCCCAGTGGAATCAGAATGACAAGATCAGCAGGCCGGCGCCCTCGCTCGAGCTCGAACGGATCATCAACTGGCGGCTCTACTCCGAATACTCAGGAGGCCTGACCACCGAGTTCGCTACTCACCAGATCGACGTTGCGAACTGGTTCTTCGGCGAGGGTGATCACGTGGGAGTCGCTCCCCATTCGGTGCGCGGCTACGGCGGCGTTGACTGGTATTACCAGGATGCCCGCGACACCCACGACAACATCCATCTCATTTTCACCTACAAGGTTCCGGCCGTTGAGCGAGATGCGTTTGGCGGGGTCAAGAAAGATTCAGCTGGCAAGCTCGTCTATGAAAAGGACCCCTCCGGCGGTATCCGTAAACGGGAGGTGACCTTTGATTACATGTGCACGATGGCGAACGCTCATATCGGGCCTTCTGAGTTGATGCTCGGCCGCTACGGAACCATCCAGGTCTCCCTGGCCGGCGGCGAGTTCTGGAAGGAGAAGAAAGCCCGAAAAGATGCGAACCGGATCCGGGAGGGGACCAATCCTAGGCGCGCCCACCAGAAAAGTATTCTCAAGAGCGGAGCCACCATGGCGAAGCTGGGGGGTACTCCCGGGGAGGAGATCATAGAGCATGCGCCCGTTAAAGGTCGTCGACCGCTTGATCTGCGCGACGATGAAGGCAAACTTCGCCTTGGAGCGGATAAGCATTGGTCTCATTTCATAGAGCCGATCGAGGGCGCCTACGACAAGATCGAGACGCTGCTGGCGGTCGAGAGCTTTCACAAATGCGTTCGGCTGGCCCGGGCCGGCAATCCCTTCAGCAAGGAGCTTCGAGCCAGCGCGCGCGTCGGCATGAACAGCGCCATAGCGGCTCTCATGGCTAACATCGCCATGCGTGAAGATCGCACGGTCTACTGGGACGAGTTCTTCCCCAAGTCCTCCTGAGGTCCGGTCTGCACCAGGATCCAGGACGGCCGGGCTCAGGCCCGTAACGCTGGAAGGGCTGGGCGCTCCTCTCAACTACCAGGGGGCCTGGAGCTTATTCTTTTTTAATTTCGGCCGGCGCCGCGGATTTTTTCTCTTCCGGGGCGGAGGCGGTCGCGGCGGAGAATCGATCAAGGACGGCCTCGATCTGCCAGTCCTCGAGTATCCCGTTGGTCTGGTAGAGCGGGACTCCGGCGGAGTCGAAGAAGATCACGACAGGCTGGAAGATGTCGAACACCGCATCTTTTTTTCCTTCCTTCTCCGACCCATCCTCGTAGCGGCCCTTGAGAGTCGAACGAAGCGCTTTGTACTGGGCTCGATCGATCACGCAATAGGGAGAGGTGGTGCCGAGGGCTTTGACATAGCTGGCGGTCTGTGCGAGGCGTGCCTTGTCGTCAGCTCTCAATTGGTAGAAGGCCGTACGCAACGCACCCTTCAAGCCTTTCGCATCCGCGAGCTTTTCAATGCGTCCTATGAACTTATTGAAGCCATCGTGATGGATGCGAGAGAGGACGACGATCGACGGTGACTCTGCGGGCCAGAAGGGTTCGCCCCCCGAAGACTTGAGCTCAGGCCGCCAGATCTTCTTCTCTGCCCCGGCAAAGAGAGCGAAGCCCCCGGAGACCTGTTTCGGGTAGCCCTCGCGGATTCTCTTGTAGGCTTTCTCTTCAAGGTCCTTGATGAGAGCCTCGAAATCAGGATCTTCGATCTCGCCATCTTTATCGAAAAAGAAGTGAAGCTCTTTTTTCGAGCCGAGGAAATCCTGGTGATTGGTATAGCCGAACTCGACAGCTTTCCCCAGGTAGACCTTGACCTCAGCGAGTTGCTCGCTGGATGGGTTTTCTTTGTCGACCTTCCTTCCATGCGAGCGCGCCCTGTAAAAGTAGGCGTAGCCCTTCATCTCCCGGATGTCTTTCTGGATGGAGGGCGAGCCCTCGAAGGAGTTCTCGTCGAGCTTCAGCACCTCGGCGGCGAGGTAGTCGATTCCACCGAGACTTTCCCCGGGCGGTGGATCCCACACCTCGTTTCGCTGCAGGCGTCCGAAGCGTTTGATGACGATGGTGGCCTTGCTGAAGCTGCCTTTGATCCACCGGATTTCCCATGCGGGGCCTTCTTTTTTCTCCGTCTCCTGGGCGAAACCGGCCGGGCAACAAACCGCCAGAGTTAGAGCCAGAACGCAAAGGCACTGATAAGATACTGATTTCATCGTTTTTCCTCGAGATACGATTCGAATGCCGGATTTGGCGAAGGGCATTATATAAAAAGGATCGCCTGGCTGAAAGACGCCGTCTGAATCCTTTCTGAGGAGGGGGGGAGCTTCCGGAACTCTTCCAGCTCTTCCGGGGTAGACTCAAAGGGGTCCTTGTTCCGGTAATCCTTCACCTGGGACGGCTTCTCCAGGTGCTGAATTTGCGTATTACAGTCAAAGCTTTTAAGACGGCGGTTCTTGGCCGCTATTTCTCCAAAAGCCCTTAATACAGCTTCTATTATCAGAATAAGGGCTTTTAGACTTAAAACGTCGAGGATATACGGGTTTCCAGAATATTAGCAGGTAAATTCACCAAAAGCCTTAATTTGAAAGCATTTAAGTGACGATAAAACCTCTGTGCCGAATATTACGAAAACTGATATTGAAGCTTGCAACAGGCCTGTTATGCGGGCACGATGCGAAGCTAATTCGGCCGAAGCGGAGAAAACGGGCAAAATTTTTGCCCAGGTGAGAAGAAGGGCTTCGACTGGTGTTCCGGGCCAAGCAGAGTAGCCGGAACGAAACGTGTGACAACGTGTAACTTAGTGATCTTCAGTGAGTTGAACAGCTCGAAGATCCAGGTTCGAGGAGAGACTCCAAAAGCGAATTAGGCTGACAAACAGTTTGAATCGTCGCAAATCGGGACGGGTATGCGGCCCGGCTTCCAGGATTTGGAAGAGTCACTGATCGGCAAACGAATGCTCGCCGAGGCTTCGAACGAACCAGAGAGAGACAATTAAGAGTAGATTTCGACTCTTGATCAAAATGAAAAAATAGGATTCTAGCCCCAGGCTGGGGAGCGGCAGGCGTAAATCGGAGATCCGGTTTACCGGTCCACGAAACCGCAAGGCCCGCCAGGGACAGGTAAAAGTAATAGAAACAAAAACAGGTACACAGGAGGGTGGATAGTCAGGGAGGCTAAAAGCGGAAACGAAAAACTTAGTATGCCAGGAAAGGTTTCGCCACAGGGGTGGGACCACAGTTCTGTAAACGTGTGTTGAGGTCTTCGAGTATGACGGCCTCGGATTTCAAGTAGTAATAAAGGAAGGATACGAATATGAATCGTATAGGACTTACTGGATTGGGACTTCTGATCGCCATGGCGTTCAGTACTTCGAGCGTTGTTGCGGATGGTTCGCTTCTGACCCCGGCCATGCTGGGCCAGGATGGCGGCGGCATGAGTGGCTGGCTCGAAGCCGGCTGGGCTTACAACTTTGATGACTCGGTAACTGCCTCTGGCAGGACCCATGACAGAGGCCACAATGACGTCGGCGTCGCCCAGATTGGTGTCGATTATGACAATGGCGCCGGCGGCGACAGCGCTGTCGGTTACCACGTAACCTTTGTTTATGGCGCCAATGGCCTTGGCGGCAACGGCAACGGTGATGACTTCAACCTCACCAACGCCAATGTTCAGTGGGTACTCCCCGCTGGTGTCCCCGGTCTGACCGGTGCCAAGCTGACTCTCGGTCGTTTCGAGAGCCCCGTCGGTGGCGAGTCCATCTACGGTAACGGTAACGATCACGTGACCCGCGGTACCGTCTCCTCGGCTACCGATCCCATCGCTCACACCGGTGTCATCGTTGAGAAGGCGCTCGTTTCCGGAGCTGATGGAGATGTTGTCAATGCCCGTCTTGGTATCCTCAACTCGACCGGCTCCGGCTGGGATTCAGCGGCTGGCGACGGCACTTCTTACCTCGTCGGCGTCGACTATGCCGGTCTTGCCGGTATCGATCTCGGCCTCAACGTCCTCCACCAGGCGAGCGAGAATGACTCGACGCTCTTCGATGCCAGTGTCAGCATGGATGTTCCTGGTGCTCTGGCCGATGTGGTCAGTCTCCTCGGTGACACCACCCTCGCTGCTCACCTCGTATTCGGAGACAGTCCCTCGACTGGCGAAGACACCTTTGGTTTCTCCACCGGTGCCCGCTATGACTTTGGACTTCCCCTGCTTGGTGATGATGGTTCGACCAAGAACTGGTATCTCGCCGTTCGTTATGACAACTACGACGAGAGCGGTGACTCCAAGGACTGGAGTCTCACCTCGACTCTCGGTTACCAGGCTGCTGACAACCTCCTGATGAGGATCGAGTACCGCTGGGACCGCGGCGTTGGTGATGATGAGGACAGCCAGACTGGCCTCAACGTCAACCTGGTCACCAGCTTCTAATAACCCTTCAGAGGGTGATTCAAAGCTGAATCGACCATAGAGACCGGGAGGGAGACAACTCCTTCCCGGTCTCTTTTTTTGTGCCCGTTTTTTGACGGAGACAGCCTCAGGAGAGGCGGCGCCTCACCTCGCCGGGGATGGCCGCGAACGCCTCTTTCGTCGCCATGTAGGCCTTTTTGAGGCCCGCGACATCAGGGCTTTCGGATCGGGCGTAGCCCATGACGGTCTCCTCGGCCTCAACCAGCAGCTCGCAGCCAAGGGCAATCTCAGCCGCAGCCTCGGCGGGAACGATCGCCACGCCATTGCAGTCGGCGTGAAGGAGCTCCCCGGGCCGGATTTCGCAGCCGCCGACCCGGACCGGGACATGGGTGTCGACGATCCTGCACCAGGCATGAGAAGAGATTACCGAGGATGACCAGCAGGGGAAACCAAGAGCCCTGACCTGGTCGAGGTCCCGAGCTCCTCCGGAGGTGATGAGCCCGACGCAGCCGAAGTTCTGGTAGACGGTGCACATCACCTCTCCGAAGGTCGCGCCGCAGGGCTCAGGATCGATGTCTTCGAATACCACGATTCGCGGGACGGGTAGCTCTTCTTCAAACACGCCCACCTGGTCGGCGAGGTTAGAGTAGGCATCTCCTTCCTCCGGCTCGGTAGCGCTCTGGAAGGTCGCGGTGCTCGCATAGCCAACGATCGCCTCCATCTCAGGGAAGCAGGCCTTGATCTCTCCGTTGAGAAAGCCTTCGTGCCGGGGGCGTATGTCGAATAGCTCGATAACGTTGAGCACGGTGGGGGTGTCGTATTGGCGCAGCTTGTCGAGAACCTCGGGGGCGATATTCGTCATGGGTTTCTCCGGGGGGTCAGTCGTCCTGGGGTGCCGGGGTGGTCTTCGCCAGATCCCAGCTCCCATCGCTGTCGTTTTTCTCATAGCCCACCTTTTTCAGCGCGGCCTCGATGACCGCGATGGATCCCTTGTGGTCCTCAATATTCCGGTCCTCTCCCAGCGTGCGGCCTCGCTTGCCGGGTGTCTCGAGAAACATGTAGACCTCGTCGGAGGTGACCGTGTCTCTTACCGTACGCAGCACATCGGCGGGCTCGATGAACCCGGCACCCTCCTCGAAGTGTCCTGTGGCCAGGAACTCGGGATCGGTCTGCTTGAGGTGGAGCTCGTAGGTTTCCTCCGGGAAAGCCTCGAGCCAGGCTTTGTAGTCGCGATCGCGGTCGTCCGGGCTCTCCGCCGGGCTGATGCCGTGTCCGGTGTCGTAGCAGAGGCATACTGGAGAGGTGTCGGCGGGGTTCGCTTCGTGGTGCGCGGCCAACAGGTCCAGTGTGCGCCTGGTTTCGGGGATGCTCGAGCAGCCCTCGCGGTGGGCGGCTGCCATCTCGACAACGAGGCGGGGGACTCCCAGCCGCCTGGCGTCTTCCATCCAGCGTTTCCAGATGGCCATGCCTTCATCGAAGAGCTCCCGATACAGGTCGGGGCTTTCGGAGTCTTCCCGGTTCATCGTGAAGAGCGAGAGCCCTGCGAATTCCGCTCCATAGCAGGCGGCCTGTTCGATGATGGAGAGACCCGAGATATAGGCGCTCTCCCTGATCTGCGGATTGGAATGGGTGATGGCCCCCGCATCTCGGTAGACGGTAAAGGAGCTGACCAGCTTGACCTCCCGGGAGGCCGCGTGTTCCGCTACGCGGTGGTGATAATCCCTGAAAGCTTCGGGTGACTGGTTGTAGAAAACCGGGCCGAAATCGTTATCGGCCACCATTTCAAGATGCCTCAGTCCCAGCTCGTCACGGGCGAGATCGATCGTATGGCGGCGTCCGTAGACGTATTTGGCGAAATTTAGATTGAGCCCGAGATATAGCCTGGGGGCCATTATTTGAATCCTCCATTGTGAAAGCAGGCGGCATTATAGCCCCGATGGTTCTACTCATCGAGCGGTGCTGATCAGTTGTTTGCACGCCGTAGTCCAAGGTGCTACAATCGTCCGCTTACCTAAGAGGTTAAACATGACCACGAATCTCCACGTCTTCCATCATTGTATTCATCACCATTTGCGGCATTTGCCCGCGAGGGGTTCGCAGGTCTGTTGATATTTTGCATATCATGAGCTGATAGCCCCGTAACGGTAGTTACGGGTTTTTTTTTGGAGTTACCATGTCTGACCAAATTCTCAAGCTGGGCCTTCCCAAGGGAAGCCTCCAGGAATCGACTTTTTCCCTGTTCAAGAAAGCCGGCTACGGCTTCAGTGTTTCTTCGCGTTCGTATTTTCCTTCGACGGACGACAGCGAGCTCGAGGCGATGCTGGTTCGTGCCCAGGAGATCGCCCGCTACGTCGAAGAGGGAATCTTCGATGCGGGGCTGACCGGCAAGGACTGGATCCTCGAGAACGGCGCCGATGTTCACGAGGTGATGGATCTCT
>CAUZHA010000033.1:0-36543 GCA_963579555.1 Planctomycetes bacterium UBA1146
CCTGGAACTCCAGGAGCAGCGGGCCTTACTCAAGCAGCCCGTCGCCCTTGGCGAAGGCGCAGAACATCTAATGAAGGTCCCCGAAGTAGCTAAGTTCCTCGGGAAAAGCGAGGACTGGGTCTATGACCACAAACTTGACCTCGGAGCGGTCAAGGTGGGGAGAAGTATTCGTTTCCATAAGAAGGAGGTAGATGCCTACCTCCATAACCAAAAAGGAGGTTACTCATGAGCAACAGAAGGAACAGGGGCAGCGGGTCGCTATACAAACCGGACAGGAGCCCGTTCTGGTGGATGAGCTATTACGATGGGAACGGTAGGCGCATACGGGAGAGCACGCGAACCAAGTCCAGGACCGAGGCTCAGAAAATCTTGACCCAGAGCCTTGCAGCTATCCACCGCGAAGGGGCTGTTTTTACCCCGGCCCGCCTCAGGGTGAACGATCTTCTGGACATTCTTGTCGAGGACTACGAGATCAACCAGAGGAAGAGCCTTCATCACTTGAAACGCCGCGTCGTGCCGATCCGAGAGGCCATAGGGCACATCCTCGTAAAAAAGGTCACCGAATCGACCCTGATCCGGTACAGGGACCAGAGGCTTAGGGGCGAGGACCCTCACAGCATGAAGAAATATGCCGTGAAGACCCCCAAGGCCCCCGCAACGGTGAACCGTGAGCTGGCGGCTCTCCGTCGGGCCTTCAATTTGGCTAAGAAGAGAAAGCTCATAGCCATTGTCCCGGGGTTCGAGCTCCTGCAGGAAAACAACGTCCGCAAGGGGTTCATCGAGGCGGAGGAATATGAGGCCATACGCCGCCAGATTCATGAGGACCTCCGTGAGATGGTCACCTTTCTTTACTTCACGGGCTGGCGAAAGAGCGAGGTCCTCGGGCTCACGTGGAGCCAGGTTGATTTCGTCAACGGGATTGTCCGCCTGGAGGTTGGCACCACGAAGAACTCCGAGGGTCGAAGCTTCCCGTTCAGTATGCTGCCGGGTCTGGAAGCATGTCTTTACCGCCAGCGGGAGCGCACCCAGGCCCTTGGGCGCGAGGAATCCAAGATCGCCCCCCGGGTCTTCTGGCACGGCCGAGGGAAGCCGATCAAGGACTTCCGGTCAGCTTGGGATATTGCGACCCGAAAAGCGGGCTGCCCCGATAAGCTGGTCCATGACTTCAGGAGGACGGCTGTAAGGAACCTGGAGCGCGCTGGCGTGTCCCGTTCCGTTGCCATGAAGCTTGTAGGCCACCAGACCGAGTCGGTTTACTTGCGCTATTGCATTACTTCTGAAAAGGATCTCCAGGAAGGGGTAGGGAAACTTGCCCAACTTCACAGAGAAGAAAACACCAATACGTCAAAAAGGAAAGGAGGTTAGATTACGGTGTGTTTTGGCGCCCTTGGGACTGAGTTTAGTCATACTGATGGTCATACTGGCCATTTTTGCCCCCCTTGCGGGAACGTCCCTGAAGGCGTAAGCTCAATTCCTGTGCCACTTAGAAACGAGTGCCGGGGTGGCGGAACTGGCAGACGCGGGGGACTTAAAATCCCCTGGCCGCAAGGCTGTGTGGGTTCAAGTCCCACCCTCGGCACCATCTCTTTGTTCTATGGCCGGACGCGGTTAGCATGGGGGGACAGTTTTCCCCCTCCGTTTTGAATCCAACCAGGGAACCGGACCGACACCATGAACAGATCGTTCGTCAGCCGGACAACGAGGGCCGGGCTCATCGTTTTATTTCTGCAATTGGTCTTCGTGTTTACCGTCCCCTGGGTTCGCGCGGATGACAGCGACAAGGGACGCTGGTGGAGCGGCAAGGTCGAAGAGGCCCTGGGCCGAGCGGGGGGTAATCGCGGCGAGCTTCTGCGCTTCCTCGGCAAGGTCTCCGATTCACAGCGACCCGCGGCCTCCTTCCTGCTGGAGAACATGCCGCAGCGTGACCTCGAGAGCCTGAAGGCGGACTATCTCCGGGAGAACCTGCGGCTGGCCTTCGAGGCGAAGACTACCGCGGCCTGGGGAAAAAAATTGCCGGAGGATGTCTTTCTTAACGATGTTCTCCCTTATGCGAACGCCAACGAGGCCAGGGAGGCCTGGCGTTCGAAGCTCCGGGAGAAATGCCTGCCGCTGGTGAAGGAATGCAAGAGCCCGGGTGAGGCGGCGCATGAGCTGAACAGAAAGATCTTCAAGCTCCTTGGCGTGCGCTATTCGACAAAGCGTAACCGGGCTGACCAGGCTCCTGCTGAAACGATCGAGACGGGCCTGGCATCCTGCACGGGACTCTCCATTCTGCTGGTGGATGCCTGCCGCTCTGTAGGCGTGCCGGCCCGGCTGGCGGGAACCCCAAACTGGGTGAACAAGAGCGGCAACCACACCTGGGTCGAGGTCTGGGATGACGGCTGGCATTTTGCCGGTGCGGCCGAGCCCGATTCACGCGGACTCGATCACGGCTGGTTCCAGGGCCGCGCCGCGCAGGCCATCGAGGGCTCTCCTGAGCACGCGATCTACGCCACGAGCTTCCGCAAGACAGGAACCTCCTTTCCGCTGGTCTGGGCCCCAGGCGTCGACTACGTCAGCGCCGTAAACGTCACCGGCCGTTACGTTCCCGCCGGCGCGAAGCCGCAGGACAAGCCTCGCCTGTTGGTGCGGGTACTGGAAGGCAAGGGAGGCGCTCGCGTCGTGAGGTCGGTCGAGCTCATCGACCGGGCCGATCTCGAGAAGGTGCTGCGCGGCAACAGCCGGGATGAGTCCAACGACACCAACGACATCCTCTCCTTCAAGGTCGAGAAGGGCCGGGCCTATGATTTGCGCATTCTCGATGGAAAGAGAGTCCTCAGCCGGGAGTACCGCTGCGGCGGCGACCGCCAGGATGTCGTCTCGATCTTTCTCGCCGATCCTTCTACCCGTAAGTTCAAGGCGGCCGATGAGAAGAAGCTGACCGCGGCGCTGAAGGGGTATTTCAGCGCTGATGAGAAAAAGCGCGCCGGGTGGAAATTCAGCAGGTCGCTCGACAAGCTGCTCGCCGGCAACGAGGCTGCCGCAAGAGCTGCCGCCTGGAAGGCCTATCTCGAGGCGCCGCTGCATTCAGCCCGAAAGGAAGATTTCGACAAGCTCCAGGTTCGTTTCAAGGCCCACCTCAGTCCCTACACCTTGAAGAGCGTGGGTAAGCGTCCTGAGGGCGGCTGGCCGCTTTTCATCGCCATGCACGGCGGCGGCGGAGTTCCCAAGCGGATCAACGACAGCCAGTGGCGGCATATGCAGATTTACTACCGTGACCAGGCCTCGGTCACAGGCTACCAATACCTCGCCCTGCGGGCGCCCAACGACACCTGGAACGGCTTCTATGCTGATTATGTCTACCCGCTCATCGAGAATCTCGTGCGGCAGTGCCTTCTCTTCGGTGATGTGAATCCCGACAAGGTGTTCATCATGGGTTATTCCCATGGTGGCTATGGAGCCTTCTCGATCGGCCCGAAGATTCCCTACCGCTTCGCCGCCATCCACAGCTCGGCGGCGGCGCCCACCGATGGGCAGAGCTCCGCGAAGACGCTCCGGAATACGATCTTCACCTTCATGATCGGTGAGAAGGACCAGGCCTACGGCCGGCTCAAGCGCTGCCAGGGTTTTGACGAGAAGATCCGCAAGCTGCGCGGCGACCGCAAGAACATCTACCCGGTGAAGATGGAATACAAGGCCGGCTACGGTCACGGAGGGCTGCCGGACCGCGACAAGATCAAGACCATGTACCCGGCGGTGCGTGACCCGGTGCCGGCAGAGTTGACCTGGGAAATGACAGATGGCGTGGTGAAGGACTTCTTCTGGTTGAGCTCGCCGGAGGCCTACAGGGGCCGGGAGCTCAACGCCTCCTGCCGTAACAACAAGCTGGTCATCACCTCCCGGGATATCAGGAACTTCAGTGTCCTCCTCGATGAGCGGCTGGTTGATTTTTCGAAGCCGGTGACCATCGAGCTCAACGGCAGGAAACTCTCCGCCGGAAAGCTGAAGCCTTCCCTCAAGACGCTTGTCGAGACGCTCAGTCGGCGCGGGGACATCAGGCTGGCCGCCACGGTGGCCTGGTCACCCGGGTCCTGAAGCGGTGGGTTCTTTTCCCCGGGTCCGAGCAGTCTTTACTTTCTGTTTTTCAATGAGCGTGTCCGCGGTGATTTGCGGGCAATGGAATGAGACAGGGATTCCCGCTTTCTGGAAATCACCACCGGCCGCCGGGTTCAAAAAATCCGCCGGCTACGCATGGTTTCGTTGCGGGGTGAAAATTCCGTCGAGCTGGGCCGGCAGGCAGATCCTGCTCTTTGTCGAGCCGGTCGACGATGCGCGCCAGACCTTCGTCAACGGGCAGCGGGTGGGGGCCACCGGGACTTTTCCGCCGCGCTACCGCAGCGGCCTGGGTGAAAGCGGCCGCTTCAAGTTGCCGGCCGACGCCCTGCGCCCGGGCGAGGTCAACATCGTGGCGGTGCGGGTTTACTCCAGCGGCAGCCGGACGAACTTTTCCATAGCGCCGCCGACGTTTCTCGCAGGTGGTGAGGGAATCCGGCTCGAGGGAGAATGGCAGTACCGGTTCGGGGATGAACCTGCCTGGGCCTCGGCGAAGGCCGAAGAGCTCCCGCAAGAGAAGCTCTTTTCGACGGTCGACAAGGTCAATGACGCTGACGACTACCTGCTTCGACGCAAGGGCGACAACGAATCGGTATCTCCCCGTGAGTCGCTGCGCCGCTTCGAGCTTCCCGATGATCTTCGCATGGAGCTTGTTGTCGCTGAACCGGACATCGCCCAGCCGCTGTGTTTCCATTTCGATGAGCGCGGCCGCCTCTGGGTCCTGCAGTACCGCCAGTACCCCGACCCGGCCGGTCTCAAGCCGTTGAGCCGTGACAAGTTCCTGCGCACGGTCTACGACAAGGTGCCCACCGCCCCGCCTGGCCATGTTCGGGGGCGGGACCGGATCACCATTCACGAAGATCTCGACGGGGATGGCTACTTCGAGAAACAGAAGACCTTTCTCGACGGTCTCAACATCGCCACCAGCTTCGCCCGCGGGCGGGAGGGTGTCTGGGTTCTCAATCCTCCCTACCTGCTCTTCTACCCGGACGCCGACGGTGACGATGTGCCGGATGGGGATCCGCAGGTTCGGCTGGAAGGATTCGGGCTCGAGGATTCCCACTCGGTGGTCAACAGCCTGTGCTGGGGGCCCGATGGCTGGCTCTACGCCGCGCAGGGAAGCACGGTGACCGCCAGGGTTCGCGCTCCCGGCAGCAAGGCTGAACCTGTGCATACCATGGGGCAGCTCATCTGGCGCTACCATCCGAGCGAGAGACGCTACGAGGTCTTCGCCGAGGGCGGCGGCAATACCTTTGGTATCGAGATCGACTCCGGCGGCCGGATCTACTCCGGCACCAATTGGGGAGACTCGCGCGGATTCCACTACGTGCAGGGCGGCTATTACCGAAAGGGCTTCCAGAAGCACGGCCGGCTCTCGAACCTCTTCACCTTCGGGTATTTCGATGACATGGATCACAACTCGTCTTCGCGTTTCACTCACGACCTGGTGATCTACGAGGGCGTGGCGCTTCCCGGGCGCTACCGCGGCCGCCTCTTCGGTGTCGAGCCGGTTACCGGGCAGGTCGTTTTGAGCGAGATCTCGAGGGACCGCTCGAGTTTCAAGACCCGGGATGTCAATCGCCCGGTGAAGACTGACGACCAGTGGTTTCGGCCCGTTAATATCGAGCTGGGGCCCGGCGGGGCTATCTATGTGGCTGATTTTCACGAGCAGCGTATCGATCACTCGAGCCACTACGCCGGACGGGTTGCCCGGGGTACCGGGAGAATCTACCGGCTTGTCGGAAAGGAAACTCCCAGGGTCCCGCCGCGGGACTTTTCCCGGCTCGCCTCAGCCTCCCTGGTCGCTCTTTTCTCGAGTCCGGACCGCTGGGTTCGCCACCAGGCCTCCCGCCTGCTCGGAGAGAGAAGAGACGAGACGACCCGCAAGGCGCTTGAGAAGGAGCTCTTCTCCGGCCCTCGCCCGCTCGAGGCGCTCTGGAGCCTGGGCTTTGGAAGGCCGCTCGATGACAGGCTTGCCCTGCGGGCGCTCTCCCATCCGGATGAGCACGTGCGTCGCTGGGCTGTTCGGCTGGTCTGTGACCAGCCGCAGGTTTCAGGGACGCTGGTGGACCGTCTCGTGGAGCTGGGAACCGAGGAGAATGCGCTCGAGGTCAGGAGCCAGCTGGCATCCTCGGCAAGGCGATTGGGTTCGGTGGACTGCCTGCGCCTGGTCGAGGCGCTTTCCGCCCACGATGAGGATTCAGGAGATGTGCACATTCCGCTGCTTTTGTGGTGGGCGATCGAATCAAAGCTCGAGGCAAATCAAAACGATGTGGTGGCTCTTTTCGGGAAGGCGGCGCTCTGGGAACGCCGCCTGGTTGCCGAGCACCTGGCCTCGCGAGTCATGCGGCGGTTTGCCGTAATGGAAACCGAGGCGGGGTGGGCGGCCTGTCTCGGGATGCTCAGGCAGGCTCCCGGCAAGGAAGATTCAAAGCGCCTGGTTGCGGGCTTCGAGAAGGCCTTCGCGGGGCGGACGCTGCCGAGGCTGCCGGACGCTCTCGTGGCAGCTCTTCTCGATGCGGGCGGGGCCTCTCTCGAGCTTCGTCTTCGAGCCGGAGATGGCGAGGCGCTCGAGAAGGCCCGGTCGCTTCTGGTCAATGCCGGAGCTCCGAATTCAGAGCGTGAGAGAATCGCCAGGGTGTTGGGAGAGATCGAGCGCCCGGCGGTGGTCGGGCCCCTGCTCGAGGTTCTCAAGAGCGGTGCCGGCGACAGCCTGCGCAGCGCCTGCCTGGGCGCACTCGGTGCTTACGAGGATGACCGGATCCCCCCGGAGGTATTGAAGATGCTGCCCATGATGAAGGGAGACCTGCGCGATCTTGCCCTCGAGCTCCTGTCGAGCCGCAAGGCCTGGGCTGGGGTTCTTGTGGCAGAGGTGGGGAGGGGGAGGGTCGCTAAGGGGCAGGTGCCGCGCAGGATTATTCGCCGCCTGCTGGGTTATGGCGATTCCAGGTTGAGCGAGTCGGTGACGAAAACCTGGGGCAAGCTCGAGGTGGCCGATGCCGCCGCCATCCGGGCAAAGGTCGAGGCTGTGAAAAAAACGATCGAGGCGGGGACGGGGAATCCCTATGAGGGTGAGCGCCTGTTTATGGCCCGCTGCGGCCGCTGTCACCGGCTGTTTGCCGATGGGGGAGAGGTCGGGCCGGACCTGACGAGCTACCAGCGCGAGGACCTCGATCGCATGATCGCCAATATTGTGGCGCCGTCCTCTGAGATCAGGACAGGCTATGAAAACAATCTGCTCATCACCCGCGATGGCCGGACCCTGGAGGGCTTCCTGGCCGATAGCGGCTCGAAGACCGTCGCTCTGCGAACGATCGAGGGCCAGACCGTTGTCCTGCCGCGAGAGAAGATCCTGCAGCTGCGGGTGCTTGAGACCTCGGTGATGCCCGAGGACCTGCTGAAAGAGTACAGCGAGCAGCAGCTGCGCGATCTCTTCGCTTACCTGCGCTCCACCCAGCCGCTGCCCTGAGCCCGCTCAGCGCCAGTCTGCACTGAGATCGCTGGTGTCGTACTGGCTGCGGATACGCCATTCGCGGAGCACCGCCAGCATCTCGGCCTTCTTTTCGGAGCAGTTCGGATCGTTCCAGAGGTCCCTGACCTCGTCTGGGTCTTCGATGAGGTTGAAGAGCTGGCCGAATTCCTCCTCCATGAAGTGCACCAGCTTCCACTCCTTCGAGCGCACCATGGTCATGAACTCGGTGTCGGTGAGGATCCCATCGCGCGCTTGCTCGGCGAAGACATATTCGCGTCCGGCCCATTCTTTATTCTCGAGCGCCGGCAGGAATGATTTCGCCTCGAGGATCCCGGGCACCTCGGCTCCGGCCAGCTCGAGGAGTGCCGGCCCGAGGTCCATCTGCTGGCACAGGCCATCGATGGCGCGACCGGAGTCGAATCGGCCCGGTGAACTGACGATGAGCGGGATGCGGGTGATCTGGTCGTACATGGTCCACTTCTGGCTGTGGCCGTGGTCGGTGAGGCAGTCGCCGTGGTCGGAGGTGAAGATCACCACCGCGTTCTCGAGGTAGCCCTGCTTCTCGAGCGCCTCCATGATCTGGCCGACCTTCTCGTCGATCATGGTTATGTTGGCAAGGTAGTAGGCGCGCTGTAGCTGGCGTTGTTCTTCTGTAGGCTCCAGCAGGTGAACCACCGAGTCGTGGTCGACCTCGGTGTTGTGGACGCGCAGGGCCTTCAGCGGCGGCGGCTGCGCATCGAGCTCTTCCCGGGTTACCTCCAGGAGCGGCAGGTTCTTTTCGAGGTAGGGCTCTGCGTAGCGCGGCACGGGGTCGTAGGGCGGGTGGGGGCCGGGGAAGCCGATCTCGAGGAAGAGCGGTTCAGTTTTCGGGAAGGTCTCGATCCACCACAGCGCCATGTCGCCGACGAAGGTGTCGGGATGGGTGTCCTCCGGCAGCTCCCAGTCGAAGGCTCCGAGTCGCTCGTTGTAATCCGGCAGCTTGCGGTAGAGCTCGCGCTGCTGCTTGATGAGCCCCCTGAATCTCAGCGCCTTGTCCCATTCGTCGAAATAGTAGCGTCCCTCGAGGTAGCGGTCCTTGTTCTCGACGACGTAGCGCTCGTCGAAACCGACCGAGGCGTGGTAGGGCCAGGTGTGCATCTTGCCGATGTTGGTGCAGTGGTAGCCGGCCTCATTGAGCAGCTCGATCCAGGAATGCCTCCAGGTGTCGGCGTTCTTCAGGATGCCGCTGGTATGGGGGTAGAGCCCCTTGAACAGGCTGGCGCGCGCCGGGGCGCAGGAGGCGGCGGTCACGTGGCAGTCGGTGAAGTGGAGCCCTTCGCCGACGAGACGGTCGAGGTTCGGCGTGTCGACGTGGTCGTAGCCCAGGGCGCCGATGGTGTCGTAGCGCTGCTGGTCAGTGATGATGAAAATGATGTTGGGTTGGTCGGAACTCATTGGGCTTGCTCAGAACAGTTTCTGGTAGATGGTCACCGCCCCGGAGATCAGCATGCCGAGGGCGGAGAGCCAGAGGAAGATGTCCCAGGCCGAGCCGGGCAGGATGCGTCTGTCGGTTTTTCGGTAGCGGAACCACAGCGCCGCGCCGGCGAGCATCGGCAGCATGATTCCCTGCATGATGCCGCTGATGAGCACGAGGGCCACAGGCGCCTGGACCAGGAGATAAAGACCGAGACAGAGCATGGGGAAGATAATTCCGAGGATCTTAACGCTCTTCTGGCGTGCCTGTTCGTCCTTGATTCCCAGCCCGGTAACCCTGAGGGCATCGGTGAAGACACGCGAATGTCCGGCGTTGGCGACAAAGAAGGTCGAATAGAGCACGGCGATGGCGCCGAAGAGGAAGACGGTCTGCGCCCAGGGGCCGAAGACGGGCTCGTACATGACCCCCAGGGTTCGTACCAGCTCGGTTCCGCCGGGGTTGAGCCCCGTGCGGTGGAGGATCGCCGCTCCCAGCAGGTAGAAGGCGACGGTGGCGAAGGTATAGACGACCATCGAACACCAGGCGTCCCAGCGCATCACCCGCATCCAGCCGCGGGCCCGCTCGGCCCAGGCCTCTGAGTCATCCCGTGGTCCGGTGAAGCGGGCATAGCCCTTTTCAATGCACCAATAGGGGTAGGCGACGAGCTCGGAAGCCCCTACGCCGATGATTCCGAAGGCCGCCAGCGCGGTCAACAGGGCGCTCTTATCGCTTCCGGGATCAGCGGGAGGGAGCTGAAACTTCAGCCCGTCGAGGAACTCGCCACCGCTCACCGCGTAGATGCCGTTTTTCTGCAGGACGAAGAGGTTGATGACTGTGATGATCGTGAAGGAGAAAAC
This sequence comes from Planctomycetes bacterium UBA1146, assembly GCA_963579555.1. Classification (GTDB taxonomy): domain Bacteria; phylum Planctomycetota; class UBA8108; order UBA8108; family UBA8108; genus UBA8108. Next base: position 9,875 of record CAUZHA010000033.1, read on the forward strand.
CATCAGGGTCGCGAAAAGCTGGATGAATCCATAGCGTCCGGCGTAGAGCACGCCCGCGGTAGCAATCGCTATGATCGCGGCCCAGATCTTATCGTCCCAGGGCGCCTGGGGCTCCTTGCCGAGCTTTTCGAGGCGCGCTTCGATTTTCGGGGTCCCGTCTTCAAGGCGCTTTTTTTCAGCCTCGAGCTCCGTTCGTTCGGCCGCCGGGATCGCGGGGGCTTCTGTCGAGAGCTTCCGGGTCAGCAGGTTGACGGCCTGGCGTCGCACCTGCAGATCGGTTTTCAGATCGAGGTATTCGTTGTAGTTGCGACCATCTTCGGTGATCGGGGCGCTGATCATCAGCGCCTGCCCGACGCCGCCGACGATGCCTCCGAGCTGGCCGAGGCTGAAGATGAACATCAGGAACCAGTACAGGGTGAGCCAGTTGCCGCGTCCCTTGATGCGCGGGCCCGGAACCTCGGCCATGGCGCTGAGCGAGGTCTTGCCCGATGAGATGGTATAGCGACCCATCTCGACCTGGGTGAGGACCTTGATGACGCAGCCGATGATGATGATCCACAGGAGCCAGAAGCCCGCCTCGGCGCCAACGATCGTGGTCGCGATCAGCTCGCCGGAGCCGACGATGGAGCCGGCGATGATCAGTCCGGGACCCAGATGTCTCAGGACCCCGAGGATTGTTTTCGGTGGATCCCTGGTGTCGGCCGGTCCAGGGTTCGTGCCGGCTTCAGCTTCCTCGCGGTGTTCTTCGCTCATGACTCCATCCTGTTACTTCCGGGACCTCTTGCTGTCGGTTTGCTGGAGGCGAACGGATACGGTACGGCAAGAGGCGCCGGAAGAAAAGGACTCAGCGGGGCGACCTCACTCCCCGGCGTTGCATTTTTCGAGGATCCGCTTGTATCCGTCGAGCTTGCGCAGCGGGTCGAGGTCGCGGTCATTCTCCAGGTGGTCGGGATCCTTGAACCCCGCCTCGACGGAGGCATCCAGGGCCTCGAGGGCTTTCTCCAGCCGGCCGGCGAGCGAGCAGGCGCAGGCCAGGTTGTAGAGGGTCAGCTCATCCTTCGGATTGATCCTGCGGGCAACCTCGAAGTGGTGAATCGCCTGGGTGTAGTTCTTGAGCAGGAGGTAGGAGAAGCCGAGATGATAGTGTCCCTCGAAGTCGAAGGGGAACTCCTCGATGATCTTGCGGAACTCGCGAGCGGCGCTCTGGTATTCGCGTGAACGTACGAAGGAGAGCCCCTGCAGCAGCAGCAGATCCCGTGAGATCTCGGGGCGTTTCAGGACGAGCTCGGGGTTGCTGGCCTGCAGAAAGAGGAATCCCCAGCGATCGCTCAGCTGCGTCATCAGAGCTCTGGCGGCGGCGTATTTCACCAGGAAGCTGGGCTCCAGCGCGTCTTTGGCGACGATGGCTCTCAGGGTGGGGATGGCGTAGCCGCCGGCGGCGCGCGCGTATTGGAAGATTTTCCTTCGGCGGGCGGCGAATGGCAGGGATGAATAACCAGTGAATTGGATTCCTACCTGGCTGTAGATCTCCGGGCTGATTCGCCAGCGCAGCAGGCCATGAAGAAAGCTGTGCGTTTTTTTCTTCAGCACGGTCTCTCCTTCCCGGGTCTCGACGATGGCCGCGAGGCCGCGTTCGCCGAGCCTGTAGAGCTCGAGCCGGGCCCTGTCGCGGATGAGGCTCTCGCCGCTGTCGAGATCCCGCATAACCGAGGCAACGTGTTTTTCCAGGCGAACGGCGGCACCCGCGGCGTCCTTCCCTTTCCTGTCCACCTCCAGAGCCCAGAGGATGCCCTTGCCGTAGTCGCCTTCTTCGGAGCCGTCTCCCCGCAGCCGCCCTTCAGCTGAAAGTTTATCGAGCCCCTTCGCCAGCAGTTTTTCATAGAAACGCTCGCAGGTCGCCGAGAGCTCTCCGGCGGGAGGGGTCTCGCGCACGGGCAGGAGCTCTCTTCTTGCCGCGAGCTCAACCAGAGCCGGGGCGCCGAGGATCCGGATTGTACCGGTCAACGCTTCGACCCGGGGCTTGCGGCTTCGGGTTCTCTCCCGCAGGTCTTCGGCGCGCAGGCGGGTGAGCTCGCTTTTTGATTCAAGGCTTTGCGCGATGGATTCGAGCTTCTGCAGCTCCCTGTATTCCCTGCCAGCCTGCTCGAAGTCAGGAAGCTCCTTTTTCAATCTCTCGACTTTAGCCGCAAGTTTTTCGAGTCGCGCGCTCTCCTCTTCGGGGAGGGCCTCCTTTTTTTTGCCGTCAGTCGCGGCCGATTCCCGCAGGCGTTTCCAGGAGAGCCAGGACTTAAGGTCCGTCTCGATGGATGGTCGTGTGGTCTTGCGTTCCGCAAGGCGGCCGCGAAGCTCTTTGAGCCGCGCGAGCGACGCGAGCCTGGTGGAGAGCAGCTCGAGCTCCTGCCGGTCAAGTTCCAGGGCGCTGTATTCTGATTCGAGGTGGCTGAGAAAGTCAGCGAGGATCTCTCGCACGATCCTGTCGACCCGGAGCCACTGGAGCCGTTCCGGCAGGGCATCTTTCTCCGGGGCTTTCGCCAGTATTTCAGCCAGCGGGAGCAGAACATCCTCGCCGAGATCGCGCACCTCCGCCTCCGCCCTTTTCGAGATGAACGGATCGGAATGGCTGAGATCTTCGAGCCATTTGTCGAGCTCCGCCTCCGCCCGGGGGCTGGCGCCGAGGTCCGGGTAGGGTGAGCAGGAGATGACGATGATGGCCAGGAATAGTGGTCTGATCATGTTTTGCCGCCTGTAAGGAGTATATCGTCAGTTATCTCCTCAGGCAGGTCGGCTCGGGACTTTAATTCCGTTTCGCTCAGGGCGTAGAGCGGCGAGATCTCGACCGTTGGCGTGACATCGCCGGCTCTTCCCGTAAATTCTACTCCGCAGCGCTGCAGCCAGCCGGTGTAGAGCTGCGAGAGGTCTTGCTGGGCCGAGAGCGAGGAGCTCTCTCCTCCCATATTCTTGATCGGGGAGAACTCGGCGTTCCTGTCGGCGTAGACGATCGAGTTTTTCTCGGCGGACCAGAGGGCATCGTGGAGATAGCAGCTGAACTCGAAGCAATTCGGCTCTGTCGCCCGATCCAGCTCTCCCTGCCGGTTGATGAAGGAGACTGTCTTCTCGGATGTGTGGAAGGGAAGCTGCAGACTCTCCTCGTGAATTCTCGAGATGAAGTCGAGCTTGAAGATGTGGGTGGCCATATCGCCGACCGCGAAGCCCGGACGGCCATCGGGTCCCCGGGAGTTTCGCTCCTGCTCAGGGATGGTCGTGTACCTGATGACCCCGGTGGTATCTCCGATGCGGCAGAACACCCCGAGATCCTCCTCGTTATCGAGCCGTTCGATATACTTTGAGGAGACCTCGTAGTCACCGTTGAGGTGGTGTTCGAGGAAGGCCGGGTCACCAACCCGGACCATTGGATTGTCCGCCTGGAAGAAGAAGAGCTGCTCGATCCCGTTTTTGCGGAGCTCCTCCACTCCTCCCGGGTTGAGATATCCATCGAGAACTCCTCCGTGACCATTGGGAGAGAGCGCGAGCTTGCCCGGCTCAGTGCGGAGAAACCGTCCCCGGCGATCGATCAGGGGGAGCAGTGGCTGGGGGACAAAGTGAACATCTGAGGGATTGAGACCAAAGTGGTTTTCAGCCTTGAAGAACTCCGATGTGGCATCGAGATGGTCGGGATGGATCAGGATATGCAGGGGCAGGGAGGTCTTGTACCTGCGGTTGAGGGCCCGGATTTTTTCAGCATGAAGCTGGAAGATGCTCTTGCCGCTGATGGGACCGACCGGGAGCATGCCGGTGGGCTCGGTGGGCGATCCGAGGCCGATCCCCCCGGCAAGCAGGAAGAGGGCGATCCTGCCTTCGCTGAGGGCGGCCTCCGCGCTGGGACAGGCTCCTTCGAGCTGCGTCCCATTCGCATCCGCCGGGCCTTCGACTTGCGCGGGAGCGAGCATATCCAGCTCGAGCCCGGAGTCCTGGCCCTGGCGCCGCTGGTGCAGGAGGCGCTTGACCAACTGGAAGTTTACCGACCGCAGATCCCTGAGCAGCCCGCGCTGGTCTTCCTGGCTGAGCTCATCCCATCTTTCGAAGAGATGTCCCTGCCCGGCTTCCTGCGCCTTGGCAACACAGACCTTGTCGGCCTCTGATTTGACCTTGATCATATTACCCTTAATACCCTTGATCCCCGGCTTACGGGGAAGTCAGGATTCTAGGTGCCTCCGCCGGCTTCGTCAAATGCTATCCAAATGAGCCTTATTTCATGGCCGCGGACAGCGATTATCCGAAGTTATTGTGGTTAAAATGCTTCTGTAGATCGGACGGGGACTTCTGGATTTTTCTTTTCAGCCTCCCATGATGGGGCATAACTCAGTGAAACGAACTCGAGCATGATGGTTATGTCTTCAGATTTGAAACCAGACCTGGACCAATCCTGGGAGCGCCCGGAAGCTCTCGAGGCCGACGCTCTTATCGAGCGCGCCCTCGCGGAGGATCTTCCCGCTGGTGACCTCACCTCCGACTTTCTCTTTCCCGGGGCAGATGAGCAGGCTCCGGCCGCCGGTACTCTTCCCGGGATGGGGGTTGTCGCACGCTGCGTCGCCCGCGAGGGGGGAGTCTTCTGCGGCGCCCCGGTCGCCGAGGCTCTCTTTGCGAAGGTCGATGAGGGGGTGGAGGTTTCGGTTCTCACTTCTGAGGGTGAGGTGGTGTCGAAGGAAGCTGTCCTGCTTGAATTGTCCGGCCCTGCCGCGGCTATTCTCCGGGCCGAGAGGGTGCTTCTGAATTTCCTCCAGCGGCTCTGCGGGATCGCCAGCTGGACGGCGCGCTGGGTGGAGGAGCTCGATGGCATCGACGTGGTCCTGCTCGATACACGGAAGACAACTCCCGGCTGGCGCCGACTCGAGAAATACGCCGTCAGGACAGGCGGGGGAACGAACCACCGCTTTGATCTCTCCGATGCGATCATGCTCAAGGACAATCATTCCTGGATCTTGCGGAAGGCGGGCGAATCAACCCTGGCGGATTGGGTGTCGACCCTGGGCGCATCCTCACCCGCCGCCTTTCTTCAGGTCGAGGTCGATTCCCGGGAAGAATATCTCGAGGCCCTCGAAGTCAGCGGAGTCGATTCCATCCTGCTCGATAATTTTTCTCCCGGCGACCTCGCCTGGGCTGTGGAGGAAAAGCGGGGCCGGGATTCCGCAGTGCTGCTGGAGGCATCGGGAGGAATCAGCCTGGAGAATGCCAGGCGGATCGCCGAGACCGGCGTCGATAGAATATCCGTGGGGGCGCTGACCCATTCGGCTTCGGCGCTGGATGTCAGCCTTGAATTGTCGGAGGTGTTTATTCTGGAGCCGGAGAAATGACCAAGCGCGTATTATATGTCCTGACCGTTCTGCCGCTGTTACTTCAGTCAGGCTGCAGTGATCCGCCGCGGGTGCGGGAAGCGGACACCCGGCTGCGTCTCAAGGTGGGGCAGCGGGTGCTCAAAACCACGGTGGCCTATACCGATGGAACCCGGAAGATGGGGCTTATGAATCGGGACGCCCTGGAGGAGGATTCGGGGATGCTCTTCGTCTTTCCTTTCGCGAAGAAGCTCAGCTTCTGGATGAAGAACACCCGCATCCCGCTTTCGATCGCCTTTATCAATGACGAGGGGGAGGTCCTGCAGATCGGAGATATGCGTCCCTTCGATCTGACCTCCGTTCCGTCGCGGTTTGTCGTTCGCTACGCCCTCGAGGTGGATAAGGGCTGGTACAGGAAGGCCGGCCTGAAGGTGGGCGACTCACTGCCGGATTTTCCCAGGAAGGTGCGTCCCTATCTGCAGATGGTGAAGTGAAGGAGAAGGCCGGTTTGGAAGACGAGGATCGATTCAATGAGGGGCGCCCGTGCGGAAGATTTGATCCTCCGGGGGCCGAGGCCGCCCTGGTTTTCTTATCGATGCTCATACTTGTGCTTCCCGCTTTTGCTCCGGATGGACCGGAGGCCAGGGTCGTCTCAGTGACGCGGGATGTGAAGCCATTGGTGATCGAGGTTGAGAGCGCGGCCTGGTACGAGTGGGCTCTGTTGGAAGGAATCGGGGAGGCCCGGGCTCGCAGGATTGTCGACTATGTCAGCGGGCATCTGCCGCTCAAGAGCCTCGAGCAACTGGCGGAGATACCCGGGCTGCCGCGGGGCTGGCTCACGAAGGCCAGGCCTTTTATCACTCTTCGCAGAGAGGAGGTCGGAAGATGAAGGGACAGGAGAGCCGGCCGTTTGAGATCATCAGTTCTTTTCAGCCCTGTGGAGATCAGCCGGGGGCCATCAGGGAGCTTTCCCGGGGGGTCCGGGAAAAACGGCCCTGCCAGACGCTCCTGGGGGTCACCGGCTCGGGCAAGACCTTCACGGTCGCGAACGTGATCGCCGAGATGAATCGCCCAACGCTCCTGATCTCTCATAACAAGACGCTCGCGGCGCAGCTCTATTCCGAGTTCAGGGAGATCTTTCCTAACAACGCGGTTGAGTATTTCGTGAGCTATTACGACTACTACCAGCCGGAGGCCTATATTCCACAGCGTGATCTGTATATCGAAAAGGACGCATCCATCAACAATGACATCGACAGGTTGAGGCTCTCTTCGACCAGTTCGCTGCTGTCGCGCCGGGATGTCATCATCGTCTCGAGCGTGTCCTGCATCTACGGCCTGGGCAGCCCGGAGGAATACAGCGAGATGTTGGTCAGGATTGACCGCGGGGGAGTATTGGACAGGGATGATCTCCTGCAGAGGCTGGTGATGATCCAATACCGCAGAAGTGATATGGAGCTGCTGAGGGGGACCTTCCGCGTACGCGGCGACGTGGTAGAGATTCTTCCCGCCTATGAACAGACCGCCTACCGGGTCGAACTCTTTGGCGACGAGGTGGAGAACATCGTAGAGATCGATCCTCTCACAGGGGAGATCCTCGATGATTTCGATCGGATCACAATCTATCCGGCCAAGCATTTTGTCATCAGTGAGGACAAGATCCAGGATGCTGTCACTGGCATCAGGGCTGAACTCGAGGAGCGCCTCTCCCAGCTGGAATCAAACGGGAAACTGCTCGAGGCTCAGCGGCTCGGTTCCCGTACCCGGTATGACTGTGAGCTGCTGATGGAGATCGGCTATTGTCCGGGGATAGAAAACTATTCGCGTCATTTTACGGGCCTGCCCCCGGGGCAGCGGCCGCACAACCTGCTTGATTATTTCCCCGATGATTTTCTTACCATCATCGATGAGTCGCATGTGACCATTCCACAGATTGGCGGCATGTACAACGGTGATCGAGCCCGGAAGGAGACGCTGGTCAAGCATGGCTTCAGGCTTCCCTCCGCTCTCGATAACCGGCCGATGCGGTTTGATGAATGGGTGCAGAAGACGGGCCAGGTTATTTTCATCTCGGCCACCCCCGCCAATTACGAGCTTGAGATTTGCGAGGGAGAGGTGGTGGAGCTCATCAATCGTCCAACCGGTCTGCTTGATCCCCTGGTGGAGGTTCGGCCCGCGGTGGGGCAGGTCCCCGATCTTACCGAGGAGATCCGTGAGAATATCAAGGCGGGCAACCGGACCCTGGTGACGACGCTCACCAAGCGTATGTCGGAGGATCTTCACGAGCACTACCAGGAGATCGGCATCAAGAGCCAGTACCTTCATTCCGAGGTGGAGACCATCGAGCGGGTGGAAATCCTCCAGGACCTGAGGAGAGGACGCTACGATGTCCTGGTCGGCGTAAATCTGCTTCGCGAGGGGATCGATCTGCCGGAGGTCTCGCTGGTGGGGATCCTGGATGCGGACAAGGAGGGCTTCCTGCGCTCGGAGACGGCTCTTGTACAGACCATCGGACGGGCCGCGAGACATGTCGATGCCCGGGTTATTCTCTACGCCGATTCGGTGACTGGTTCCATGAGCAGGGCCATGGGTGAAACTACCCGGCGGCGCAAGCTCCAGAAGGAATTTAACCGTGAGCATGGCATCGAGCCCCGCAGCATTCGCAAGGCGATCCTGCCTGGTATCGAGCAGGAGATCCGGGCCCACAAGATCGTCAGGCGGGTTATCGGCGACGATAAGGAGACCTTCCAGAAGCGGGAAAATCTGCTTCAGCTCGAGAAGGAAATGCTGGATGCGGCCGAGAATCTCGAGTTTGAGAGGGCCGCGGAGCTTCGCGACTCCATCGACGAGTTGAAAAAGAAGATGGAGGATGGAGGTGAAATGAACGCTCCCAGGGCAGGGCGTCCCCGGACCGGCAATCGGATTGCAAAGCCGGATCCGGGTTCCTGAGGCTTGTGGGAATGAATTTTCTCTTCATGATATAATCGTATTTCGGGGTTTTCCGACTCCAACCGACCTGTGGCTGAAGGGCTTCCGACTTGTACGAATCATTTAAGAGCTACCTGGGAGGGGTTCCCATCAGGCTGATCGCGACCGTCATGGTCGCGATCCTGATTCCTAGCGTTCTCGTGACCGCCCTGGGGCTGGTGACTGTTTTCGAGGCCGATCATTTCGTTAAGGACTTTGTCCGCGACGGCTATCGCGAGGATCTCGAAAATGTCACGGCGGCTCTCGAGCATGAGTGGAAGGAGAATCTGGACCATTTCAAGGAGCTTCTCGTCGATGCGAATGCAAGGGGGGCCTACCTGGCAGCCATGCGAGAGGATCCGTTTGTCATCGATGTTCTCTATTCGCGGCGTGGAGAGCTCACCAGGGTCGAGGCTGGGAAGCCCTATCCGGAGTTGCTCTCCAATCGGCAGAATCCCGCCCTGCTCGCGGCTATCAGGATGGAGGGGGTGGAGGGGAAGAATGCTGCGGCCCTGATGCTCTATCGGCCGTTGCTGAGTCACCGGGATCCGACTGTCATGCTAGGGGCCCTGCTGGGGGCGGCAAGGACCAGCCGTGAGCTGGAGGATTCGTCTGATTCCATCCGCTACCTTAGCCTGGCCCTCGCCCGCTTTGGAGCCACGGTTGACGGCAGCGGAATGGTGCGTAAGTTTCCCCTGCTCTATCAGAAGTTCAAATTGCTGAAGCGACGTGGGCGGCCCGAGGCCGCCGAGGTTGCCAGGACGCTGCTGAGGGCCCTCGACGAGGAAGGCTTTCGAGTCTCGGCGGAGGTGGCTGCCGTCTACAGGGAGGCGCTCTCGGAGCATGTGTCGCCCGCCGCCCGGGCGAAGGGGAGCGCCCCGGCTCTTTTCATCGACGCTGAGCTGATGAAGAGCCTCCTTGCTCCACTTGAGCAGGCCGCCTCCTCCATCAGCTCGGAGTGCCTGGTGAGCCGGCCTCCTGTAGGAGAGAGAGAGCTGCTTTTTCTCACCGTGCCGACAGATGACGCAGCCTTCGTGGTACACCTGCTCCTGGATCCCGACCGCTTTCTCGCCCAGCTTGATGAGGTCAAGGATCGGCTGCATCTCAGCGACGCGCTGCTGCTGCCGGCTCTTCCCTCAGGGAGTCTTCTCGATCCGCAGAAGAAGGCCGGCACGGAAGAATCCCTGGTCGCGAAGGCTCTGCCGCCTCCGCTTTCCCACCTGGAGCTTCGTTATTTCCCGGAACCCGGGGGGCTCCCGGTGGGTTTTCGAAGCTTCGAGGTCTTGACCCTTGCGACCTTCACCTGGGCGGTTATCCTTCTTGTCCTGGTGATCATGGTGGGAGTCTTTTATACGCTGCGCTACGTTCTTCGGGAGACCCGGACGGCCAGGCTCAAATCGGATTTCGTAAGCTTTATCAGCCACGAGTTGAAAACACCCCTGGCCGCGATCAAGATGTTCACCGAGACCCTGCGGGAGGGAAGGGTGAGCGGAGAGGAGGAACAGCAGGAGTGTCTCGAGCTCATCGAGCGTGAGAGCGACAGGCTCTCCAGCCTGATTGACAAGGTGCTGGCCTATTCGAAGGTGGAGAGCGAGCAGAAGGTCTTCCAGTTCGGCAGCTGCAATATGGCCGAGGTGGTAGATGAGGCCATCAGCCTTTTCCACGCCCACACCTCCGACCGTCCGCGCGAGGTCAAGCTGCTCAGCGTACAGGACATCTCGAATATCCAGATGGATCGCACCTCGATGATCGAGGTGGTGCTTAACCTGCTGTCCAATGCCGCCAAGTATTCACCGCAGGAGACGGATATTATCGTTAACATTCGCGAGACGGTCGACGAGATCGCTGTCGAGGTGGTTGACGAGGGCGTTGGTATTCCAAAGCGTGATCACCGGCGTATCTTCGAGAAGTTTTTCCGCTCTGATGATTTGCTGACCAGGGAGGTTGAGGGCACAGGTTTAGGTCTGGCCTTTTCACGTTACATAGCCAAAGTACACAACGGTGATATCCGGGTTTCCAGCCAGCCTGAATCAGGCAGCGTTTTTACCCTGCAGCTCAAGAAGACTCATGTTCTTGCCGAGTGAGAGAGACCATGGCGGCCGAAAATAACAATTCCAATAAGAAGAAAGCCCGCGTGCTGATCGTAGAGGATGACTCCTCGCTTCTTTTTGGTTTGAAGAAGAACCTGCAGTTCGAGGGGTACGAGGTTCTCACCGCGTCGGATGGAGAGGCCGGCCTCGGCCTCGCGGTTGATGAGCGGCCGGATCTCATTATTCTCGATGTCATGCTGCCCCGCATGAATGGCTTCGAGGTCTGCGAGGTTCTGCGCAACAATAAGGTGGAGACCCCGGTGATCTTTCTGACGGCCAAGGCCCTTGAGTCCGACAAGGTCACCGGGCTGACCCTTGGCGGCGATGATTACATGACGAAGCCCTTCAGCGTGGCTGAGCTGCTGGCCAGGATCCAGACCGTGCTGCGCCGGGTGAACGCCTCCGAGGGCGAGAAGCTGACCATCGGTCCCCTCGAGCTCGACCTGTCCGGGCGTTCTGTCCTCCTGGAAGGCGAAGAGGTCAACCTGACCACCAAGGAATTCGAGCTGCTCTGTTTCATGGTGCGCAACATCGGCAAGGTCCTGCCGCGGGAGCGTATTCTCCAGAAGGTCTGGGGCTATAATTATTACGGTACAGCCCGGACCATCGATAATTTCATCAACCGGCTGCGGCAGAAAATCGAAGAGAACCCTCTCGAGCCCCGCTTTCTGCTGACAGTCCGTGGGGTTGGCTACAAGTTCCGTCCTCCGCAATCCTGAGAAACACGCAAGCTGTTCCTGATTCAGGGGTTGTGGTGTTTTATCAGGGTTTTGTTTTTTTCCTGCCGCGGTGACAGTCCCGTGACAGGAGTTCCGCTAAGATGTGTGAGGTCGCGGCGCGGGCCGTGGATACCGTTTCGATGGAATCCGGGATAAACCCTCTCTTCTTTTCTCTGTTGGATTGTCCCGGGCCGCTCGCTTTTTTTCCTCGATTGCGAATCGATCATGTATTTCTCTCCCCTTCTCAAATCCAGTTTTTCGCTCGGTGTGGTTTCACTGACGGTTGCGATGGTAGCGGCTTCAGTTGTTCCAGCCATGGCGGGTAGCTCCTCGGCGTTAGCGCCCGGGGCGGCGTTCTTGAAATCGTGGGAGAAGGAAAACCTGGAAGGTGATTTCGTAGAGGCCGCCGAGGAGTACGAGGTGCTCTATCGCCGCCCCAGCCAGCCCGGCTCCGATGTCTCGAAGTCGAGCTCGGGGCAATTGGACAGGCTTCGGGCAGCCTACAGGGCCGGGCTTTGTTTTGAGGCGGTAGGCAATCTCAATCGGGCTCGTTTCGCTTACCAGTGGATCGAACGAAATTACCCGCGCATCAGGATTGACCTGCTGTTGACATCTCCCGCTGACAGAGGCCTTCTCGATTTTCTTACCATGCTGAGGGAGCGCAGTGCCCTGCGCTTCCGGAGCCTGAAGACAGCTGAAGCCGAATCCGAGGTTGAGCGTATCGCGATCGTCGAGGTTCTCGAAGAGTTCAGGGAATACAATCGCAGCGAGACCAACAACCTGGAGAACTGTCGTCAGCAGATCCTCGAGCAGCGCTGGAGGGTGGCGGCGGCAGATGAGCTGGCGGCTGAGCTCGAGCGCTGCGGGGTTTCAGGGATCTTCTCCGACAGGCTCGATACATCCGGCGCCAGGGGGCAGGAACTTCGAGACCTGGTGGAGGCCCTGCAAAAAGGAATGTCTCTACGGGGTGGCGAGGAGAAGCCGAGCGGCCTGCGAACCTATCTCACCAGGTGTTTTCTACAGCGCTCCCTGGATGCCCTGGCCCTGGAGGAAACGGACAGGGCCGGACGAGAGCTGTCCGTGGCCCTGGCCATCGATCCTGACTATGCGCCGGCGTTGAGCTTGCAGGCGGCTCTTGATGGCCGGGGGGCTGTCAGCTTCCTTGCGGCCTCCGCCCTGCGGCGCACGGCTCGCCGACAGAAGCTTCGTGCGGGCAAGATCAGGAAATTTGCCAGGGACCTGGTCTCCGAGGCTGAGAGCCTCGATCGCCGAGATCGTGTTCTCCGGGAATTGCTGCGTGCCAACAGGGTCTGTTGCAGTGAGTCATCTGTAGTTCTGGCTGACGAGGAGATCTCACGTCTCAGCGCGCGGATTCAGCTTGGCTGCATCGAACGGGCGGGCCTGGTGAAGCAGATGGAGGTGGAGGAGGTGTTGGCCACCGCGCGTGACCAGCTTCGCTCCGCCCTGGATCTCTCCGAGGAATTGGTCCGGCTGTTCAGTCGGGTCCTGTTACAGAGAAGCTATCTCTCGGGAGAGGTCGCCACCGCTGCTGTGATTGGTGTCGCCCAGGAGATTAAAAACGAGACCCGGCAGAGCCGGGTCCGCGTTGACAAGCTGCGCCTTGAGCGGATGGAGTTCAAGCTGGCCCTCCTGGAGGGCTGGTTCCCTGAAATAAAGGAGCTACTCAAGGCCATCTGAGGCCTCTGCCGAGGGCAGAAAGAAAAAATAAAGTCCCGCTGAGCCAATGCCACCCCGGCAAGGCGGGTATCTACGAGGGTAAGAGTGCCACCGGCAGAACGGCCGCGAGCTTTTACCCTTTTTTTTTTACCGAGGGCTTTGGCAGGCATTAACTTGAAAGCGGATGAAGTCCCCAGTTATGATGGACCCCGTTGCAGCCTGTTCGGTTGCGGAGGCCATCAAAAACAGCATTGGTAACTCGCATGCGTTCTCTGCCTGTATTGGTCCTGGCCCTGGGTTTTATCCACTCCTCTGGTCTTTGTGAGGAGCCGAAGAGAGAGTGGCCTTTTACCCAGGTTCAACCGGGGCAGCTCCCGGAGGTTAAAAACTCCGGCTGGGCAGGTAACGAGATCGACAGGTTTATTCTCGCCAGGCTGGAATCCAAGGGGCTGGCTCCGGCTGAAGAGGCTTCCCGGCGAGCCCTGGTCCGCCGGCTCTATTTTGACCTGATTGGTTTGCCCCCCGAGCCGGCGGCTGTCGAGGCCTTTATCGTTGACAAGGATCCCAAGGCCTACGGAAAGCTGGTGGACCGACTCCTGGCCGACAAGCGCTATGGCGAGCGCTGGGCCCGGTTCTGGCTTGACCTGGCGCGCTATGCCGACACGGCCGGCTACGAGGGTGATCCGGATCTTCCGCATGCCTGGCGCTACAGGGACTATGTCATCGATGCCTTCAACTCCGACAAGCCCTACAACCTGTTCATCAGGGAGCAGTTGGCGGGTGATGAATTTTCCGACGTGATGGGAGCCGGTGATCTTCCAGGGGTCAAGCCTGAGCATGTCGTCGCCCTGACCTTCCTTCGCCTGGCCCCGTTTACAGAGCCGCGCGGTGATGAGACTCGACATGAGCTGCTGAGCGAGATGACCTCAACTGTGTCCTCTGTCTTTCTCGGTCTCACCGTGGGCTGTGCGAAATGCCATGACCATAAGTATGATGGGATCCCGACCAGGGACTTCTACCGCATGAAGGCCTTCTTCTCCACGGTCCAGATCCCCCGCCCCGAGCCTGGCGATGGATTCCAGATCGGCGGCCCCCTGCCGGCTGGTTTCTACCGTCCGGGTGAGAAGAAATGGGCCGAGAATCTTCGTTCCACCCTCGACAGCGATCTGAAGAATTCGAAAAAGCTGCTGGGTGAATTCCTGCAGTCGATGAAGCCCCGGCTTGGAGACGTTGGCTCAGGCGCGGCGGTCCAGGCGGGGGGAGGCCCCCTGGGAAACAACTACGCCTTTGAAAAACGCGCTGTGTCCGATGGCAAGCCGCATCTCACCGTGCTCAGCAGCGATGGCGGGCGCTGGTCTTTCTTCACCGACGGAAAAAACACCGGGGTGCCCGGCACCCTCAGCGGGTCCAATAGCGGGCATTGGTTCGGTGACATTCCCGGGCCGAATTTTATCAGTCTCGGGAAACACACGCAGGGCTCCGGGAATCCGGGAGGGAATCCGTACAGGGGAGCCTTCGGGGAAATCCTGGTCTACGACCACCCTCTTGCCGAGGGTGAGCGCGCTGCCCTGCAGGAATACTACGGGCGCAAATACGGCGGCAAGGCCGCCGGACCTGCCGAACCCCCGCGAGCGGGCCTGCGCTACTGGCTCGACGCCTCGGATCTCGATGCGAACCCGGAGTCTCCCAATCCGGCCGCCGGCACCCCGGTCTCGGCCTGGAAGGACAGGATCACCGGCCTCGAGCTTGTCCAGGCCGATGGCAAGCTGCAGCCGAAGCTGGCGATGCTCGGCGGAAGGGCGCCGGCCGTGAGCTTTGATGATGATTTTATGCGCGGCCCGGCGAAGGGAGCCTCTTTCCTGAAGGACCAGGCCGGGTCGATCGTTTCTATCTACGGCTCCGATCTCTCAGCCGAGGGTTATGGCTTCGAGGTGGGCGGCGGCGGCTGCTATCTCACGACGGCGGTAAACCCCTCCGCATCCGGGGCGCGCTCGATCGAGAATCTCCTCAATGATTTTTCAAACGGCCTTTTTACAGCCGAAGAGCGCTATCGCTACCGCTACCTCCAGACCAGGGACAAGTTCGTCAAGCAGCACCTCAAGAGGCTGAAGCCGGTGGCGATGTCGCTGCGTCATTCCTATGGCCCTCCGTACGAGCCGGGGGTGCAGGCCACCCACATCATGATTCGGGGGGAGTACGACAACCCGGGCGAGGTGGTGCGGCCCGGCTTCCTCAGCTGCATAACGGGTGATGACAAGCCGGCGAAGATTCGCCTGGATCCCTTCAAGCGCTGGCCGACCAGGAGCCGGCGGATGACGTTGGCGAATTGGATCGCCAGCAGCAAGAACCCGCTGACCGCGCGGGTGATGGTGAACAGGCTCTGGCACTGGCACTTCGGCCGGGGGATCGTCGCGACTCCAAGTGACTTTGGTAAACTCAGCGGGGGAGTTGTCAACCCCGAGCTCCTCGACTGGCTTGCGGATCGATTCGTCAAGGCCAGGTGGAGCGTGAAGTCTGTCCACAGGCTGATCTGCAACTCAAGCACCTATCGCCAGGCGACGGTGAACCGCGATGCCAGGGCGGCCGAGGTGGATCCTGAAAATAAGCTGCTGTGGCGTTTCAATCGTCGGCGGCTGGAGGCTGAGGCGGTGCGGGACAGTGTTCTCGCGGTAAGCGGAAGGCTCAATCCTGAACAATTCGGCCTGCCGATTTTTCCGCCCCTTCCGGGGTCTATCGAGGAGGCGGTCAAGTGGGACAAGAGCAAGTGGGATACCCAGGGAGGTAACGAAGGAAGGAAACGCAGCATCTATATTTACCAGCAGCGCACCCTGAACATGCCCTTCCTGCAGTCCTTTGATTCTACCGTTTGCGATACATCCAGAGATCAGAGACGCACCTCTGTTACGCCTCTTCAATCGCTCGCGATGTACAATGGCGACTTTGTTTCCCGCGAGGCGGATTTTTTCGCTCAAAGGGTGCGGGAGCTCGCCGGCGACGATCCAGCGAGGCGGGTCGAGCAGGCCTTCCTGCTGGCGTTCGCGCGTCCCCCGAAGCCCCAGGAGACGGCCAGGATGGTCGAGCTCCTCAGCTCCTCGGAGGGCGGGGCAGGGAAAGATTCCCTTGTCGCTCTCTGCCGGGTATTATTCAACACCAGCGAGTTCATTTACATCGATTGAGTGGTTCATGACAGGGAACACAGCCAGCTCTGATCGCCCCGGCAGATTTTCACGCAGGAATTTTCTGTCGAGTTCTTTCAACGGATTCGGCGCCCTGGCGCTTGGTGGGGCGCTCAGCTCCGATTTGAGGGCCGATGTGCGGGTAAACCCGCTTGAGGTCAGGCTGCCTCATCATCAGCGCAAGGCCAAGCACTGTATCTTCATGTTCTTTGGGGGAGGAGTCAGCCAGATGGACTCCTTCGAATACAAGCCGGTCCTCAACAAGCTCCACGGCAAGCCTCTTTCGAGAATCCCCGAGATCTCGGGTGAGCTCCAGGGACGCCTGTCCTTTCCCCATGCGACGGTCGGGAGCCCTTTCAAGTTTCAGCGCTACGGCGAGTCCGGAAAGTACATCTCGGATCGGTTTCCCCATATCGCCAGGCATGTGGATGACATCGCCTTTATTCACGGAATCAAGACCGACAATCAGAACCATGGACCATCGACGCTTCACGTGACCACAGGAGACCAGTTTCCCGGCAGCCCGTCCATCGGTTCCTGGGTGAGCTACGGTCTCGGCAGTCCGAACCAGGACATGCCCAGCTATGTCGTTATTCAGGATCCGAGGGGAGCTCCGACCAATGGGGCGGCCGTCTGGAGCAACGGCTATCTTCCAGCGGCTTACCAGGGAACCCTGCTGCGGCCGAAGGGAGTTCCGATTTTGAACCTCCAGAGACCCGCCGGGGTAAGCGCGACTCAGCAGCGAAAGGAATTTGACGCTCTGAAGTGGCTGAACCGTAAGCACCTCGATGGGAAGTCCGACGATACCGAGCTGGAGGCGAGAATCAGCGCCTACGAGCTGGCCTTCCGGATGCAGATGGAGGCGCCTGAAATCGTCGACATCTCCAGGGAGAAAGAATCAACGCGCGAGCTTTACGGCCTGAACCATGGGCCTACGGCCGGCTTCGGTCGACAGTGCCTGCTTGCCCGGAGGCTTGTGGAGCGCGGGGTCCGCTACAGCCTCCTGGTTCATGGCGTCCAGATCGGGGGCTATAGCTGGGATGATCACGGCGATGTGAAGGGCGGCATGATTCGCCACAGCCGCGAGGTTGACAAGCCGGTCTCCGGTCTTCTCACTGACCTCAAGCAGCGTGGACTTCTCGAGGAGACCCTGGTGGTCTGGGCCTCGGAGATGGGGCGAACTCCTTTCCGAAATGGGGGGCTTGGAAGCAAGCCGGGCCGGGAGCACAATTCCTACGCTCTCTGCATGTGGATGGCCGGCGGCGACGTCAAGGGCGGCTCGAAGGCGGGCGAGACCGATGAGTTCAGCCTCCGGTCGGTTGGTAAGCCGATCCATATGCGTGATGTTCACGCCACCATTCTCGATCTCATGGGACTCGAGGATGAGCGCCTGACCTACCTCTACGCCGGTCGCAACCGGCGCCTGACCGACATCGGAGGAAAAACGCTCGAAGAGATCATCAGCTGAAGATCTTCTCGTTGACCTCGACTCCGAGCCCGGGCCTCGGCTCGACGATGACCCTGCCGTTTTCCGGTTGCGGTTCGCCGTAAAAGATCGGCTCAATCTCGGCATCCGGCAGAGAGTCCCAGCAGGGCAGGGGAAAATATTCGATCATCGGTATGTTCTTATTCGCGAGGGCGAAGTGCAGATGGGTGACCCCGTAGGCGTGGGGGATCAGGGTGACGCCGCTCTCGGCGGCCAGGGCGGCGATTCTCTGTCCTTCGGTGAAGCCTCCGCATCGTCTCAAGTCCGGCTGGATAATATCCATGGCTCCTTTGTTGATAATATCGCGGAAACCATACCGGGTGTATTCGTGTTCACCCCCTGAGATCGGGATGGATGTTTCCTTGCGCAGGCTGGCATAGCCATCGAGATCGTCGGGAATCAGGGGCTCTTCGACCCACGCCAGGCCGTAGGGCTCGAGCCGCCCGCACATTTTTACTGCGTAGTCGAGGTTCCAGCCCATGTAGGCGTCCGCCATCAGGGCAATGTCGGGACCGACGGCCTCTCTCGCATTGGCGATATGGGCCTCGTTCTCTTCCATTCCTTTTTCGCCATCGCCCGGGCCGTAGGGGAAGCGCATCTTCATGGACTGGTATCCTTCGGCTACATAAGCGCGGGCTTCAGCTCGCACCTTGTCGTGTCCCACGGGATGCAGCGCCGAGGCGTAGACCGGTACGGATTCAGCGACGGGTCCGCCGAGCAGCTCGTAGACGGGCCTGCCGGCGGCGATCCCCTTCAGGTCCCAGAGAGCGATGTCGATCGCGCTGATGACCTGGAGGACGGCTCCTTTCCTGCCGTAGGGGAGAGTCGCCCGGAAGAGACGGTCCCACAGGCTCTCGGTATCAAGTGGATCCTGGTCGATGAGCAGCCGCGAGAGATGGTTCTCTACGATAGGACGCACCGCATCGCAGCCGTCTTCGCACCAGCCGGTGCCGACGATTCCATCGTTCGTCTCGATCTGGATGGCCGCCATGCCGGAATCCCAGAACCAGGAACCCCTGGTTTCCTTGAAGTCGGTGTAGATGTCCAGCGGGGTTACGAGCGGCAGGGTCTTCTCCCGCTCGGCCAGGTGGCCCCAGATGGAGCGGTTGGCGTGGCGGACGCGGATTTGCTTGATCTGCATGGTCGGGTAAGCTCAGGGTTTTTCAGGAGGGCTTGCCGTTGCCGGCCAGCGCGGCCCGACGAAACGAGCGGGAATGGTATCACGCGATTCGGCCGAAAGACGATGGTTTTGAACGGTATCATCCAGCTATTATCTATGCTTGTTTGTCATGGAATCAACCCCGCTGATATTAATCAATTACCGTGGAGTCGCCTGAAATGAGAAATGTACATCAGCTAATTCGATTGCCGAAATCGTTCCTGGTAACGGTGAGCAAGGTGCTCGCACCCGTCGCCCTGTTTTCAATGCTGGTTCTTTCTGCCCAGCCGGTTCCTGCCCAGGAGGTCGATTTCTCAAAAGAGATCCTGCCGGTGCTCAAGGCTAATTGTTTCAAATGCCATGGAGAAAAGAAGGCCAAGTCCAAGCTCAGGCTTCACACCCTCGCAGACGTCCTGAAGGGCGGCAAGAACGGCGGCGCTATCGCGCCTGGTAAGTCGGCCGAGAGCCTGCTTATCAAGCGCATTTCCCTTCCCAAGGATGATGATGACATCATGCCTCCCGAGGGCGGGCCCCTTGAGAAGAGCCAGATCGAAGCTCTCAAGCGCTGGATTGACCAGGGAGCGAAGTGGGCCGAGGGAGGCGCTCCGGCCGGGACGGAAGCGAAACCCGCCAAGAAGGTAAACGTCGCCGAACTGCCGGCAGCGGTCACCGATGCAATTACCAAGGCCGGCGGCCGGGCCATGCGCCTCGCCCAGGACACCAACCTTGTCACCGTCAGCTTCCGGGCTGTCGCAGGCAAGACTGGCGACGAGCAGCTTGCCTCGCTGAAGGGAGCCGCGGCAGTCGCGGAGCTCAACCTGGCGGGGTCCAAGATTACCGATGCGGGACTTGCGAATCTTTCCGGGCTGGTGAACCTTGGCCGCCTGCATCTCGAGCTTACCGGCATAGACGGCTCCGGCCTGACTCATCTCGGAAAGCTTCAGAATCTTCATTATCTGAACCTCTATGGAACGAAGGTCAACGACGCTGGCATCAAGAGTCTTGCCAGCCTCAAGAGCCTGAAGAAAGTCTATCTCTGGCAGACAGAGGTTACCGATGCTGGTGTTGAAGAGCTTGAGAAGGCGCTTCCCGGGGTCGATGTCAACCGGGGCCTGGTGGCCGCGAAGGTGGTCGCGGGAGAGCCCGTTGCCGCGGCGCCTGGCGCGAAGCCCGCTCCCAAACCGGCCCCGAAGCCGGAAAAGGCGGTGGTCGTGATCGCGCAGTCAAGCGCTGGCTGGAGCTATGCGCCGGCCAGCGGCATCAAGGGAGAGGATTGGGTCAAGGCGGCCTTCGACGATGGGAAATGGGCCAAGGGGAAGGCTCCCCTGGGCTACGGAGAGGCCGATGTGGCCAAGAAGAAGGGGAAGACTCTCGAGCTCAAGGGCCAGGCGATTCTCTTTCGCAGGAAGTTCTCCGTCGAGAAGAAGCTGATTGACGCCAAGAAGAAGTTCAAGCTGCTGGTCGCTTCCGACGACTCAGCCGTGGTGTGGATCAACGGAAAGCAGGTCGACAAAGAAGAAGCCAACCACGAGGCCAAGTACTGGAATCGTACCGTTGAGATCGACGCCGGACTCATCAAGAAAGATGGCAATATCGTCTCAGTATTGATCAACAATGCCGAGGGCTCCAGCGATGTCTACTTCGACCTCCAGCTCGAGACGGCCACGCCCTGATTTTTTTCAGGCCGCGTGGCTGCAGGCGGGAGGCGTGTTTGTGACGGTCAGGCGCGGATCTTGCCTACAGGCCGCGCTTCGCGTTTCGGGGGGCCGAGGCGCCCGGGAACCTTCATTCCTTCGAGGAGGGTGTTGTAGACATCGATTCCCTCTGCCCCGACATCCATGATCTCGCCGGTTTTGAAGCGCCCGCCGGCGCTCGAGATCGCATGGAAGACACCCGAGAGCTCGCGCTTCACGTTCGAGTGGCGTCCATCGCCGGATTCGGTGGAGATGGTGATGAGGCTGTTTTCCAGAATGGTCCTGCCGTTAGCCTCCCTGGAATCCTTGCCGTCGAGTTTCTGGAGGAAATAGGCCACCTCGCGCATCTTCATGTGCGCGTGCGCTCGAAGCTGCTCGTTTTTCTTCTTCGGGTCGAACTGGTGCCACCATTCGTGGCTGCAGCCTCCGGACCCGGAGCGCTTGTGCTGGGCGGCATCGTCGAATTGATAGATCTTCCGTCCGCCGTATCGATAATCGCCCTTGAGCCGTATTCGCTCTCCGGCCGCGAGGAAGGTCACGGAACCAAAACGGGTTCGATCGCACTGGATGGCAAGAGCGTAAAGATCCGCCATCAGGCGCCACTCGGGGATCAGTTCGTCAAGGGTCATGTCAATCCCCTCGCCGCCGGGATCCGCCTCGCCGCCATGCTTCAGCCTGGACCTGGGCGGAAGGGCGGGAGCCCTCGGGTCGATTGTTTTCATCTTGTAGGCACGTTGCTCGTATTCCCGTATGCGGTCGAGGTGATCGGCCACACGCGCCCTCGACGCCGCGCCCAGGGGTGAGCTGTTGCCGGTATAGTACCTGTACTGGCCTACCACCGAATCCAGGACGCTGCGTTTGAGATGCAGGCGCCGGGCATCGGAGCCCTTTTCAGCGGTGATTGTACCGAAGACCCTCTCGAAGAGAGCCCGGGGTTTTTCCTGGATCGTCGCCGCCACGCTTCCATCCGGGTTGTAGCTGTGGACAAAGCGGCTGATGCGGCTGCGCCGGAAGAAGGTGCCGCCAATCAGGGTGGGTACCATGCCCGGGGGCAGGCCCTCGGGATAATGGCCTCTTCGAATGACCTGGTCGATAGAAGGTCCGCCTGAGCGAGCTTCGCCATTGGGCGCTTCGGCGGTAAAGGCGCCCGAGGCGCCGTCGAAGTGGGCATTGATCCCTTTTTCATCGCAGCGGACCTGGTCGACATTACGCATGATGAGCAGCTTGCGGCTCAGCGGTTCGAGGGGTTCGAGAACGCCCTTGAACCCCTCGGTTTGCAGCGGGGAAGGAATCCCTAGGCCGAAGAATACGTTGAAGGCCCGAACCGGGATTTCCTGCTGTCGGGCGAAGGCGGAGGGCGCGAGCATTTCCTCGAGCAGCGGCAGGCCGATGGCCACACTGCCGAGGCCCTTGAGAATCATCCGGCGGCTGAGGGGTTTTTGTTTCATCACTCGTTCTCCGTTCGAGTCGATGTTACCAGATTACTCAGAACAATTGCAGTCATCAGGTCCTGGTAGCTCCCGCCGTTTTTTCGCGCGGCGGCATAGATCTCTCCAAGGATGCGCCTGTCCGAGCCAAGAAGAGGGCGTCCCAGCGCGAACTGGGCCAGCTTCCAGGCCAGGGTCTCCCGGACACGCTCGCTGCCCGCCAGCAGGTCCATCAGCTCCGCCGTCGTACGGTAGTGAATGGTTTTCCCGCTCCCCGGCAGAGAAATCTCTCCATCTTCACGCAGCGGGTTGCCATGCTCATCCCTGTCATGCCGGGATCCGAGGCCGTCGTATTTTTCGAGGCCGAAAGCCAGCGGCTCGAATTTTGAATGACAGCCGCCGCAGGAAGCATCGGCGACCCTCGTTTCTGAGATGGCGCGTTTTGTCAGGCCCGGCCTGGCGGGAACCGGTGTCGTGTCAGTTCCAGGCGGGGGATCCTTGACATTGCTTCGCAGGAGCTCGGTGAGGATGAAGAGTCCCCGGGTGACCATCGATGCCTCGTCGCCGCCGATGGTCAGGAGGCTCCCCTGTGTCAGCAGGCCGCCGCGGCCGGGTACCGACGCCAGCTCGTAGCGCACCAGGCCCTTCCCCCGGGCTTCGATGCCGTAATGCTTCGCCAGTCGGGGCGTAGCGAAGGTGACCTGGGCGTTGAGCAGATCCCAGAAGGGGCGTCTCTGCTTCCAGACCACGTCATCGAAGAATGCCAGGGTCTCCCTCCGCATGTCCTGCGCGAGGTCCTGCTCCCAGCCGGGGAAAAGCTTTCGAGATGGGGCCATATTGTCGAGGCGGCCAAGGTTCAGCCACTCTCCGATGAATCGGGATGATTGTTTCCTGGCACGGGGATCGTTCAGCATACGCCGAACCTGGGCGCTGAGAAATTTTCGGTCCGCAAGTT
Organism: Planctomycetes bacterium UBA1146; assembly: GCA_963579555.1. GTDB lineage: Bacteria > Planctomycetota > UBA8108 > UBA8108 > UBA8108 > UBA8108. The sequence goes on from CAUZHA010000033.1 coordinate 32,555, forward strand.
TTCCATCACCGGCGGCTTTCATCAGCTCCTGGTCGGGCGAGCTTCCCCAGAGGATATAGCTCAGGCGGGAGGCGAGCTCGTACTCTCCAGCCGGCCACAGCTGTCCATCTCCGCGCTGGTTCTCGACCCGGTAAATAAAACGTGGTGACTGGAGCATGGCCTCGATGATCAGTTCAACGCACTCCCTGTAGTTTCCCCCGGCGCTGGCGACGGTGGTTGAGATCCCCCGATAGGAGACAACCTCGCGCTCCTGCAGTGGGCCGCGCAGGAGCCACCTGCCCATCTTCGAAATCAGGTCGCGCATGTCGTCGTCGATCAGTTTCTGTTTCTTCGCAAACCGTGCCGAGAACTTCACCACGTCCATCTTCTTGACGATGACCCGGGCGAGCTTTGCGTAAGATTCGACGTGTTTCAGATCGACGGTGAGGTTGTAGGCGGTATTGCTGAAACCATCTGCCCGCTGGTCCCTGGGAAGGACCTTGCGGGCTTCCTCCGCCACATCGACCCCGAGGGAATCCCGCACGGTTTCGATATATTCATCAAGGGTCAGGCGCTGCAGCCAGGTTCCTCCGGCGCGCTTGTCCCGGGTATGGGCCAGGGGGTCTATCTCCTCACCTACCCAGACAGACCCTGAGTCAATCCAGTCCCGAAGCCGTTTCTTTTCTTCTTTTGAAAGTGCGGGGCGCTTCTTGGGCATCTTGTCGTTTTCGACCAGTTTCCACAGGGGGCTCGCCAGGGGCTTGCCGGGGATGATGACCTTTCCGTTTTTACCCCCGCTAAAGGCAGGGCCTTTTGCCGACAGGTCCAGCTTTCCCTTTTTCGTCGCTGCATCGTGGCATTCGAGACAATGACGCGACAGCAGGGGCGCGATGTGTTGATCGAAGAGTTTCTCGCCTGCGGTCAGTTTCTGCCTGGCGGCGAGCGCCGGGGAGGCTTTCACTCCCGGTCCCGCCTTGAAATTCCGCTCGATCTCGGCGGGGGAGAGGTCGCGGTTGTAGACCGCCACCAGGTAGTAGGTGCCCAGCCACGGGCGTCCCCCGGAGAGTTCATCGGCCAGCGCCAGTCGATAGGCTCCATCCCAGTTGGAAGGGGAGCCCCCGATTTTTTTTTCAACGTTCTTCTTGCCGTTGATGTAGATCCGCGCCAGTCCGCCGCGCGCGCGCGTATAGACGACATGCGTTACGGCAGGGGTGAGGCTCTGGTTGCTGGAGTCCAGCGATGGCAGGCCGTTGGAGCTGGTCTTCGTGGTGCGCAGGCGCAGGACGTAGCGGTCTTTTTCCTGGCCGAGTGTGAAGTTGCGGTTGGTGGAATCCTTCGAGAGGGTGAGGATACGGGCCGGACCGTCGAGCGTCGTCTTCGCGGGACGAATCCACGCTTCGATGGATACAGACCCCGAACTCCGGATGGATTCGACCAGGCGAGAGGCTTCTTTGCCTGACTGGATCAGGGTCTTGCTGCGGACCTCGAGCGATCCGCTCGACCGGCGAACGGCGCTGGAGCCGGCGATGACCAGGTCGACCGGCCTTCCCGCCCCTGATCGGTCTTTTACCACGGGACCGGCTGAGAGGCTGAAATCGTAGATAACCTGCAGGCCGCTCTTGACCCTCCCGTCGTCCTGTTCGTCCTGGGGGGCCGCCTGTAGCGGGGAGAGCAGGAGAAAGCCGCCTGTCAATTGCAGCAAGAGAAGCCGGTAGAGGATCTTCATTGGTTTTATCTGCGTGCTGGTGGCTTCCTGGGTACCGCGGTGGAAAACCGCCTTCCGGCCCGATAGCGCCGTTCTTTGCATGACGAAATCCAGTTTAGTCCAGTAGCGTTTGAAACCAAGACTATTAGCGGATTGCCGGGATGTTGAGCCATCCAGCAAGAAAGCCCGCCCGGACTGCCGGGCGGGCTCGAATCTGGTAGCGGAGGGCAGAATCGAACTGCCGACCTTCGGGTTATGAATCCGACGCTCTAGCCGTCTGAGCTACTCCGCCTTGTTTCATATCTTTGGAGGAGAATTGTATCAGGCATTGCGTTTGTGGCAAGAGCGGTCGCCGTGTGTAGTTTGCGAAAGCCGTCACGGGCCCCAGAATGACCCTGCCTGCCGGGAAAGAATTGTTCGCGTTATGCGTTGCAGGGGAGATCAAATGAAACTTACGCGGAAACACCGGGGGCCCCGTTCCAGGCCCCGTTCCAGGCCGCGCTCCAGGAACGGCTCCAGGCGGGACTGTGAAGTCTCCGGTAAACGGCTGCTCGCAGGGGCCGCCGGCCGCCTTCGCCAGCTCGCCTGGAACTGGGCCAGAGCTCTTGCCGGCGGTGGGCTTGACCTGCTTGCTCCACCGGCCTGCCTGGCCTGTGGTCTTCGCCTGCCGTTGCCTCGATTGTTCAGCCGGGAAGATTTTCAAGATCGGGCTGAGATCTTTTCATTGTGCCAGGACTGCGCGCGGTTGCTCGTGCTGGCGGGGCCATCGTGTTCCCGCTGCGGAGGCATGCTCCCCGCGGCCTCCCGGGCGCTCGGGTCGACCGGTGTTGCCGGGGGCTGGGTGGCCAGTTGCTGGTCCTGTCAACAGGATCCTCCCGCCCAGGACTCGGTGAGCTGCGTCGTGGCTTACGAGGGGGTCGGGCGTGAGCTGCTGCTTGCGTACAAGAAAAGCCGGTCCGAAGTTTTTCTGTCCTGCATGGTGGGCCTGCTCTCGCTTCGAGGCCCATTGATCACAAGCTCCCCTGTTGCCGGGACACGTCCAGCTGAAGAGCATGTGGTCGTTTGCGGGATACCCAGGCATCCTGTCGAGCGCCTGTTGCGCGGAGGTCCGGGAGGGGATCTTCTCGCCGCCGCCTTCGCCTCCCGACAGGGGCTCGTTTTTCGGCGCCTGCTGCGAAAGAGGAGGTGGACGCCTAGGCAGGCCGGGCTGGGCAGGCGGCAGCGTCTGCGGAACCTGCGTGGGGTCTTTGCCGCCAGGAGGAGTCGCCGATTTCCCTCGCGCGTGTTGCTGGTCGATGATGTGTTGACCACGGGCTCGACGGTAAAGGAATGCGCCGCGATCCTGAAGTCCGCGGGGGTTGAGCGAGTTGACGTATTGACGGTGGCTCGGTCTTCTGGGTGGTGAGGGACCCGAGCCGGGTTCGCGAGCGGCCGATCTCAAGGTGGGGCCGGTTTCGTCCGATAAGTAGTTTATCAGCAGGTCTCGGCGGGAAGGCGGCAGGTCGCCGGTCCTGGCGGGCGTTTTCAGTGATTTCATTCGATTTGATCGAGCGAGCATACGGGTTTTGCGACAGGACACTCTCGCCTACCTCTTCTTCGGAGCCTTCGGCTGCAGCGAGGCCTATCTGGATGATGTACGGGAGCTGGTTGAGCGGGAGTACGGTCCGCTGGATTCCCTGGGAGTCAGCCAGGTTTTTGATTTTCCCGACGCCCAGAGCTATCGGGACACGATGGGGACGGGGCTGAAGAGGCAGTTTTTCGTTTGCGAAGAGCGCCATCCACAGGACTGCCTCGCGGAGGTCAAGCACGGCGCCATCGCATTGGAGAAGCGGATCACGGCGAGGCGTCCGGCAGCTGTGGAGCGTCCGATCAATATCGATCCCGGGATCATTAACGATTGCAGAATCATCCTGGCGAGCACCAAGGACTATTCGCATCGAATCTACCGGGGCGGCGGGATCTGGGAGGAGATTACCCTGCTGTACAGGGATGGAGCCTATCGGTCGCTTCCATGGACCTACAGGGATTTTACCAATCCCGGCTATCACGAATTCTTTGAGGTGTTCCGAGACAGGGTCATCAAGGAGCTCTGAGATGAACCGTATTTTTTGACTCTCTTGAACTTGGCGGATGAAGGCATAGAATGGTCGCTTCGTCTGAGAGTGAAAGTCCTGTCCTCGAATGCCGGCATCTCAGCCGGACAAAGACCGGAGAGCTGGAAACATGAGTATTGAAGTAACGGATGAGCTGGTCGAGAAGATCGCCGTTCTCTCCCGGCTCGACTTGACCCGGGATGAGATCGACG
>CAUZHA010000034.1:0-36452 GCA_963579555.1 Planctomycetes bacterium UBA1146
TCCTGGGCCACTCTTTTGGCGGCTTTACGGTTTGCAAGGTTGCCGGCACCGACCGTCGCGTGAAGGCCATCCTTCCTATGACCGTGGGCTACGGCAGAACGACCTCCGTGCCGATGCTGCTCATGCTCGGCGAGAAGGACCGGACCATGGGCGCGGCCGGGAATGCCGTTGCCAGGCTGTACTACCAGGGGTGTGAGGGCCCCAAGCACCTGGTGTCCCTGAAGCGGGGGGGGCACTTCAGCTTTACCGACATGGATGCCATCGCTCCGGGGTTTGGAGATGGTATCGGAGGCGGAGAGTTTCTGCCCATCGCCCGGGCAAAGAGTGTAGTGAACGCCTACTCGCTCGCGTTCTTTGATCACTACCTTCGCGGGGATGCACAGTCCGGCCGCTACCTCCGCACTAATCCGGACGAAAAAGAGATCCTGCTGAAGAGCGGAAACCTGCCGAAGCTCGGGAGGCCATCTCCCGCGGCCGCTATCTCGCTCGCGCAGGCCGCCACGGTGAAGAAGAAGGTGCTGATCGTTGCCGGGGATGATGTCCCCGCGCACGATTGGCGTAAGACCACGCCTCATCTGAGGGCGCTGCTCTCCGGCAAGGATGGGCCAGAGGTGGTCGTCTGCGAAGATCCAGCGATCCTCGCCGGCGGTGGTCTCTCGAAGTACGATGCCATCGTGCTTAACTTTCGAAATCCACCGCCGCGTGATCCCGGACTCGCTGCGCGCAAGGCCCTGGCTGAGTACGTCAGGGCCGGCGGCGGCCTGGTCGTTGTTCACTTCGCCATCTTCGCCTTTCCCGGCTGGGACGAGTACCGTCACATCATTGGCCGGGTCTGGGTGGGCCGCGTGTCCGGAAAGAAGATCTCAGGGCACAGCCCGCGGGGGACCTTTGCTGTCAAGGTGCTCGACCGAGAGCACCCTGCCGCCGCTGGCCTGGAGGATTTCACCGCTGACGATGAGCTCTATTCGAGACTCCAGGGAGTGGATCGCATTCATGTTCTGCTCGATGCCCCCTCGGAATACAGCGGCAAGCGGGAACCCGTTGCCTGGACCCGGTCCTACGGCAAGGGGCGCGTCCTGGTTACCGTTCTCGGGCATGACCTGAAATCCCGGGAGGTGCCGGCGTTCAAGACGCTCTTGCGCCAGGGGACCGCCTGGGCGGCGGGTCGGGACTAGCCGGGGGAGAGGTTGTCGGCTCAGGTGTGCTGATAAGATGACCCGGATGTCGGCATCCAGCGATACGATAGAGGGAAACGGATCAGCATATTCTCGACCGCTGATTCAATACCTTGCCAGGCCCCAACCCTAACCTTAAGATAACCTTTCGTGTTCATTTTGAGGGGTTCATAAAAGTAATGAAGAAACTTCTGACGACAACCGTACTTTTTGCCTTCCTGGGAGTGCTCCAATCATGTCAGCCGGCCGCCAGGGCGCCGGTTGAGACCAAGGAAGAGGAAGCCGGAGGCGGCGCTGCCAAGGGTGGTGTCGGTGAGAGCGCCAAGGCTACGCCCGCTGCGGCCCCGGGTGATGGCGGCAAGACTGCGCTCGCCTCTCCCCCGGCCCTCGCGCTCTCTCCAGAATGCCAGGCCAGCTACGATGAGCTGAAGAAGCTCCGCGCCGGCATTCCTTACGTTTTTCATGACCTGAAACGTTCGCATGGGGATATCGACAACGACCTCCGGCGTTCGATTGAGCTGGCCGACGGGTTTCTCAAAAATTGCGGGGGAAGCGCCTATTCCGCCGAGGTTAAGGTGTCGTTAGCTCGTCACCTTTCAAGCCGCTACAAGCGCCAGGAGCTTGCCTACAAGGATGCCCTGACCAAGCAGCTTGGTCTTCCGAAGCTGAACCGCGCCCAGCGCGCCCAGATTGCCGCTCAGGTCAAGAGCCTGATGAAGAGCTATCTCGATCGTATCGAGGAGCTTGGACAGGAGGGCCTTGCGGCTTCCAAGCCGGGTGAGGCAACGCATTGTGAAGGCCTCAGCGTATTGGCCGACCTGAGCTTCAATTACCTCGGCGACAACAAGTCGCACATCGAGCTCTCCCGTCAATACATCGCCGCCGGCTGTGAGGATGTTCTCAAGGGGAACCAGGACTACTATTTCAACATCGGGATGAGCCTTCTGCGTGAGGGTCAGTATGAGCAGGCCAGGAAGCATATACTGGAGGTTCTGAAGGAGCGTAGCGACCGTCCCCAATTCGTGATCTACAACATCTGCCTCTTTGAGGCTCTGTATGCCCTGGGTGATCTCGAGGGGGTCGAGAACCTGATGATCCGTGTCCAGGAGGAGTATGGAGAGCGGATGAAAGACAAGTCTCTCCCCAAGTCCATCTGGGCGCAATATCAGCAGTGGTCACTGATCTGTGAGTTCTGGCTGGGCTTCGCTTCCTACGGTCTGGGGGAGGTGGACGTTTCCCGGGCGAATTTCCAGGGCTATGTCGACAGGATTGATCAGATGGAGCAGGAGCTCGCCCAGGTAGGCAAGCAGCTTCCAAGCGTCGCTCGCATCTACCGCGATTTCCGGGCCAGGGACTACAAGAAATACCTGGAGGAATTCCAGGGGAAGGTTCCCAGCCTCGAGCTGGATGCCGGCGTCGAATGGCTGACGGGTAAGCCGGTGAGCTTTGCCGCGGCCAGGGAGGAGGGTAAGGTGGTGGCCATCCTTTTCAGGCAACCCAGGAATCTTCGAGCCCTTTCATTTCTCAAGCTCCTCAATGAGCTTCAGCAGGAGAATCCGGACAAGTTTGTCGCGGTTACGCTTTCCTTTATGCCGAAGGGGATCACCCCGCAGGCTCGCCAGCAGCGGGCTGACAGCCTGAGAGGCGAACTCCAGGAGAACGAGCTTGGCGTGTCGGCAGGCTTTGACACCACCGAGAAATACAAGGTCTTCAGGAGCCTGCACGCCACGGTTGGCTCGGCTTCTTTCATCATGTTTGATTCGGCGGGCCAGGCGGCCTGGTATCACGTCGATCCTACCAAGCGTGATCTCAACACGCTGCAGCGAATAGCCGACCGCCTGATGCAGTAGGCCCCTGTCGCGGGCCGCATCCGCTCTGCCGGGAGCTTTGCTCGGTCATGGCGGCGCGGCCAGACCGGTGGCCCGGGAAAACAGCAAAAAAACTCAAGGGATTGAGGCGTTTAAGCCGATGAAGACGAAGGCCCTTTAGTTCGTTTTGTGTCGAAAGCCATCCCGCATGTTGAACGCCAATAAGGTTATCCTAGCACTCTCCTGCCTCTGTTTTGCGGCTGGCATCGCACTCTCGGTTCCTTTGCCGTTTGAGCCTCAGCGCGAGGGGCATGCCGAGGCGTTACCGGTACAACCTCCGCCTTTGCCCAAGGCGCCTCCCCCTGAGGCGGAGCCCCTGGCTGTCCAGCCGGAAAACCTCTTCTCCAGCGTGGCGAAAGAGGTCAAGCCGGCGGTTGTGGCCATCGTGGAGAAGAAGGCGCCCCCCCCTGAGGTGGAGCCCCTGGCTGTCCAGCTGGAAAACCTCTTCTCCAGCGTGGCGAAAGAGGTCAAGCCGGCGGTTGTGGCCATCGTGGCGAAGAAGGCCGTCCAGGGCGGCAAATCTGTTGAAGAGCTGACGGTATCCCAGAAGGCGCTTCAGAGGTCCTTCGGTTCAGGTTTCCTGATCGACCCCAAGGGCTTCATTCTTACAAACCATCACCTGGTCGAGGGCGCGGGAGCGCTCGAGGTGACCCTGGCGGATGGCCGGAATGTTCCAGGGAGAGTCGTACGCAGCGACTTCACCCATGACATCGCATTGGTCAAGATCGAGCTGGAGAATCTTCCGGTCGCGAGGATGGGTGACTCTGACGCCGTCGAGGTCGGCCAGTGGATCCTGGCGATCGGCCATCCCTTCGGCCTGCTGCAGACGGTCTCGGCCGGGATCATCGGCGCGCTCGGCCGCTCAGATCTCAGCCTGCTGGGCTATGAAAATTTCATCCAGACAGATGCTACGATCAGCCCGGGCAGCAGCGGCGGACCGCTGGTGAATCTGAGGGGAGAGGTGGTCGGTATCAACACGGCGATCTATTCGCATTCCGGCAAGGTGAATCACGGAATCAGCTTCGCGGTTCCTATCAGCCTGGCGCGAGCCCTGGCGGAGCGCTGGATCAAGGGCGGCAATATCAGCAGGATGGGAATTTCGACGGTTCACGTGGACCGTGATATCGCGGATTATTACAAGCTGGGCGCGCCGCGTGGCGCCTTTATCCGCTATGTGGAGAGGAAGAGTCCTGCGGCTGTGGGTGGATTGCAGCCGATGGACCTGGTGGTAGAGTTCGACGGGCGGAAGGTTCGAGATCAACATGCCCTGCACCTGATGATCACAGAGCAGGTGCCGCACGAACCGGTCCTGGTAAGAGTTGTCCGCCGGCGGGATGCCGCCGGCCGGCTCGAGCAGGAATGGCTACGCTGCCTCCGGCTGGTGTTTCCAGGCCACCGAAGTGTTCTTCCTGGCGAAGCGGGCTCGGCGGGCTCCGCCTGGGAGCGAAAAACCTTCCTGATTGTTCCCGATGAGAAGGCCACGCCGGTCGCGGCGACTCCACGGCAGGAGGAGCGCGAGGATGGACCCAGCAGGCTGTTTGGCATCGAGGCCACGTCCCTCACTCCGGAGCTCGCCAACAGCAGCGGGGTTCCGCCTTCAAAAAAAGGAGTCGCGATCATCGGCGTTGACCCTGGCAGTGATGCCTGGCGAAAGGGCCTCCGCAAAGGCGCGGTCATCCTCGGTGTTAACTCGAGCAAGGTAGAGAACATCCGGCAGCTCACCAGGGCCATGTCCTCCGCCGGCGACGTCGCCATGCTTCGGGTCATCAGCCGCGGGTATGATGAGCGATTCATCTTCATTCGCCGCCGCGATCGCTGAGCCTGTCCCGGCGGGCAGCTGCCAGGAAGCGGTTTGTTGCCCGTCCTCCGTCTTTTGTTACAATGCAGGGGCTTGTCGGCGCGTGCGATCGGTCGGGTCTGCTGTCAAATAGATTGACCAGGTCAACCCATGAACTTTTTATCAGCAATCCTGTTGGCCGTGTGTGCCCAGGTGGATGCTCCGCCTTCGTTGTCGGCCGAGCCCGCCCAGGTATTTTCCGGTCATTCGGCTGCGGTCTACGCTGTCGACTCCAGTCCGGATGGGAGCCTGGTTGCCACCGCCAGCTTTGATGGGACGGTGAGGCTCTGGAAGGTCGCTGATGGCACTGAGCGGATCGTGTTTTCCGGACACAAGGGAAAGGTCATGAGCGTGGCCTTCAGCCCTGATGGACGATCGCTGGTGTCCGGCGGAGAAGACAAGACGGTGAAGCTCTGGGACGTGCCCTTTGATCAAGGCCTGGCCCTGGCCGCACAGCTTTCCCCGGTCCGGGCTGTGGTTCTACATGAGAAGTCAGGGAGGCTGGTCACGGCCGCCGCGGATGGCTCGCTGAGAATATGGGGCCTGGCCGGCCGGAAAGAGGAACATGTTCTCGAGCCTGCCGCGCCCGGCCTGCGGACGCTGGCTGTTGATCGATCCGGCACCCTGGTCGCGGCGGCCGGCTCCGACCGGATCGTGCGGATCTGGAATCTCAGGCCGCCCGCCAGCGCGAAGAAGGAGCTGTCGATGGAGGGGACGCCCCTCGTCAGGCCCGGCGAAAAGTGGAGGCTCTGGAAGGGGAAAACGTCTCCGCCAGCGGGCTGGAACACCCGGGCCTTTGATGCTTCCGCCTGGGAGCTCCTTCCCGCGGGTTTCGGCTATGGCACCAACCCGGTAGAGCTCAAGACGGTGAATACCCTCCTTGATGACATGAAGAAAGACCAATACCTGTCGATCTTTGTTCGCGCGAAGTTCAGCATCACTGACCCCTCACTGGTCAGGAAGCTCATCCTCAAGGTAGCCTTTGACGATGGATTCGTCGCTTTTCTGAACGGCATGGAGGTTGCCCGGGAGGGGCTGGGAGGCAACCCGCCCGGCTTCCGCCAGGTGGCAAGCGCGACGGTGCCCGATGCCGTGGAGAAGCAGTTCGACCTCACGCCCCATCTTTCGAAGCTCAAGGCTGGGGAGAACCTCCTCGCTCTGCAGGGGCATAACGTAAACACATCGAGCTCAGACTTCGTATTGTCTCCGTCGCTGTTCGTCGTCCTGCCCCCACCCGCAGCGCTGCCGGAGAAAGCAGGGCCGCTGAAGCTTGGCGGGTCCCAGGGAGAGATCAGGGGTATCGATTTTTCCCTCGATGGAACCCGGCTCGCCGCGGTTGGAGATGACAGGCTGGTGCGGATCTGGAGGATCAGTGATGGCCAGGAGGTCGCTCGCCTTCCGGGTGAGGCCGCGGGCCGGGATCTCGTTTTTATTGACAACAACACCCTGGCCGTGGCGGGCGCCGATGGGGTTGTCGCCATCTGGAACATCAGCGGAGCAAAGATTCTGCGTTCATTGGCCGGGCATGTCGGGCCAGTTCTGGCGGTTGACTGGCTGCCTGTGGCCCGGAAGTTGGCCTCCGCCGGAAAGGATGGAACGGTTCGCCTCTGGAATTCCGACAAGGGGAAAGAGCTCTACAAGCTTGCCGGTCACGACGGGGACGTGCTCTCGCTGTCTTTCTCAGGAAGTGGGAAGGAGCTGGTCTCCGGCGGTGCTGACAAAACCCTGCGGATCTGGGCTGTCGAGAGCGGCGAGGCGCTGGACCAGTTTACCCATTCCATGCCGGTGCGCGCCGTGGCGACCGCTCCCGGCGGGCAATATTACGCCGCGGCGGAAGGCAACAGCCTGGTGGCCTGGAAGCGCCCCTCAGCAGCGGCGGTGAGAACCCTCACCGGGCACGGAGGTTTTGTCCACGCCGTCAGGTTCTCTCCTGATGGAAGAATGATTGCTTCGGCTGGCCAGGACAAGTCGATTCGAACTTGGAGCGCTGTCGACGGAGATGAGCTGCTGACGATCAAGGCCCATGATTCGACCGTCTACGCCCTGGCCTTCAGGCCCGGTGGGCAGCAATTATGCTCGGGAAGTTTTGACAAGACCATCAAGCTCTGGAACACGATGAATGGCATCGAGGTCGGTCGGTTTGTGGGGCATAAGGAGGGCGTTTTCTGCCTCGGCTTCTCCGCTGATGGACAGCACCTCTTCTCTGGAAGCTCGGATCTCACCGTCAGGCGCTGGGAGGTGAAAAACGGCAAGGAGCTCTCCGTCTACGAGGGCCACGGCGGCTGGGTTACCGGGCTCGGACTTCGGCCCTCAGGCGCCCAGCTGATCTCAGCCGATTACAGCGGCACCCTGCTTACCTGGAATGTTGCCGATGGCAGGATCCTGGCTCGCCGCAGGGCGAGGCCGGTCATCTATGGCCTCGCGGTCTTCGCCGGTGGGAAGAAGCTGGTGACCGCCAACCCCGAAAACACCGCCCTCCTGTTGAACCAGTAGAGGGGGGGCTTCCCGGGGCTCAGCTCAGGAGAGCACTCGGTCTTCACGGCCCTTTGAAGGTTGCGGCTCGGAGCATTTCTCCAGGATTCGCCTGGTGATCGAGGCCGGGTCAAGCCCGCAGTCCTCGATCAGCCGTCCCCTGGGGCCGAAGGTGATGAACTCGTCAGGGATGCCGAGCCGGAGGACCCTGGTAAAGTCGAGGTTCGCATCGGCGACGGCCTCGGCCACGGCGCTGCCGAATCCGCCCATGAGTACATGCTCTTCAACCGTGACCAGGGTGTGGTGATTTTTCGCCAGGCTCTTCAACATCTCGACATCGAGCGGCTTCGTGAAGCGGGCGTTGACCAGGGTCGCATTGATTCCATTCTTGGAGAGCTCATCGAGAGCCTGCCAGGCGTTCTCCACCATCGATCCGTAGGCGAAGAGCGCAACGCCTTCGCCTTCAACCATCAGCTCGGCCTTGCCGAGCCGGAGCTCCTGCCGAATAATCGAGGGGAATTCGGGGACGGTCGCCTTGGGATAACGAATCGTTATCGGCGTGGTGGTCTGGTCAATGGCGAGCTGGAGCATGACCTCGAGTTCCTCTGCGTCCCGGGGCGCCATGAGGACCATGCCCGGCACACAGCGCATGAAGGCGATGTCGAAGACCCCATGGTGGGTCCATCCGTCCTCGCCGGTCAGGCCGGCCCTGTCCAGGCAGAAGACGACAGAGTTCTCCTGGATGCAGACGTCGTGGATGACCTGGTCATAGGCGCGCTGGCAGAAGGTGGAGTAGACCGCGTAGACTGGACGCAGGCCCCCAAAGGCCAGGCCCGACCCGAAGCCGGCGCCGTGCTGTTCACAGATGCCGACGTCAAAATAGCGGTCGGGGAATTGCTCCGCGAATTTCAGCAGCCCCGTACCATCGGGCATCCCCGCGGTGATGGCGCAGATCCGGCTGTCCTTGAGGCCGAGCTCGACAATAGCTTCCTTGAAGACAGCGGAGTAGCCGGGTCGCTTCTTGACGTCCCCAGCGTTCTCGGGCGCCTTCTTTTCCGGCTTTTTTGGAAGGAAGCCTTTCAGCGCGTGGTATTTGATGGGGTCGGCCTCCGCGGCCTCGAAGCCCTGTCCCTTCTTGGTGTCAAGGTGCAGGAGCACCGGCTCCTGGATGCTCTTGAGGTCTTCAAAGGTCTGGATCAGGCCGCCGAGGTCATGGCCGTCTACCGGCCCGTAGTAGCGGTAGCCCAGCTCGCGGAAGAGCGTGCCGGGCAGGAGATTGTCTCGAAAGCGGTCGTGGACCTCTCCAAGAACCTCCTCGATGTGTTTGCCGACCACGGGAATCTTGGCGAGAGCCGTGCGAAGATCCCGCTTGATGTCCTGGTAGGCGGGCTTGGTCCTGACCTTCGTGAGATAGGCGGAGAGCGCGCCGACCGCTTTGTTGATCGACATATTGTTGTCGTTGAGAATGACCAGCATGTTCTGTCTGTTCACCCCGCCGTGATTCAGAGCTTCGAAGGTCATTCCCGAGGCCGCGGCTGAATCGCCGACAACGGCTATGGTTTTATTCTCACCCTTGCCCTGCAGGCTGTCCGCGGTGCCGACCCCAAGGGCCAGGGAGCAGGCGGTTCCCGCGTGTCCGGCGTCGAACAGGTCGAAGATACTCTCGCGGTGGTTGGTGAACCCGCAGATACCACCGTAGGTTCGTATCAGCTCAAAGCGGTCCTTGCGCCCGGTCACCAGCTTGTGGGGATAGGTCTGGTGACTCGTATCCCAGACCAGGCGATCGTTTGGAACGTCAAAGACCTTGTGCAGGGCCAGGGTCAGCTCGACCGATCCGAGGTTGGAGGCCAGGTGCCCACCGTTGCGGTCCACGATCTCGAGCACGCGCTCACGGATTTCCTGGCCGAGCTGTTCCAACTCTTCCAGCGACAGGGATTTGAGATCCTGAGGATGATTGACTTTAGAGAGTATGTCGGTCATGAGCGGGTGGAGCGGCTCTTTCACTTCGCAAGAGACGGGCCATCATTATCACATGTAAAAAACAGCAAGCGAGCATCTTCACGAGTGCCATGAGTGAAGTAAAGATTATTCTTCACGGGGCTTGAGGCTGTTGTATCAGCAGACTTTACGACATTCGCCGCAGGGGTATCGTCTGGCCTGCGAAAGAATCGAGGGAGCCGCGCGCGGGCGGCGATTAGGCGCGGTGTGGGTTCTCGACATCCTGCCGAACGCGCGTTTCTTCCTGCAGTTGATAGAGCGACTTGTCGTCATCCAGGCGGGGGAGAAGGGGCGGCGGGCCGGCGAGCCGGGCAAACCGCGCCGGCCGGCCTCGCAGGAGCCGCGCTTTTCTCTCTGTGTTCGCCGCCCGCGGGCTGTACAGGATCGGCAAGGCATCACAGGCCCGGTATTCGAAGATGAGCGTGCGCCGGCCAGCTCTCGAGCGGTTTGGCAGGGAACTGTGCGGGAGCAGGCAATGCATGAGGATGACGCTGCCCGCAGGGGCCGGCAGCGGCCTGGCCGGGGCGGCCTGGCTTGTGAAGGCCTCATCCGTGATCAAGCCCGAGAATCGGCCAGTCTCATCATGGTGGTCAAGGTAGGCCTGGTGAAGCGCGGGGATGACCTGGAGACAACCGTTTTTAATGCTGGCGTCATCCAGGTAGACCAGGGCGGTTACCAGGTCGTCATTGGTGTGCGGAAAATAGGCGAGATCCTGGTGCCATTCGACCGCCGAGCCGACCCGTGGGGGCTTCATGTTGAGCTTGGAGTGGTGCAGGCCGATATCAGGCCCGATCAGGCACTCGACGGCATCGAGGATCCGCGTGTCGCTGCAGAGCTCCCGAAACACCTGGTGACGTTCACAGGGGTCGTAGATTCTTCGGGCTACGGTCTTTCCATCGACCTCTTCCGGTTCGAGCTCCAGGATGGAGGTGTCGCCGTTCTCTACAGCTTCGGCGACGATGGAGTCGATGGTCTCGTGCAGCCGGCCCAGGGTCGCTGCGTCCAGCAGGGAGGGCAGGAGCGTGACACCATCGCGCCGGTATTCCTCGATCTGCTCAGGGCTCAGGGGGGAATTTACCATCTTGGCCGGGGGTTGGGGTTTTACCGGATCAGGGGACGGGCCGCTCAGCTCTCTTTGAAGAAGGCCTCTACGCGGTCGGCGACATAGCGGACCTCTTCCTCTTCCAGCTCGCCGAAGATGGGGATGGAGAGGACCTCCCCGGCAAGCTTCTCGGAGATGGGCAGGTCGCCTTTCTCTCCCCCCAGCGAGCTGAAGCACCCCTGGAGGTGCAAGGGAATAGGATAGTAGATTTCCGATGCGACGGTATTCGCCGCCAGGAATTCACGCAGGGCTTCGCGGGTCGCTCCGTCTTCGCAACGCAGGGTGTATTGATTGTAGATGTGCCTCGATGGCGAGGCCTCCGGCAGTCGAAGCGGAGGGTTGGGGCCCGAGGCGAGTCCTGCGGCCTCCAGCAGGCTTGTGTAGGCGGCGGCATTCTCCGCGCGTCGCAGGGATGATGCATCGAGACGGCGAAGGCGCGGCCGGATCAGCGCGGCCTGCAGGGCGTCGAGCCGGAAGTTTCCGCCGATGACGCCGTGGTGATATTTGGGCGAGCCTCCGTGGACACGCAGGACGCGGATCTTTTCGGCAAGCTCCGCATCGTTGCAGGTGACGAGCCCGCCATCACCGCAGGCGCCGAGATTCTTGGTAGGAAAGAAGGAGAAGCAGCCCAGCTCTCCCATCGATCCGGCCCGTCGTCCGTTGTATTCAGCTCCTATGGCCTGGGCGGCATCCTCGATTACATGGATGCCGTGACGCCCGGCAAGTTCGAGTATCGGGTCCATATCAGCGCAGCGGCCGTAGAGATGGACCGGGATGATCGCCTTCGTGCGCGAGGTTATTTTGCGTTCAATGTCTTCAGGGTCGCAGTTGAAGCTGGTCTCGAGTACATCAACGAATACCGGCCGCGCGCCGGTTCTCGAGATGCATCCCGCGGTGGCGAAGAAGGTGAAGCTTGGGCAGATTACTTCGTCACCCGCGCCTATGCCCAGCGCCATGAGCGCGACGAGGAGCGCATCTGTGCCGGAGGAGACTCCGATGGCATGCTCGGCGCCGCAATAGCTCGCGCACGCCTCCTCGAGGGCCTCGACCTCGGGTCCGAGAATGAAATAGCCGCTCTTGAGAACCCGGGTAAAGGCGTCCTGCAGCTCCGCCTCGAGCTCCGGATCGAGTCTTTTTAAATCCAGCAGCGGGACGTCTCTCACAGCTACCTCGTTATTCGTTGCGTCCACGCTGAATCATCCTGATGGCCCGTCCGGGGGGCGGGGTGACCTTGCTTTCGATGGAGAGATCATCCAATGCCCTTGCTCTTCGGGCAAGCCTCATTCGCAGGAAGATTGGCGCCGCCGGAAGCTCGGGCGGGGGCGGCAGCGGGTTTTTGTCCGGTAATCCACCCTTCCCGCCGTTTTATTTCTCTTCCCGGGCGTATGGACTGCAGCCAGGGGGGGCTTTCTGCCGAAAAAAAGAATAGAGAGGGTCCACCTGAACTGTTTGAGAATGATGGACGAGCACGAGCTTTTTCCGAAGGGCTCCAGGTTTCCGCACGGCTTTGTTGTATCCGATGTCCCCGCTGAGGGAGAGGCGGTTCGCGGCCTCTGCGCTGGTGACGATTTCGGTGAATATCATCTTGCCAGGGAACTTCACCAGGGGCGTTCGGTATCGGTCTTCGAGGCTGTGGAGGGATTCGCGAGCCAGCGATTTGCCCTTAAGGCGTTGCGGGATTTGAGCGCCGCGTCCGCGGGCTCCGTGGCCGCGCTGCGGCTGGAAGCGGAGGTTGCTGCGCGGCTGCGACATCCTTCGCTCCAGAAGATCCTTGGCATGGGCGAAGTCGACGGCACCCCCTATTACCTGATGACCCTGCATAGTGGCGTGAATGCCGAGAGCTTCCTGGGGGAGGACGAGGCGCGCCTCGATCCCGGGGGCCTGGTGGAGCTGGCTGCTCGCTTCGCCTCGGTCGTCGACGCCGTCGCGGCGCTGCATCGCTCGGGAATCGTGCATCGGGACATCAACCCGGCGAATATACTGCTCGATGCCGAGGGACGGTTTATTCTGAGTGATTTCGGTTCGGCACTCAACCGGGCGGAGAGGAATCTCCATCCCGAGGTCGAGCCCGCTGGCGAGCTGATGTATCGCTGTCCTCAGCGTCTCTTGCCCGGGAGCAATCATTATTCTCCAGCCGGTGACATCTACTCCCTTGGCCTGACGCTCTACTCCTTGCTGGCGGGCAGCCATCCCTTCCCGGAGCTTGAAGAGGAGGAGCTCGGAAAGCTCAAACTCAGGAGGGAACCCCCTGCCTTGAACCGGCTGAATCCGCTGGTTCCGCCTGGACTCGGGTCCATTGTGCGGCAGGCCTGCGAGTCCCGGGGATGCTATCGCTATGAGAGCGCCGAGGACATGGCCAGGGAGCTCAAGCGTTTCGTTTCCCGCCGCCGCGGTGGCTACGCATCCTGAAAGGCGGGGCAGGCTCAGTTCTCGCTCTGGAAGAGCAGGAAGATGCCGGCGACCGCAATGGCTGCGCCCAGGATTGCCCGTGCTGAGGTCCTCTGCCTGAGGGCAAAAAAGGCGAGCGGGATGATAAAGATCGGGCTGGTCGAATGCATGGTGGTCGCGACTCCGATCTTGGTGTGTTCGTAGGCGTACATGCAGAGCCACACCCCGAGGTAGGTTCCAAAAAAGCTGGCCGGAATGAGCGGGAGCCATGTCTCGCGGGCTCGGAGCCTGGCTGCCCACACTGGGAGCTTCCCGGCTGCCGCGGCGGCCAGGGACCCGATCAAGACGGCAAGGATCATCCGGAGAAAGGTCGCCTCCAGGGCTCCGAGTCCATCTCTCATCGGGCCCTTGGCAAGGGCCGCGGCGAGGGCCTGGCCGGCACAGGCAAGCAGCCCGAATCTCACACCGGCCGCGGTTGAGCCGGGGAAATGTCCCTGGGATTCATCCTGGTCAGACTTTTCCCGGATGACCCAGATGACACCTCCGGCGGTCAGGCCAATGCCTGCCCAGGCGAGCCAGGAGAGGGTCTCGCTCAGCAGGAGCCATCCGCAGAGGGCGCCGATGGGCGGCACCAGCGTTGTTACCACCAGGGTTCTGCGGGGTCCGAGGATCTGCAGGCTTCTGAAATAGCAGGTATCTCCAAGGACCAGGCCGCTCAGGGCGCTTCCTCCAAGATAGAGCCAGGTCTCCAGGTCGGCTTCGTACACAAAGCCGAGGGCGCCGGATTCTCCTGACAGCAGGAGGAGGGTCAGGAGCAGGAATCCACAGCTTACGCTGTTTTTGAACAGCGTGATCGCGCCGGCGGGAGCCGGGACGCGGCTGAAGATGAGGCTGGTGAGGGCCCAGCAGGCTGCGGCGGCAAGGCCTGCAAGCTCACCCTTGTAGGCGCCGAAGAACTCTGCTATCGATTCAGCGCCCACCAGGAGCAGCTCTCGGTGTGCTTCCGGATCCCGCTTCGAGCAGATCCAGGGCTGACTCGACATCGGATACGGCCTCGTAAAGCTCCAGGCATTCCTTGTAGATCAGGCGCTCCTCCTCCAGTCGGCGGAAGAATCCCAGCAGCGTGTCATAGAAGCCATCGGTGTTGACCAGGACGATGGGCTTGTCGTGATAGTCGAGCTGCTTCAGGGTGATGATCTCCAGCATCTCGTCCAGCGTCCCGAAGGCGCCCGGCAGACAGATAAAAGCCTCGGCCCGCTCTATCATGATGTTTTTGCGTTCAGCCATGTCGGCTGTAACCAGGAGCTCCTCCGCGGCCTCGAAGGCGATCTCCTCCGTGCTCAGCCGTTCCGGGATGACTCCCACGACGCGTCCGCCGCCCTGCTGTACCTCTCTCGCCAGTTCGCCCATCAGGCCGACAGAACCGCCGCCGTAGATCAGCGTATGGCCTCTCTCGACCATCAGCCCTCCAAGTGTCCTCGCGACCTCGAGGTATCGGGGGCTGGCGTTATTGCTCGATGCGCAGAAGACACAGATGGGGATTCCCATGTTCAGTCCTTGGGTTTGGGCTCAGCTTCGCCTTGGCAGCGAGAGCAGCGGGTTGGCGCGGTTTTTCAAGGGCAGCGTGACAGGTCCCCGGAGACGATGCGATTCAAAAACGGCCGCGATCATCTCTGTCGCGCCGCGCGCATGGTATAGGCTCCCGAGGGGCTGTCGGTCCTTCTCGATCGCTTCTATCAGGTCTGTGACGATCGCGACGTTTCCATTGCCCCTGGCCAGCCGGTCGGTATTTTTGAGAGGCTCAGCCTTGTTAATTCCCGCGCTGGAGACAGGCTTCCATCTTGAGCCGGTCCGGCCCGGCTCCCAGGAAGGGTCCTCGAGGATGTGGACATCCGGCAGGTAGCCCGTGTGTATCGTGATCACTCCCTTGGAGCCAAGGAGGGCCAGTCCAAAGCGCGAGGGTTGGGCAGCCATGCCGCGATGGCTCGAGAAGAAGGCGGTGCAGCCCGCTGCCATTTCGAAGGAAGCTTCGATGCCGTCGCCCGCAAGGGGGCCGATGCCTTCATTGCCTTCTTTTACATCTCCCGGCCCCACCGCCCGCCCGCCCTGCGTTACCTTTGCGAAGCAACTCCGGGCTTCACCGCCAAAGATCCGCATAAGGTCAAAGACATGAGTTCCAAGTACCCAGAGATCTTCTCCGCCGCCGCGGTGATCTTCCTTGCCTCGCCCCCGGAGCTCGAGCAGGCGGCCGATTTTTCCATCCTTGATGAGCTTCTGGACCGTCTTGATCCTGGGGCTGTAGCGGGTCTGGTGCGCTATGGCAAGCTTGACGTGTTTTTCCTCGCATGCACGGACCATGGAGTCAGCCTCGGCGAGGGTTCGGCACATCGGTTTTTCGAGAAAAACACTCGCCCCATGCTCCGCGCAGGCAAGCACCATGTCGTGGTGACAGTCAGGCCAGCGAGGGGCAACGCTGACGATGTCCGGGGTCTCGGCCGCCAGCATCTTCCTGTAGTCACCGTAGCGCGCCTTGATGCCGAGGCGGTCAGCTCTCGTCTTCAGGCCGGCTGGATTTTCATCCGAGATGCCGACAAGCTCAGCTTCCGGGACGTTCCTCCAGACCTCGTCGAGTCCGTGGCCGTAATCGCCTCTGCCGCTTCGACCGATAATTCCGATTCGGTATTTTTTCATGTTCTCAATGCCCACAGGTCCATTTTTCAAGACATCAATATTCACCAAGTCACCATCGGCATCTACACACTATCGGCAAGGATCTTGCGAATAAGTGTCGAGCACTCCCGCACTTGTTATACTCGTAGCCGGATTTTTAACGAGGTTTCATGAATAACGACGACAGTGGAAAATTCGTCTCCGCGCGGGGAGTCTCTCCCCTGGTCGCAGGGTTGTGCGGAGAGCTGCAGGAAGAGCGTGTGCTCTTTGATCTTGCGGACCCCATCGTTCTCGAAGCGCTTCGGGCCGATGCCATGCGCATGGCCGCCTTGATGGACGATCCCACCGAGGAGCCGCCGATGCTCTGGAGCGGCGTCCCCTGGCCTCGCGACGAGGATCCTCTGCGCAGCGACTATTGTCTCAGCATCTCGGTGGGAGGCAGCAAGATGGTGTCCCTCCTGCTTCGGGTCGAGGGAGGCGAGGCGGTCGGCCTCGGTCCCGCCGGGGAGGAGTTGCGAGGCGAAGACCTTGAGCGTTTTGCCAAGGCCAACACCCGTGCCACGCCAAACTCCGGCGATACGGCCGATGGTTTCGCCATGATCGAGAAGATCGTCCAGGCTGTCTGCGATCAGTTTAAAGACAACCTGCAGGCTCTCGAGGGCTGCTCCAATATTCTGTTGAGCTGGGGTTTCGCCGGAGCCAGCGAACGAACCGATGAAAGCCTGCTCGGGGGGCTCACCGCACGGACAACCCTGATGACGAAAAAGCAGGGAGCCTTTACGGCCGAGCTCAAGGGCCGGGACCTTTGTGGACTGTTTGCCAACGCCTTTGAGAAGTTTCTCGGTTGGAGCCGGCCGGTAACCGTCGCCAACGATGGAATTATGGCTCTGCATTATTTTCTCGATCCGAGGAGGCGGAACAATTACTCCCAGGTCGGCCTCTTTATCAACGGGACGGGGTGCAATTTTGCCCTGGCGGAGCCGTACGCGGTGCGCCCTGAGGGTATCGTCAGCGCTGAAGGAGAGCGGTACGAGCCGGTCCATCTCAAGGGAAACGACGAGCCGGACGCCGGGCAGACACGAATCAATTATTTTATAAATTACGAGATTGGCAGCATCGCGCTCGAGGCGACGAAGGCGCGATTCGATATCATGGAGAGCTACCCGATTCAAACCAATGCCTTGTCAGGAGGAAACGCCTTCCGGCAGCAATTCCAGGGCCTGGGCCGGGAGTATCTCGGGGGCGACCTCTTTGGCCGCCTGCTTACCAGTTATTCTGGTTGCGGGGGCGAAGAGTGCCCCGAGGGACCGCAGGTCTCGGCCCTGGCTAGCTTTGCGCCAGGCTCCAGCGCCGTACCGGCCGCTCTCCAGGAGATGTTTCCCGGCGTGGAAATGACGGCCAACGAGATGGAGAAGCTGCTCTTTATCTGTCGAGTGATAGTCGGCCGTTCGGCGCTGCACGCCGCCTTGCTGCTGGCAGCGGTCAGTTTCAGGGTGGGCTTCGGATTTGGTGATCCGGAGTCCGGCCGGAAAGATCTTCTGGGCATGGAGGGCAGCATCTGGAGTATCGAGGGTTATCCCGAGCAGGTCTTGAACTACTGGGGCCTCTTGTGCGGCGAACGGAAGCTGAACGTCGAGCTGGCCTCGGCGCCGGGTTTTAACGCCAGCCTCAGGGGGCCGGCATTTTTCGCGGCGATTCATGCTCGGAGAGCTTCCAGTGCGGATGATGCCGGGGCGAGCCTGAAAACATATTAGGAAGATGTCAGGGGACTCAATACGCCCTCCTGCAGGCCCAAGACCCGCATGATTCCGTGTTTCTGGCGTGAGGAGATTCGGGTGAGATGGAAGTCAAATCGTGTGCTATGCTTGGGTAGAGGAAAAAAGTTGAAATGCAGCGAAGGCACACCTTAGAATCAGGCGATCCTTCCCCTAATCCCGGTAACGGGAACATGTCTCTTCAGGGTGTCGATTCTGAAATACGGTTAGTGTCGATGAGTGTCAATTGCCCAGAGGCCTTGAGACACGCTTGATACGGGCTGATCGACTGAATTGTAAATAACGAGGAAATAACAGGTTGGACGTTCCGCATCGCGAAAAACCCAGATGCGGTTAGCTTTATTGTTACCAGCAAACTTGATATTGCTGTGGTAGCGGGGCGTACAATCTTCCTGGCCGGCGGCCGGGGTACCAGGTCTGAAATATTTGAAAGGTAAATCGAATGGCTAGCTCTGGACGTTTTGTCAGAACATTGAGTCGGGTACAGGCTGCGGGCCTGGTGTTGTTTGTCGCCATGCTCGCCCTCACCTCTGGCTGTGATACCAGGATTGGTAATGGAACGGTATCCACTTCGACATTTGAATCTCTTGCGTTGACTGAGAGTGTGGATCAGCAGTCCATCCAGGTTCTCTCTGACAAGATTGATCTGCTGAAGTCGATCTCGCCAACGACGGTTGCGGCTGTTCTGAATGAGCAGCAGGCGAACACCTTTCCTCTCGGAACGCTGAATCTCGCCCCCGGCGGTCGCAGCTCAGTGCTCATTTTCGAAGCGAACCTTCGAGCGATCTGCTCGGTCGATCTCTGTGACACCGGCACTTGCCAGCTGACGGCTCCCAGGGTTCAGCTTCACTACAATGATGTTGGTTTTGAAGAAGAGCTTGAGGCGGCCGGAGTCGGCGAGCCTTTTCCGACCTTCAGCCAGTCGGTTCCCAGTATTCCCGTCGATGTTTCGCGCGGCACTGGCCTTGGAGGTGATCGTTGGCTTGTCTCTTATGAACCCCGCTCACGAAGTCTTGTCGGCATGCGAGCCCGCGATGTCGGCTATCGCAATGTCGCGAATCCCAATGATCCCGATGACCCAAACTTCGGCCGCGGCAATGGCCTGGTCATGAGCGTGATCATCAGCGGGCCTGAGATGCAGTCGCAGCTTGGCCTGGGGACCCAGCCTCGCATCACTCGAATTTTCGATCTTGGACCGGATCCGAGCCCCGGCTCGAACAAGCATCGCCTGCTTGTCTTCTTCGCCCGCGAAGTTCTTCGCGAGGTTCATGTGCTCGAGCTTGAGGCCGGTGTGCGGCCTGTCAGGACCAACCTGGCGCCCGGCGGCGGCAACGAGAATGTCTGGATGCTCAACGGCCAGTTCCGGCGCTTCGGACCTGCCGGAGATCAGCCCTTCATGACGCTTGATGAGATCAAGCTCCTCACCCAGGAGGTGGATGTGGACATCGGGAACTTCCAGCCCATCAGGATCAACACTGATGGAAGCGCCCTGGTGTTTGATTCCGAGAGCTCCCAGTTTCTCAAGCTCAGACCCCTCAGCGCGCTGGACGTGCTGAATATTCCCGGAAAGTTCCCCGGCCAGGGTATTGCTGAGGTGGCCGTTGAAACCTCTGTGATTGAGGACGAGCTCGGGTCACGTGGAAGCGCTCTCGAGTTTACCGAGGCCTGGCCGCACCCTGTAAGCCATGAACTTGTCCTGGTTGAGGAACGTTCGAATACGATCCTCGCCTACGATTACACACTCCCGGCGAACGAGGATAACGCGCGGCAGGTGATCACCTCTATCGACCTGACCTCGAATCGCAGGGATTCGAGCGGATCGGTCGCAGGCGGAGTACTGATCAATAACGAGGAGCCTGTCCTGCTCAAGGCCGAGGAGGACATTCTAGCGAACAGGCTGATGTTCGATCGTGGACGAGATGAACTGATCTCGATCAACTACGAAACCGGAACGGTGGTGATCGTCGCCAAGCGCGCGGCCTTCACCGACAGGACCGGGGTGGACCTTGCCGATATCACCTATATCAAGCATACCGGTGTCGAGCAGCCTGATGACATGCAGAGTGTCCGGGCCTGGGACAGCAGCTCATCTTCGCTGCTCAAGATTCTCCTGGAGAAGGTTCTCGAACCCACCATCAGCAATTAAGTAGAGAGCCCGGTTTTTTTTGTGAGCGTCGAGAGGCACCTCTCTTCTGAATTGCCGCGTTGCCCTGTCGCTTCCGGGGAGCTAAACTGCTCCGGATAGAGGGAGGCTTCGTATATGGGAAAAGCCAAGGGAGAATCAAGGGGGCTTGCCTACCTGCAGCAGGTTCGTCCTCAGGCGGTCAGCCACCTGCTCAGGTTCTTCAAGGAGTCGGGCCAGCATCTCGAGCCCAGGACGCGCTTTCTGATCTCAATCGTCACGAAGGTCATCAATCTCTCGCCCCGTGGCCTGCAGCAATATGTTCGCCGGGCGCTGGCTGAGGGCGCCTCGCCTGATGAGATCATCGATGCCGTGCTCTGCGCATATCCCTGTGCCGGACTCACGAAGGTAGTCGATGCGCTTGACGTGATTCTCGACATGAAGCTTCCCGGCTTTGAGGCGCCTGGCGAGGGGGGCGACTCCACGGCGGCAGAGGGGCCGCCCGCGAGCACGGAGGACGAGTGGATCGAGGTAGGTACCCGCGAGGAGCTTGGCGAGGCTGAGCGTCTTGAGGTCAATGTCGCGGACAGGAGCCTTGCCGTCTTTGAGGCAGATGGAGAGGTCTTCGTCATCGATGGACTTTGTCCCCACCGCAGCGGTCCATTGGTTCGAGGCCAGCTCCAGGGGAAGACCGTGACCTGTCCTCTTCACCAGTGGCAGTTTGATCTCGAGAGCGGTGTTTGCCAGGACAATCCCGGGGCCAGGGTGGGAACCTATGAGGTCAGGATCGAGGATGATGGCCGGATCCTGGTCAAGCTCTGAGCAGGCAGCCGCGCCGGCCGCGGCGAGTCCTGGCAATATAGCAGAGGAGGGCACTTGATACTCACCTGTGGACTCTCTCCCGCATGGCAGCACATCCTGGTTGCCGATGGCCTGTCCCCGGGGGAGGTCAACCGAGCTTCGGAGGTCTACTGGTGCGCTTCGGGCAAGGTTCTCAACGCCGCGATTGCCCTTGCCCACCTCGGTGGAGAGGGGAGGGTCGTCTCGTTGCTTGGCGGTGCGCGCGGGTCTGACATCAAATGCGAATTCGAGGGGTGGGACATTGAGACCTCCTGGGTTGAGTGCGCCTCGCCCACCCGGGTCTGCACTACGATCATCGACTCGGCCACCGGTTCCGTAACGGAGCTGGTTGAGAACGCGGGGGCCCTTACTGCTTCGGAGCTGGAGTCTTTCCGCCGGGCCTGCCGGGAGGAGGCGGGTGCGCCTGGCCTGGCATTGGTTATGGGCTCCATTCCGCCAGGCGTACCGACCGAAATCTATGCAGGAATCCTGGAGAATACCAGGGCCCGGGCGGTACTTGATATCCGGGGACCGGAACTTCTCGAGGCTGTTGCTGTCGGCGCCTTCCTTGTGAAACCCAACCGGCAGGAGCTTGAATGGACCCTGGGGAGGAAGCTTACCGATGAGAGGGCTGTGCTGGCCGGGATGAGGGAGCTGAACGAGCTCGGGGCGGAATGGGTTGTCGTTACACAGGGTGATGGGCCTGTGCTGGCGACCGCCGCAGGGGAGGGCTTCAGGCTGCTGCCGCCGCGGGTCGCGGCGGTCAACTCTATTGGCTGCGGTGATTGCATGGCCGGAGGGATTGCCCTCGCCCTGGATGAGGGGCGCGCGCCCCTGTCGGCCATTGCTTACGGAATGGGCGCAGCGGCGGACAACCTTGCCCAGGTCCTCATGGGCCGGCTTGACCGGGGCCGGGTCGAGGAGCTTGCCGCCGCGGTGACCACCGAGAGTGTTCCGTCCGCCTGAGCGCCTGTTTCTTTCCATTCACGGGACCGTCTGCTGTTAGAATGTAGACGTCCAACCAGCGGAATATAAGGAGTCGCGACATGAGAAAATATTCAATCCTGGCGGCGGTTGTCATCTGCCTGCATGCGCCAACAGTTCGCGCCGAGGAGGTAGTTCGGGTTGCCTGTGTGGGAGACAGCATCACCTATGGAGCTGGTGTGGCCAATCGCGGGAAGAACAACTATCCAAAGGTGCTTGGCGGCCTGCTGGGGGCCGGGTACGAAAGCAGAAACTTTGGCGTCAGCGGAGCCACCCTGCTCAAGAAGGGCGATCTTCCCTATTGGAGAACCGGCGCTTTCAAGGCGGCTACCGAGTTCAAGCCTCATATCGTGATCATCAAGCTGGGAACCAACGATTCCAAGCCGCAGAATTGGAAGCACAAGGCACAATACGCGATCGACCTGGCCGCGCTGGTGGATCATTTTGAGGCGCTTCCCTCCCGGCCAAAGGTCTGGCTGTGCAAGCCGGTACCTGTTTACAGGGACCGGTGGGGAATTACCGAGAAGGTCGTCAAGGGGGAGGTCATTCCTCTACTGGAAGGCGTGGCGAAGAAGAAGAAGCTGCCCGTTATCGATCTCTACAAGGCGCTCAGCGGCGCCAGAGAGCACTTCCCCGATGGTGTCCATCCGAATGTCAAAGGCGCGGGAATTCTTGCCAGGTCTGTTTACAAGGCGCTCCTCAAGGGAGCCCTCAAGGGGAAGGCGAAGCGTGCGGCCGGGCGTTTGCCCGCGAAGGCCGGCAGCTAGGGCTTGTCATTGGAGGCAGAATGGTCCGTGGCTGAGGCCCGGTCCCTTTGAGGGAGGAAAGATGATTCGATTCAGAAGCTTACTGGCTGTGCTGCTGGCGGTTTTCTCGTTGGAGGTGTCGGCTGAGGAGGTGGCGCGGATCACGCTCGACAATGTCGAGAAGCCCCCGGAGTTTTCTCCTGAAGAGCCTGTTCGAAGTGAGTTCTCCGCGTCGCTCGCTGCCCGCTACCTCGATACCGCAGCCCTGCATTGGCAGAAGCAACGCAAGTGCGGCACCTGCCACACGAACTTCGCCTATCTGCTGGCGCGTCCCTCTCTGAAAGCGATCTCGCCTCCTTCGCAGGAGGTGAGAAAGTTTTTCGAGTCGATGGTCGAGGAGCGCTGGGAAAGCGAGGGGCCTCGGTGGGATGCCGAGGTCGTTGTGACCGCCTCCCTGCTGGCTGCCAATGACCGACTGACGACAGGTAAGCTGAACCCGGTTACGCGGAAGGCCTTCAAGCGCATGTGGGGGCTCCAGCGCAAGGATGGCGGCTGGGACTGGCTCGAATGCGGGTGGCCGCCCATGGAGTCCGATGCGCACTATGGCGTAACCCTCGCCGCGCTCGGGGCTGGAATGGCGCCCGGCGGCTACGCCTCGAGCGATGAAGCGAAGGCTGGGGTCGAGGGGATTCGGCGCTATCTGCTGACGAACCCTCCGCCATCGCTCCATCATCGGGCGATGCTTTTGTGGGCCTCGACACGTCTTGGTGGACTCATGGAGAAGAGGGACCAGGCTTCGGTGACCTCGGCGCTCTTTGCCCTTCAGCGGCCCGATGGCGGCTGGGCCATGGCGAGTCTCCTCGAGGGCTGGGACGGCCATAAGCGTAAGGATGACACCAGGCAGGAGCTCGAGAAGAGCGATGGATATGGTACAGGGTTTGTCACCTACGTTCTTCGCCAGGGTGGCGTGCCAGCCCGGGATGGCCGCCTTAAGAGGGCCATCGCCTGGCTGAAGGCAAACCAGCGCGAGAGCGGCCGGTGGTTTACCCGCTCTCCGACCAGGGACACAAAACATTTCATCTCTAACGCCGGCACGGCTTTCGCGGTGATGGCCATCGATGCCTGTCTACCTTGAGACCGGGAGCTTCATGATGTGCAGATTTTTCCCGGCGAAAAGGTAAAGCCGACCGCCTTCGCGCCAGGCGCTGATCAGGCCATCGCCGGCGGGCCATTTGGCGTGGCCCCTTGGGTCCCGCACCACCTTGATGAAGTCGGTAGTGTAACCGTAGCGCGGCTGCGGAACATCGCCCGCCGCGGGGCTTTCCGTCCATACCAGCAGGTACTTTCGCTTACCGGAGCGCAGCTTGCCGAGGTAGGCGACAAATCCTGGACGATAGATGCCGCGGTGTCCCTTGCCGCCATCGTCGGGGTGAAGGATGGGATTGTTCTTTCCCCACCGCCACACCCGGCCGTTTTCGCTGGTGGCGAAGCCGAGGG
Organism: Planctomycetes bacterium UBA1146; assembly: GCA_963579555.1. Lineage (GTDB taxonomy): Bacteria > Planctomycetota > UBA8108 > UBA8108 > UBA8108 > UBA8108. Next base: position 23,475 of record CAUZHA010000034.1, read on the forward strand.
TTGGCAGTCCCTTGACCGGAGTGCCTCTCAGAAAGGCCAGCCATTGCCCGTCCGGCAGCCTCTGGATTGCGTGGTAGGAGGACGCGCTTTCCATCCAGGGGACCTTCGTCGTTGGCAGGACAGGCAGGATGTCGTGGACACTGACCTTGCCCAGGGCTTCATCCCTGACGATCCTCCACCGATGCGATGCGAGGTCTTCGGAGACCGCGAGCGCCGTCATCTGGTTTCCCTGGCCGGGTGAGCGCGGATCGCCTTTCCAGGCTCCATGGTAGTGGTTGTAGTAGTGGAAGTAGAGGAACCAGAGTTTTTCTTCCTCGCACCAGGTGACGCAGGGACTCGAAAAGTGAGAAGGATCGTCTTTCTTGCCGGGATAGTGTGGATTGACGAGGACCATGCTGTGTTCGCGAGCAGGATCGAACGCCTTGATCTTCGTGTAGGGGCCGCCGATCCGGTCGGCGACAGCGCAGCCGATGCCCGAGGTCGGGTCGTGGTGCGCGAAATACAGGTAGTATTTTCCATCGGCCTTCCTGCCGTGGTCATTGCGCACAAGGGAGGGGTAGCCAAGGGAGCTTCGATTCTGTCCGGGACTCCAGGTGCTTTTTTCCCAGGCCTCGTCCGCCTCCAGGATCTGCTTTGAGCTGAGGACCGTTAGAGGCAGCGCCTTCTTCAGGTCTGAGAGGTCGACGCAGCGGAGGTTGTTATCGAGAGGCCTCCGGCTCTTCTGCGCCTCGGCCCGGTCAGCCGAGAGGCATAGAACCAGCAGGACCCAGAGAAAGAGTCTGCGGGATATTCGGGGAGACTTCATGCCGAGGTCCTCTTATTTTCCGGCCGCGCTGTGTTTCAGCACGAAGCTTACGATGGGCTCCGGGTCTTTCAGGCTATGCGGGTGGTGGCCGAGGCCCTTCTTGAGGATGACCTTGATGGAGCCTCCGAGCGCCTTGTAGCGTTTTTCCAGTACCGCTGTGTTTTCCGCGACAGGCACCACCTTGTCCGCCCCGCCGCAGACATGCAGCAGGGGGATGCCCGCCTTCGCCAGGGGCTCGAGATTATCAACCGGGTTGCCCTTATAGGTTTTCGACTGCTCTTCACTCAATCCGTAGGCCTTGAGGCAGGCGGCCCAGGCTCCCCGGGGCTTTTCCCTGTTCTCTCGCCGGCGGTAGAGGTCGCCAGGCCAGCTCCTGAAATCGCAGACCGGAGCATCTCCATATATGCAGGAAACCTTTTCCGGATTGGCCCTCGCCCAATTGTAGATGATGAGGCCGCCGCGGCTCATGCCCTCGAGGGCGACCTTACTGGAGAGGCCGTGCTCCCGGGTCAGGTAGCCGTAGAAGAGATTCCAGCGCTCGACGGCGGCCGGGTTGCCGAACAATCCGCCGACCTCGATATAGGCGATGTGAAAGCCCTTCTTCAGCAAGGCGATGTCCGCCTGCGGCTGATGGCCGAAAAAGCGAGCCCGCCAGATCCAGGGCCTGCCTCGGGCGGCGGTCTCGGGTTTGACGATAATGCATCGGTGGCCATCGAGCTGGAACTCGTATCGTCCGAAGCCGCCGAAGTTTCCACGCGCCTTTTTGAGCTCGCTGGCGACGGGCTTCCGGTCGGTCGGGGTTTTTGCTTCTTCCTCGGCCTGGAGCGAGGCGGCCAGGCAGAGCAGGAGGACGCAGAGGCAATGGCTGGATTTCATCTGGTTAACCCCGGTGATGTTGGTTGCGTGAATCGTCGCCTGGGAGGCGACCCGAACAGCATCTAACCACATCCCGCAGCTGAAATCAGCCGGGGGAATGGTCTCGATTCCTCCGGCTGGCTCTGCCAGAATGAGTCGAGCTTGGAGCGCCTTGTTTCGTGGAGAGAGTTCATGTCGGGAATCGAAGGGTCAGGGCAGGATGGCGAGCCGCTCGAAAGGCTTGATGACTGGGATGAGTTCGTGGCCAGCAGGTATCCCGAGGACGAGTCCACGGATTCGGGCCGGCGCAAGCGCTCCGGCGAGGCCTTTCGCGACTATCGGTCCGAGGCTCGTGCCGGAGTGAAAGAGTTCTATAAGCTCAATCACGCCCACCAGACCCTGGAGTTTGTCGAGGCAAAGAAGGAGCGGTATCTGAAGCTCGACCACAAGAGCCTGGGGGTCTGGGAAGCCATCGAGCTGCTCGATACCCTGGTGGATGACAGTGATCCCGACACCGAGCTGTCTCAGCTCGAGCACCTGCTGCAGACCGCCGAGGCGATCCGCAAGGATGGGCATCCGCGCTGGCTCATTCTTACCGGGCTGGTCCACGATCTCGGTAAGTTGCTCTGTATCTTTGGAGAGCCTCAATGGGCCGTGGTGGGAGACACGTTTCCGGTTGGCTGCCGGTTTTCCAGCCGGGTCGTTTTCCCGGAGTTCTTCGAGCTGAACCCCGACTCTCACGATGAACGGTACCAGACGAGGACCGGTATCTATGAGGAAGCCTGTGGCCTGGACCGGGTTCATCTTTCCTGGGGCCACGACGAATACCTCTACCAGGTGGTGAAGGATTTCCTGCCGGCCGAGGCGCTCTATCCGATCCGCTACCATTCCTTTTACGCCGGCCATCGTGAGGGGGCCTACGACCACCTCATGGATGATCGCGATCGGGAAATGTTCCAGTGGGTGCGAACGTTCAATCCCTACGACCTCTACTCCAAGGATGAAAATCCTCCTCCGGTTGATGAGCTGCGTCCGTTCTACGAGGAGCTGGTGGCGGAGTACCTTCCCGGTCAGCTGAGCTGGTAGAGGCCGGCGGTCTCATCTCTCAGGCTACGATCTCCTTGATGACCTTCCCGGCGACGTCCGTAAGCCGGAAGTCCCGACCGTTGTAGCGGTAGGTCATTTTTTCGTGGTCCATTCCCAGCAGGTGGAGGATCGTGGCGTGGAGGTCGTTGACGTGGACCTTGTCGATTGCGGCCTTGTGTCCGAGCTCATCGGTCTCTCCGTAGCTGACGCCGCCCCTGGCGCCGCCACCGGCGAGCCAGGTGGTGAAGGCGTGCGGGTTGTGGTCCCGGCCGGGCTTGCCGCCTTTCTGGGCAACGGGAAGACGTCCAAACTCGCCGCCCCAGACGACCAGGGTTTCATCCAGTAGCCCCTTCTGCTCGAGGTCGGTGAGAAGCGCGGCGATCGGCTGGTCGGTCTCTTGCGCGAATCCAGTGTGGTTGCCCTTGATGTCATTGTGGCCATCCCAGGAGCGCTGGTTCTCCATGCCGCCTGAGTAGATCTGGACATAGCGGACCCCGCGCTCGACCATGCGCCTTGCCGTGAGACATTGCGCCGCGAAGTGCTTGCATTTGCCGTTGTCGAGTCCATAGAGCTTCCTGATGTGTTCAGGCTCGGACTGGACGTTGAGCGCCTCGGGAGCGGCGCTCTGCATGCGGTAGGCCAGCTCGAAGCTCTCGATTCGAGCGGCGAGCTCCTCCTCGTACGGGTTCTTATCCAGATGTTCCTGGTTCAGCCTGGAGAGCAGATCAAGCTGCCGGCGCTGCTGCTCAGGCGTCATCACTGTGGGCCTCTTGAGGTTGTCGATCGGCTCTCCCTTGGGACGCAGGTGGGTGCCCTGGAAGACGCTCGGCAGGAAGCCGGCCCCCCAGTTTGCCGCATGACCCTTGGGCAGTCCCCGGCCCTTGGGGTCGCTCATCACGACGAAGGCCGGGAGGCTGTCGCTCTCGCTGCCGAGGCCGTAGGTTACCCAGGAACCGACACAGGGGTAGCCCATACGCGGCAGGCCGCAGTTCATCATGAAAAGGGCGGGGCTGTGGTTGTTCGACTCGGTATACCCGGAATGAACGAAGGCCATCTTGTCGACGTGCCTTGCGAGGTTGGGAAAGATCGAGGAGACGGGCTTGCCGCATTCGCCCTGCGGCTTGAACTGAAAGGGGCTCTTCATGAGGCCCCCGACGGAGCCGCTGAAGAACCCGGTGAACTTGTCGAAGCCCTTCAGAGGCTTCCCATCCCATTTCTCCAGGGCCGGCTTGTAGTCCCAGGTGTCGACCTGGCTCGGGCCGCCGTTGATGAAGAGCCAGATGACCGATTTGGCGGCGGGCTTGAAGTGGGGAGAGCGGGCGGCAAGGGGATTGAAGCCGCCTTCGGCCGCGGCCCCCAGCAGACCTTCGTCCCGCAGAAGGCTTATCAGGCCGAGGCTGCCGAGGCCCATGCCGCAGCGCCGCAACAGGTTTCTTCGGTTCAGGGTTTCCCGGTATTTCCAGACTTCTTGCATGGTTCGGTTCTCAATCTATGTAGATGAATTCGTTCAGACCGAAGAGGACCTGGCAGAAATCGGCCAGGGCCAGCCGGCGCGCTTCCTTGTCGTCGCGCCCCGCCTTGGCGTAGGAGGACTCCTGCTGGGCAACAAAGCCGGCCGCGGCGGCACGCTCGGTGTCCGTTGGATTTCGGCCGAGGGCTGCCCGGTAGCCAAGGGTGACACCGCCGGCCGGTCCGTCGTCCTGGAGTTTTTCCACGAACTTCAGCGCATTCCTGCGTATGTGCGGACTGTTCATGAATAGCAGCGCCTGGGGCGCGACGATGGTGTTCGGTCGGCTTCCCTGGCTTACCAGCGGCTCGGGGGAGTCAAAAAGCTGCATGCTGGGAATGACCTTGCTGCGCTTGATCATGAAGTAGATGCTTCGCCTGGTCATCGCCTCGTTCAGAGTTCCCTTTCCAAACATGGTCTTGTCCAGGAGCCCGCTTACCTCGAGCACACTGTCCCGGATGATCTCCGCCTCGAGCCTGGCCGGGGTTCTGCGCCAGAGAAGGCTGTTGCCGGGGTCTTTCCCGGCCCGGTCCCTGTCGTAGGCGCTGCTCTGTCTGTAGGCACTGCTGAGAAGGATGAGCTTATGGAGAGGCTTGAGGCGCCAGCCTCCGCGGATCAGTTCTCTCGCCAGCCAGTCCAGCAGCTCAGGGTGGGTCGGCTTTTCGCCCTGGACGCCGAAGTCGTTCGGCGTCGATACCAGTCCCTGGCCGAGGTGATGCTGCCAGAGCCGGTTTACGATGACCCTCGCGAGCAGCGTTCCCGCTCCGTTATCGGGATCGGTGATCCAGTTTGAGAGCGATCTTCTGCGGTAGGAAGTTCGCCACCCTTTTGGAGGCTCCACCTGCCAGTTCTTCTCGGTCTTGCCTTTTTTCATGAGCACCGTCAGGAAGCCCTGGCTGGCGACGCCTTGCTTCTGGGCCGGATCGCCGCGCCCCAGGAAGTAGGTCTCCTTGTAGAAATGTGGAAAGCCGCGTCCATCTGCGTGGTGTTTCGTTGGGCGGAAGCCCTCGCTGGTGACCTGGACCTTGACGGTCTTCCCGCCGCTGGGCGGGCTCCCATTCTGTTTTTCGACAGCCCTGTTGAGCTCCTGCCAGCGCTTGTCTTTGCCGGAGAACCATTTGAAGAGCGCCGCCCGTTCGGCGGCGGGAAGCTCCTCCGGCTTGCCGGCTTTGAGCCGGGCAAATCCACTGGAGAGCGCCTGGGGGAGGCCGCCACCGACCGCCACCGGGGCGTCGACGCTGGAGACCGAGAGGCGCGGACGTCCGATGTTGTGCTGGGTGTTGGCGCCGCATTGGATCGAGACCTCGATATAGGTGCCGCCATCGAAGCCTATCGGTTTTTCAAAGCCGAAAACGGCTGCCTGGTCGTGCCCGATACCTCCGTGGTCAACCGCCCAGCCGGTCTTGTTTCTGTCATTGTCGAGCGCCGCCTTGACGGACAGGTTGCCCGTATTCTGCTGGTGGGTAGCGCGCGCGGTGGAGAGCTTGACTGGAGTGAGCTTCGCGTTCGGCTCCTTGAGCGGCCGGACGGCGACCTTCAGATCAGTGAGGCCGAAGTTTCCGTTGCTGGCCCGCCCGGGCCCGTTTTTCGGCATCGAGGAGTGGGTGAGAGCCTCGATCCGAAGCGCGCTGATTTCCCCGGAGGTAGAGGCTCCGCCCAGCACGTAGAGATCTTCCGGGCTTGGATTCTTGCCGGTGGCCAGGATGGAGCCGTCCGCAAGCTTCTGCAGGGTAGAGCCGTGCTTCGATTCGATTTTAGAGAGGTCGAGGACTTCCCATGGAGCCTTCGGGGGAGCCTCCGCGGAGCCTTTGCTGAGCCAGGCCGCGAAGCTTTTTCCCAGCGTCCCCCTGGCGTAGGCATCACGAGCCGCGAGGGTTTTTTCTTTCGCGGCCTTCCAGGAGGAGAGGGCCTTGCGGTGTTCGTCGGTGTCGATCGGCAGATCGATCTCGCTGCGGATCGTGGTGCCGAAGGTCGAGAGCAGACGGTAATAGTCGCGCGTTGGGATCGGGTCAAATTTGTGGTCGTGACACCTGGCGCAGCCGATCGTCAGTCCGAGCATAGCCGTCCCCATGGTGTTGACCATGTCATCGAGCTCGTCGTAGCGCGAGCTCTCGAATTCTTTCTCTGTGAGCTGGGTCGGAAAGACACCGGCCCCGAGGAAGCCGGTCGCCATCATGGCCAGGGAATCTTCCGGCGCCAGCTCGTCTCCGGCCAGTTGCCAGGCTACGAATTGGTTGTAGGGCATGTCGCTGTTGAGGGCCTTGATGACGAAATCGCGGTAGTGATAGGCGTGGTGTCGATCGTAGTCCTGCTCAAAGCCGTGGCTCTCCGCGAATCGCGCCAGGTCGAGCCAGTGCCGACCCCAGCGTTCGCCATAGTGCGGGCTCGCGAGGAGCTCATCAATGAGCGCGCCCCAGGCTTTCGGTGTCGGATTGGCGGCGAAAGCATCGACCGCCTCGGGGGGAGGAGGCAGGCCGATGAGGCCGAAATAGGCGCGCCGCACCCGGGTCCGCGGCGAGGCCTCGGGATTGGGGGCGAGGCCCTCTTTCTCGAGGCGGCTGAGCAGGAAGCGATCGATCTCGCCGTTGGCCCACGCGGTGTTCTTGACCGCCCCTGGAGCCGCTGTTTTCAGCGGCTGGAAAGCCCACCAGTTCCGATGTTCGTTCGTAATGTTCAGTCCGGTCTCTTCGTTTTCTTTTTCCGCCTTCAGCGGGCGATCGTAGGCCGCGCCGAGGTCGATCCAGCGGGCGATCATCTCGATTTTTTCCTCCGCCAGCTTCTTCCGCTTGTGGGGCATATGCGGTTTAGCCTGGTGAGAGATCATCTTGTGGAGGGGGCTCTCGGCGTGCTGGCCGATGACCACAGCATTTCCTTCGGAGCCGCCCTTGATGAGACCTGCCCGGGTTGAGAGGTCGTATTTTGAGCGTGTGCGTTCTCCTCCGTGGCATGGAAGACAGTTTTTTACCAGCACTTCGCGCACACCCGTCTTGAAGAGGTTGAGCCCGTCAGCCATTTTCCGGGCGTGGTCAGGCCCCAGGGCCTCCAGCAGTCGCTTCGCCGCATCTCCCGTCGTTTCCTGGGCGGGGGCGGATGCCGGCAGCGCTGAAAGGCAGCAGACGAAGATGAATGCGTAGGTGAACTGGTTGGAGTAGGTCACGGGTGGGGCGTCCTTATTTTCTATGCGCTTGAGAGCTGATGTTAGCAAGACGAAGATTATTTTTCCCGTAACTTTAATCCTTCCGGATTCGATGATGAGGCCTTACGCTCGATTCAGGGACGAGATAAGCCCCTGGGCTGGAGCTTCGCAGGCAGGTGTGAGAACAAGACGAATGAGAGAGCGTACAAAGATATTTCTGCTGCCGGCCTTTCTTCTCCTGGCCTTGTCGGGGAGTTATGGCGTCGCCCAGGAGCTGCTCATCACGGAGTTCATGGCCAGCAACGACGATGGCCTGAGAGATGAAGATGGAGACAGCTCAGACTGGCTCGAGCTGCACAATGGTGGTTTCGAGCCCATCGACCTCGATGGCTGGCAGCTTACGGATTCAGCCGTCAACCTGCGTCGCTGGAGGTTCCCGCCCGTCATCATCGCCGGCGGCGAGTTCCTGGTCGTCTTCGCTTCCGGAAAGGATCGCTCCGAACCGGACAGGCCCTTGCACACCAACTTCCAGCTCGATTCCGATGGCGAATTCCTGGCCCTGGTTTCTCCCGCAGGGGAGATCGTATTCCAGTACGCGCCGACCTACCCGGAGCAACACACCGATTATTCATATGGCCTGGGACAATCGGTGACCTCCTTTCGAATGGTCACCAATGCGAGCCCGGCCCTGGTTCACGTGCCACGAGGCGCCGGAGCCGAAGCGCTCTGGATGCTTCCGGGCTTCGATGACAGGGCCTGGGGCGAGGCGGCCTCCGCGGTCGGGTTCGAGACGGGTGCGGGTGTCGCGGTCGGCGCCCCGATTGTGAACATCGCTCCGGAGGGAGAGGCTGTTCAGTCTTCGGATTACGGAAACGGACAGTTCCCGGCCAGCCTGGGCATCGACGGGAGCCTCGGCAATTTCACCCATACCGCGGCCGGCCTGAACCTGCCATCTACCTGGGAGCTCGATCTCGGTCGCGAAGCTCTGCTGGGATCGATTGTCCTTTACAACCGCAGCGGCTGCTGCACCTCACGTCTCCGTGACATCACGGTCTTCGTGCTCGATGCGCCCGATGGAGACGTGCTCTTCGAATCAGACCTGCTCAACGAGGAAAACGTTCTCGGGGGCGGGGGAGCAGGTGGACCCGACAGGCTGGAGGTCGACCTGGTTGAGCTCGTGGGGGGGCCGGTGGCTGGCAGGGTTGTCCGGGTCGTGCGAACCCCGGACCCGGATCTCTCCGGCACCGGAGGGGCGGGTAATGCGGATGAGGCGGATGTTCTTTCTCTTTCCGAGGTCGAGGTCTTTGAGGTCCAGGTGATCGGCTACGAGGGGCTTATCGAAACCGACCTGGAGGGGGAGATGTACGGAGTCAACTCTTCTGCCTGGCTGAGGATTCCTTTCAGCCTGGAGCAGGAGCCGGTCCTCGACCTGCTGAAGTTGCGGATGAGGTACGATGATGGCTTCATCGCCTACCTGAACGGAGTCGAGGTGGCCAGCAGGAACGCGCCACAGGTCGCCGCCTGGAACGCCACGGCCGTAGAGGATCGGGCGGACTCGAGCGCTATTGTTTTCGAGGACATCGTCATCACCGCCAGCCGCGAGCTCCTGCGCGCCGGAGAGAACGTTCTCGCGATTCATGGGCTCAATATAACCCCCGGCGATGAAGACTTTCTCATCAGCGCCGAGCTGGCAGGCGAGGGCATCCTTGATCTTGCTCCCCGTTATTTCCAGTCCCCGACGCCCGGGGAGGCGAACGAGGCCGATGGTTTCGCGGGCTTTGTCGCCGATACGAGCTTCACCGTTGACCGTGGCTTCTATTTCGAGCCATTCGAGGTTGAGATCCGCAGCGAAACCGAGGGCGCGGTCATTCGCTACACCCTCGATGGTAGCGAGCCGGGGCCGAATGCCGGCAGCGTCTACGATGGCCCCCTGCTGATCCAGGGGACGACCACCCTGCGGGCGCTGGCTCTGCTTGACGGCCTGGCTCCGACCAATATCGACACCCACACCTACATTTTCCCGGATGATATCGTCGTGCAGGATTCGGCGGCGACGATCGCCCGCGGCTTCCCTCGCAACTGGGGCGGGACCTCGGCCGATTACGGCATGGATCCTGACGTCATTGGGCAGGGAGGGCGTGATCGTTTTGGCGGCAGGTACGCCGAGACGATCCATGATGACCTGCTCGCTATTCCGACACTCTCGGTGGTTATGGACATCGATGAGATGTTCGGCTCGGGGGGGATCTATACAAACTCCGGCTCGCGGGGAAGCAGCTGGGAACGCCGCAGCTCCATCGAGTTGATCGATCCCGATGGCGAAGAGGGCTTTCAGGTGAACTGCGGCATCCGGATCCAGGGCGGAGCCTTTCGCAGCCATGGCCTGACGAAGAAGCACTCGCTGCGTTTTCTCTTCAGGGAGCGGTATGGGGAGTCAAAGCTTCGCTACCCTCTCTTTGGAGATGAAGCTCCTGATCGATTTGACACCATCGTGCTGAGGGCCAACTCCAATGATGGCTGGCAATGGAGCGGCGCCGGCGATGATCCTCTCTACCTTCGCGACTCCTTTGGCAGGGAGACCGTACTCGCCATGGGCAATGTCGCATCTCACGAGCGCTTTCTGCACGTCTATATCAACGGGGCCTACTGGGGCCTCTACAATGCCGTTGAGAGGCCTGACCACGCCTTTTCCGCCACCTATTTCGGGGGAGAGAAGGAGGACTGGGATGCCTACTCCAACGGGTCCACGACCAACGGCAACACCCAGGCCTGGAACGCCATGCTCAGCCTGGCCCGCCAGGGCCTGGGGGATGGCGCCGCCTATCAACGCATCCAGGGCCGGAACCCTGATGGCTCCGAGAATCCGAACCTGCCCCAATATGTCGATGTCGACAACATCATCGACTACATGATCACCAATCTCTACGTTGGTAATACTGACTGGCCGCATAAGAATTACTGGGTTGGCTTCAATCCTGCCCAGCCCTCGGGCTTCAAATACTATATGTGGGACTCCGAGTGGTCGATGGGTCTCCGGTCCGATCTCTCAACCAACAGGGTCAATGTGAACAACGGCGTGGCCGAGGTGTACGGCCGCCTCCGCTCCAACGCCGAGTTTCAGGTTCGCTTCGGAGACCGGCTGCACAACTATTTTTCCAGCGGGGGCGCGCTCTATGTTGATCCCGACAACCAGCGGTGGGATCCCGAGCATCCCGAGAGGAACAGGCCGGCTGAACGCTTCATGAGGCTGGCGAATACGGTAGACAGGGCGGTGGTGGCGGAGTCCGCCCGCTGGGGAGACCAGCACTCGGGGAATCCCTATACCCGGGATGAGCATTGGGCGAGGGAACGCGACAACATCCTGAACAACTACCTGCCGCGGCGCTCGGAGGCGGTGCTGAACCAGTTTCGCGGCGCGAGGCTCTATCCGACCGTTCCTGCGCCGGTATTGAACCGCCGGGGGGGCTTCATCGAGCCGGGCTTTGTCCTGACCATGCGGACCAGCCAGGGATCCATCTACTATACTGTTGATGACGACGATCCCAGGCTCCCCGGCGGCGAGACATCTCCCCGGGCGGTTGTCGGGGGCGAGATCAATTCCGAGATGCTCCTTCCCTCGCAGGCGCCTGTGAGGGTCATTGTTCCAACGGACGATTCCCTGGGTCTTGACTGGATCGCCCCTGACTTCGACGATTCCGCATGGATCAGCGGCAATACGGGTGTCGGTTTCGAGAGGAACACGGGCTTCGAGGAGCTGATCAACACGGACATTCTTGAGCTTGCCCACCAGATAAACCCGACCTGCTATCTGCGGATCGATTTCAACGTGGAGAACCCGCAAGAGCTGGGGATCCTGACGCTGAGGATGAAGTACGACGATGGCTTCATCGCCTACCTGAACGGCGAGCGAGTCGCGGCCGGCAACGATCGTCCCGACCCGCAATGGAACTCCCGTTCTCTCGGCTCCAACTCTGACAGCCGGGCGGTGGTATTCGAGAATTTTGACATCAGTGAATCGGTTGGCCTGCTGCGCGCTGGGCGTAACGTTCTCGCGATCCACGGCATGAATACGACCGATGGTTCCTCGGACTTCCTCATTCTTCCGGAGGTGACCGCGGCGGCTGTCGATGACAGCGGCATCGTTCTTAACGAGCCGGCGGTTATTCGTGCCAGGACGCTCTCCAATGGGCAATGGAGCGCGCTGGAGGAGGTCCACTTTTATATCGATACGCCCCTGAGAATCACCGAGCTCATGTATCATCCGGCTCCTCCACTGGAGGGAAGCCCCTGGAGCGAGGGGGACTTTGAGTTCCTCGAGCTTGCGAACACGGGCTCCGGGACCGTGGAGCTTGCAGGGATGAGCATCGAGGGGGGAGTGCGCTTTGACTTCTCTACCGGAGCGGTTGAGCGTCTGGGGCCCGGTGAGGTGGTGGTGCTCGTCCGTAATCTGCAGGCATTTGCCAGCCGCTACGATGTGGCCCGGATCCTGGTCGCGGGCGAATACGATGGCCGGCTGGCTAACGATGCCGAGCCGCTGCGCCTGGAGGGAACCCTTGGCGAGAACATTCTGGACTTTGAGTACAGTGACGCCTGGCAGCCGGGAACCGATGGAGAGGGCCGGTCCCTGGTGATCACAGATGCTCTTGCTGAGCGCTCGGCCTGGAACGATTCCGAGAGCTGGGCCGCCAGCCCCGAACTTCTTGGATCACCGGGCTTTCATGCCTTCGAGCTGCCGCCGGGGGCCGGTGGACTGCAGAGGCCGGGGGATGCGAACCAGGATGGCCAGCTCGACATCTCGGACGCGGTCGCTCTCCTTGGACATCTCTTCGCTGGAGTGCCCGCCATCCTGCCTTGTGATGACGGCTCATCCCGGGACTCTGGAAATGTCGCGCTGCTCGATCACAATGGCGACACGGGGGTGGACCTGGCCGACGCCATCGCCCTCCTGGTCTACCTGTTCCAGCAGGGCGACGAGCCCGCGGGCGGCGCCGGCTGCCGGTTGATCCCCGGCTGTCCCGACACCTGCGTGCAGTAGGTAGGCCTAGGGCTCAGTCCCTGATGTGCCAGTCAACCGGGTTTGCCGACGAGCATTCCTCGGCGATCTTCTTCGCCGATTCGGTTTCGAGGGCTTCGAGGGCGTTGGTGATCCATTCCCGGGTCGCGTGATGGCCGCGGTCTTCGTATTCACGGGCCTGGATGAGGCACTCGAGCCGGTCGGCGTCCTTGGCGATCCGGGCCTCGAGGGAGTTTTTAGCCGCGCCTTCTGAGTAGAGCGCCCGGAGCTTGTCTCCGAGCACCTCCGGGAGGCGCTGAAGCTGGTCTTCGACAACCTTCTCCTCCGCCCCGTCCCAGTCGACATAGGTCTTCCCCACGCGATGCTGGTCATTGACCCTGGTCTCGCCGGTATCGTGGAAGAGGGCGATGGCCGCCGCTCTCTCGGGGTTCGCGCCCTCGAGCTCCGCTAGCACATAGGCGATGGCCGCGCAGCGAAAGCTGTGGTCGGCGACGCTCTCGGGCTGATCAACACCTGCGACCCACCAGCCAGAGCGCCTGACTCGCTTAAGCTGTCCTAGCTCGAAGAGATAGCGC
>CAUZHA010000035.1:0-36438 GCA_963579555.1 Planctomycetes bacterium UBA1146
CTGTGACGAAAGGTTTCGAGCTGCGCTGGCTGGCGTAATGGACCGCCCGGGCGACCATGCTCTTGCCGGTTCCGGTCTCCCCCGTAACCAGGATGCTGACATCGGAGCGGGAGACCTTCTCCAGCAGATGGGCGAGCTGCTGCATCGCCTCGGAGTTGCAGACCAGGTTCTGGAACTGGTAGCGGGTCTCAACCTCCTTGCGCAGGTAGAGATTCTCCTGCTTGAGGCTCTTCATCAGGTTGGCGTTATCGATGGCGATGGCCGCCAGCTGGGCAAAGGAGACCAGGAAGTCGAGATCTTCGGTGGAGAAGCTGTCGGTGCCCCGGCCATCGACGTAGACGGCCCCGAGGATCTCGTTGCGAACGCTGAGGGGGACGCACATCAGGGTCTGGATCTTAAAGGAGATGACGCTCTCGCGCTGCCGGAAGCGCTCGTCAGAGCTGGCATCGGTGGCCAGCACCGGCGCCCCGCCTACGGTCACGTCCTCGATTACGCTCTGGCAGATCTCCGTGGCGTCGGTTACCGATTCCCGCTGCATTCCGCGGACCGCCCTGATCGTCAGGGACTGCTCCCGGTCACGCAGGAGGATGAGACCTTTTTCGGCCCGGGTGGTCTCGATCGCCAGCTCAAGTAGGTGGTCCAGCAGCGGGTCGAGATCGACGATCGAGTGCAGGCTCTTGGCGATCTCGTAGAAGGAGCGCTCCCGGGCCCCGGCCTCTTCCCGCATTCTCGTCCGGAGCTCTGCATGGGCGCGGTCGATTTTCCGGTGGCGGGGCAGGCTCTCGATGAAGGCGCTCCGCAGGTCCGGATCCTCAAAGGCGTCGGCCTTTTCCCGCAGGAGGATGTAGGCCCTTCTGAGGGCGGCGTCAGGGTCGCCGGATTTCAGTCCGCTTGAATGCAGGGCCGTGAGCGCCCGGTGGCGGGTGAACCAGATCTCCTGGGAGCAATCGAGCCAGCCGGGGTATTCCTCGAGTAGGCTGACCGCCTCGAGGGAGACCTTGTCGGCCTCCTCCAGGGAGTTGCTGTCGATGAACGCCTCGGCGCGCAGGCCCAGGCACTCGATCACCGAGTTGCGGGCTCCCGCCTCGGAGGCCACCTCGAGCGCCCGGTCCAGCTCGCCGAGCGCCTTGGCCGGCGCCCCCTGGTGGAGCTGGAGGCGGGCGCCTGCCAGGAGGATCTCGAGACGCTGGCGGCTGCCGCCGCCATCCGCCGCCGCCGCCCTCGCTCGCTCGAGTCCCCGGGCCGCCGCCTCGCCCTCTCCCTTATGGATGAGGATGGTCGCCCGGCGGCTTTCGTTGATGGCCAGGGAGGGGCGGTTTTCGACCTCCTCGGCGATCTCGATGGCCTGCTTCAGCAGCGGCATGGCCTTCTCGTATTTCCCGATGCGCATCCACACCGCCCCGAGATTGCCGAGGTCGGTGCCGATGCCCTGGCGCTGGGCGAGCTCCCGGCGGATCTGCAGGGCCTCGCTGATGAAATCGAGGGCGCGCTCCAGCCGCCCCATCTCGGTATAGACCAGCCCCAGGTTCACGAGGTTGCCGGCCTCGGCGCTGCGCAGGCCGATCCGGCGAAAGGTCTTCAGCGAGTCCTTGAAGTGTTCTTCGGCCACCTCCAGCTCGCCGCGGTCAAGGCGTATGAGTCCTATGTTCGACTCCAGGGCTCCCGCTCTCTGGCTGTCTCCAAGCTCCCGCCTGATCGCCAGCGCGCCCTCCATCTCCGAGAGGGCCTCATCGTAGATGCCCTGGAGGTAGTGTCCGGAGCCCAGCAGCTGGAGACATTCCGCCCGCAGCTCCAGGTCTTCGAGCTCCCCGGCGACCTGGAGGGCGGCGCGCAGCGAGCTCTCCGCCTCGGTGAATTCCGAGAGGAACAGGAGAAACATCCCCCGGCGATTCAGAAGCCGTACCCGGAGAGAGCCCTCGGCGGCTCCCGTTTCGAGCATCTCATCGAGCTTCGCAAGCGCCTCCCGCTTCTTACCCACGGAGTCGAGATAGAGGGCCTCTCGCAGGGTGACCTCTCCCCGGCTGGCTTCATCGTCAAGCTCATCGGCAAGCTCGCGCAGCCGCCCGATGTCCTCGAGCTGCTCCTCTTTGCGGCCAAGCCTGCCCCAGACCTCCTCGCGCAGCAGGCAGGAGGAAAAGAGATCTTCGGGCGCCTTGCTGACCTGGAGGGCCCGGCCTAGGGAGGTGGCGGCCTCGCGGAGGCCGCCCTGGCGAAGGGCCTGCCGTCCCGCGCGCTCGAGGCTCTCCCTGGCACGCTCGGGATGGTCGGAGAAGAAGAGGTGTCGCGCGAGCTCTTCAAGCGGAGGCTCCTCTTCCGGGCCGCTCTCCTGCAGCAGCCAGGCGGCGGCCTGCCCATGCAGGCTCCGGCGGGTCTTCTCTTCAAGGCCGGCATAGGCGGCCTGTTCAAGCGCCGCGTGGGCGAAGGAGTAGAGGCTTCCCTCGCGCCTGAGGAGCTGGTCAAGGACAACGCCATCGAGGGCTCCGCGCAGCTCTCCCCGGAGGGATGGTTCGTCGCCATCGATGAGCGCCAGCAGTTCGCACAGCTCTTCGCTGCTGAAGGGCCTGGAAAGCACTGCGGCGACCTCGAGGACCGTGCGTCGCCGCCCACCGACGTTTTCCAGGCGCCTTCGCGCGGCGTCTTCGAGCGAGCCGGGTATGGGGATGGAGACATCTGCCTTGAGGGTCCAGGTGGAGCCCTTACGCTCGAAGGCGCCGAGGTCACCGAGCAATCGGAGGTATTCCTCGATATAGAAAGGATTGCCGCCCGTGTCCCTCTGCAGCGGCTCCTGCAGCGCCTCTGGAAGCGCCTCCGCATGGCCCAGCAGCCTCTCCATGTAGGTGGACAGGTCCGCGGGCTCCAGGCCCTCGAGGGTGATTCGTTCGAGGGACTCGGGAATGTTGAAGAGCTCCTCGAGGTTGCGGGTAAAGCCGAGGTCCTCTTCACCATCGAGCCTGCAGGCAAGAAAGAGCGCTGGAGGCGTTCCCGCTCCCGCCGCGCGGCGTGCGAGGTGGGCAAGGGTGTTCAGGCTCAGGCTGTCGGCCCATTGGAGGTCATCGATGGCGATCGCGCAGGCTTCGCCTCCGGCGAGTTCCACCAGGAGGTTCGTCACCTTGAAGTGGAAGTTTTCGATGGAGGCGCCCGCCACCGAGTCATCCTGGAGCAGGTCATCAAGGCATTCATCAAGCCTCGCAACGAGCTCGTGCTCGCCATCGTTTTCGGCCGCGATGCGTCTGAGCAGCCGCTGGAGGAGCGCCCCGGGATGATCTTCCTCTCTGCAGGCTTCCAGGTAGATCGGGATGTCACTCACCTGTGTTCGAACCTGGAGCTCGCGCAGCAGCCGGGACTTCCCCATCCCGGTGGGCCCGAGAAGCAGCGCGCCGCCGGGGCTACCGTCCGGTTCAGCGGTGATTCGGGTGAGCAGCCTTGAGAGGGTCGCATCACGGCCGACGAAAACAGGCGAGAAGGCCGGCAGGGAATGCAGCGTTCGCTCGCGCGCTCCCGGCAGCTCCCGGCGAACCTCTTCCGCCGCATGCGGACGGGAGGAGGGATCTCTTTCCAGGAGCCGCATGGTGAGTTCGCGGTATTCTTTCGGAAGAGAGCCGGGGGCCACGGCGGCGCCCTCGAGATGCCCCCGGATGAGCTCTTCCACCTTCTTGCCATGGAAGGGCGGTTGGCCCAGGAAGATCTCATGGAGAATGATGCCGAGTGAGTAGAGGTCGCTTCGGGCGGTGGGCGGCTCTCCCTTGAGGAGCTCCGGGGCCAGGTATTCGATCGTCCCCGAGAGCTCCTGGCTCTCGGTCCCAGTCACCCTGGCGAGCCCGAAATCAATCAGCTTCACCCGGGCAGCCCCCTCCTGCCCCGAGACCAGGATGTTCTGTGGTTTCAGATCCTGGTGTACAAGGCCCCTGGAGTGGATGTAATCGAGGGCCGCGAGCATCTGGTCGAGCAGGTCGGCCAGGTGAGGAGCCGCCGCTCGTTCGGCAGGTGAGGGCAGGGTCCGGGCCAGGTAGCCGAGGAGACCCTCACCGTCAAGCAGCTCCATGGTGAAGTAACGCAGGCCATCGGTCGTGGTGCCGTAGTCGTAGACCTGGACCAGGTTGGCGTGTGTATGGGACGCAAGGAGCCGGAATTCCTCGCTGGCCAGGGCTGATTTCGAGGCGGAGAGCTCCGCGCTGAGCACCTTGATCGCCAGCTCTCTCTTCTCTACCGAATCAAAGGCCCTGTAGACGGTTCCGCTGCCGCCCTTGCCAAGGGTTTCAAGAATCCGATAGCGACGGTCCTTACCAAGCAGCTTCATCGATTTTCCGGGGTGGATACAGGCCTGAGATCTGCACGGAGGCTGATTCTATCATAATGACAAGATTGTTGTCAGAAAGGCTCTGCTGCAGCTGCAACGGAGTGGCTCAACCTTTTATGGGAGAAAGAATTGGGACTTTGAGCTACCGGTTCTGACGGATATTATTGAGTCGGGTTGAGGGGGCCTGAGAGTTATCAAGCCGAACCGGGAAGGTGGATCCCGCCTGTTCCCGGCAAGCCGTAGATTCAGCTTATTGCTGAGTTGTCATGCTGAGCGGAGAAGACGATAAAATGCGACATCTAGGCCGATGTTATTTGCTGACCTGGCTGGTTGTGCTGGCCGCCGTTCCTGCCTACGGGCAGGACGGCCTGGTGATTACCGAGATCCTTTCGCTGAACCGTTCCGGTTTACAGGATGAGGATGGTGAGTACAGCGATTGGATCGAGCTCTACAACAACAGCGACACGGCGATCAACCTTTCCGGCTACAAGCTCACCGACGATCTCGAGGACCTCACGAAGTGGGAGTTTCCCGAGGTGACCATTGGCGCCCGCCGCTATCTCCTGGTTTTCGCCTCGGACAAGGATCGTCGGCTGCCGAGCGCGCAGCTTCATACCAACTTCAAGCTCGAGAGACAGGGGGAGCTGCTGGCCCTGATCACGCCTGATGGATCGACTGTCGTCGCCGCCTTCTCGCCTCAATACCCGCGCCAGGTGTCCGATGTTTCCTGGGGGCTGGCGACAGACTCGGAATTTATCCAGGTCGTCGATTCCGAAACCGCTGTGCGGGTTCATGTTCCCGCAGACGCAACCATCGGCCTCGACTGGGTTGCTCCGGGATTTGATGATTCTTCCTGGCGCGAGG
Source organism: Planctomycetes bacterium UBA1146 (assembly GCA_963579555.1). Classification (GTDB taxonomy): domain Bacteria; phylum Planctomycetota; class UBA8108; order UBA8108; family UBA8108; genus UBA8108. Next base: position 5,162 of record CAUZHA010000035.1, read on the forward strand.
GCACCTTCGGCGTCGGTCTCGAACGGTCCCCCGGCTCCGCCAGGAGCTTTACCCCGATGATCGGCACCGATGTAGAGGAGGCCATGTACCGTGTGAACGGCTCGGTCTACATTCGCTCGACCTTCAATGTCGCTGACAGCTCGGTGATCGACTCCATGGCGCTCGGCATGCAATACGATGATGGTTTTGTTCTCTTTCTCAATGGAGAGATGATTCTTGATGTCAACGGCCCGCCGCCCGCCGAGCTGGCCTGGAATTCCGAGGCCGACAGCAGCCATCCGGACACCCAAGCCCTGGAGTTCGAGGCATTCGATCTCTCCCAACACACCGCCCTGCTGCGCGATGGCGTTAACGTTCTCGCGATCCAGGGTCTCAACGTTTCCACCTCGAGCAATGATTTCCTGGTCAACCCGACCCTGGAGCTGATCGATCTCGGCCCGGTGAACGCCGAGGTGCGCCAGTATTTCTCCGAGCCGACTCCGGGCGGGCCCAACCGCCAGGGGATTGATTCGGTCAGCCCGGACCCGACCTTCTCTCACGACTCCGGCGCGTATGGCGGCAACCTGATGGTTGAGCTGGCCACCGAGGGCGAGGGAGCCGTGATCCGCTATACCCTTGATGGAACGATTCCCGATGCGGGCTCTGAAGTCTATGCCGGCCCCGTTGCGATCACAGCCGCGGCCACACTCACCGCCAGGGTCTGGGTCGAGGGCTCACTACCCGGGGAGGCGGTCTCCAGGAGCTACCTGATGCTTTCGGACTCGGTGCAGGCTTTCACCTCGAACCTGCCGATCGTTCTGATCGACACCTTCGGCCGGGGAATCGGAGAGGGCAGCTACACCCAGGTTTTCTGCCAGTTCATCGATGTCGGCGAGGATGGCCGGGCGAGCATTACCGGGGAACCTGACTACGTCGGCAGGGCGGGTATGAAGGTGAGGGGCTCGAGTTCGACGGGCTTCGCCAAGAAGCAGTACGCCTTCGAGACCTGGGACGAGGCGAACGAGGACCTTGATGTGTCGGTCCTGGGAATGCCCTCGGAGTCCGACTGGATTCTCTACGCGCCCTACTCCGACAAATCACTCATGCGCAACGTTCTCTGCTACCAGTGGAGCAACCACATCGGGCAATACGCGGTGCGGACCAAGTTTGTCGAGGTCTATATGAACACCCGCCGCGCCACCCGCATCGGCTCTTCGCCGGCGGAGTACATGGGGGTGTATGTCTTCATGGAGAAGATCAAGCGAGATGGCGACCGGGTTGACATCGAGAGGCTCCTGCCGGGTGACGAGAGCGCCCCCGAGATCACCGGCGGCTATATCCTCAAGAAGGACCGTCTCGACCCCGGCGATTCAGGCCTGACCACCAGCCGAGGGCAGAGGCTGGCCTACTTCTATCCCAAGGAGAGGCTCATCCGCCCGGCGCAGCGCACCTATATCCGCAACTATCTCAACGCCTTTGAGACCGCGCTTTACGGGGCTAACTTTACTGATCCTGAGGCCGGGTACGCCGCCCACATCGACGTGATGTCTTTTATTGATCATCACATCATGGTTGAGATAGCCAAGAACATCGACGGCTACCGACTGAGCACCTTCATGTACAAGCCGCGCGGCGGCAAGCTCAGGATGGGCCCCATCTGGGATTACAATCTTTCCCTGGGCAACGCCAACTATCTCAATGGGGGCAATCCCGTAGGCTGGTACTATCCGCAGCTGGGCGCCGGTGATTATCCCTGGTATGCCCGGCTCTTCCAGGACACCCGGGGCTTCAGGGCCCTGTACAGTGAGCGCTGGCGCCAGCTCAGGGGCGAACTGTTCAGTCTCGACTACCTGCTCGGGACGGTCGACCAGTGGACCGAGAAGCTGCGCGAACCGCAGGCGCGTAATTTCCAGAGATGGAACATCCTCGGCAGCTACGTCTGGCCGAACTTCTACATCGCCCCGACCTGGCAGGACGAGATCAACTGGATGAGCAACTGGCTCGAGGACCGGGTGGCATGGATGGATGGGCAGCTGATCGGCCTGCCGACAAGACCCGGCTTCAGCTCCGACGGCGGCTTCATCGACCCGGGTTTCGAATTGACGATCACCTCGGAGGGTGAAGGGCAGATCTACTATACGCTCGATGGCAGCGACCCGAAGGGGCCGCGGGCGGTGCTGGGGGAGGCGGCCCTTCTCTACGAGGCCCCGATCGTATTGTCCGAGAACACCCAGGTGACCGCACGGGTTCGGAGCGGTCCGGAGTTCTGGAGTCCGCCCGGCAGCGCGGTTTTCGTTACCGGCATCCCGACCCTGCGCATCACCGAGCTCATGTACCACCCGCCCGATCCTACCCTCGCGGAAGACCCGGAAGACAATTTCAGCGCCACGAACATGGAATTCATCGAGTTTCAGAATATCGGGACGGAGCCTCTCGACCTGGCGGGCATGAGATTCAGCCGGGGAGTGCGCTTCGAGTTTGAGGAGGGCCAGGCGCTCGGAGCGGGCGAGTATGGGGTTCTCGTCGGAGATCTCGAGGCCTTCACCGCGCGCTATGGCGCCGAGGGGATCACGGTGCTGGGAGATTTCTCCGGCAGCTTCAGTGACAGAACCGAGACGATTGTATTCCTCGGCGAGCTGGAGGTGCCGATTCACAATTTCGCCTACAGAGACATCTGGCATCCGCAGACCGATGGCGAAGGGCACTCACTGGTGATCCGTGATACGAGTCTGCCGCTGGGGGACTGGGGCGAAGAGGCGAGCTGGAGAGCGAGCTCGAGACGCCTGGGGACACCGGGGGCCGCAGACGATGGCGAGGTCGAGCCCGCCGGAGGGCTGCAGATGCCAGGCGACGTCAACCAGGATGGCCGGCTCAATCTCTCCGATGCGGTCTCGGTCCTGACCTATCTCTTCCAGGGCGCTCCGGCCGAGCTTCCCTGCGGCGATGGTTCAGCCGAAGATGAAGCCAACCGGTCCCTGCTTGACAGCGATGGAGGGGGCGCCATCCATATGGCGGACGCGATCTTCGTGCTCAACTTCCTCTACCAGGGAGGCGCGCCGCCGGTGCTGGGCACCGAGTGCGTACCGATTCCCGGCTGCGAGGACGCCTGTACCCCCTGAGCGTGCGCCCTATTCGCCGTCCGCGCTTTCATCTGTGCGGCCACCGCCACCATCATCGATAGCGCCCTCATCTTTTTCAAGCAGAGACCGGATGTCGCGATAGCCGCCGATGGTGACGACGACCGAGATCACCGCGAACAGGACGAGGCTGATTCCGAGGGTCCAGCCCCAGAAGGTTGCCCAGGAGCCTATCATGCCGTCACCTCCCCCTTGCCTGTTTCGTCGACGGATTCTCCGGTCGCGCGGTCTGGAAAGAGCAGCGAGCCGAGGATCATCATCAATGTGCTGGCCGCCACGGTCGAGATTCCTATGATTTCCGCATCCCATTCTACTTCGATGCCCAGGTTTGCCTTGATGGCCTTCTGTACGGGCTTGAGGCCCAGCACCGCCGAGGTGCCCACCAGCAGGGCGAGGTAGGCTCCTGCCCGGCTGGCACTTTTCCAGTAGAGACCGGCCACCAGCAGCGCGAAGGCCCCGGTGAAGTAGATGGCGCCCGTGATGGCCATGTAGTCCCAGAGGTCCTGGCCGAGCTCGTACCAGAGGCTCCAGGTGAGCAGGAAGATGCCGATTGCGAAGATCAGCAGGCGTGTCAATTTCAGACGGCTCGCGGTCGACATCCTGTCGCCGCCGAGTGGGGCGATGACATCCTGGGTAAGCACCGAGCTCCAGCACAGGAGGTAGCTGTCATGGGTCGACATGAAGGCCGCCAGCATCCCGGCAACTACCAGGCCGAGCAGGCCACTTGGCAGGAGGATGCCGAGGAAACGAGGCATGGCCTTCAGGCCCCCGCCTTCCAGCCCTTCAGGAAAGAAGCCCGGGTTGTCGGTGAAGTAAACCAGGGCGCAGAGGCCGAGGAAGTTGGGTACCAGGAAGCGGATCAGGAAGCCGATCGAGCTCCAGGCGTAGATGCGCTTGACGTCCTCGACGCTGCGCGCCGCGCAGGCTCTCATCACCGCGGTCTGCCAGATCGCGCAGGACACCAGCCCGAGGAAGATCATCCAGATTACGTAATCAAGCCCGAAAGCCTCGCTGGCGATCGGGTCAAAGCCTCCCGCGCCCTTCAAGGCCTCCACCCCGCTGACGATGTGCTCCCAGCCGAGCTCATTGATGGCGAAGAGGGTGGTGGCGATGAGGCCGAAGGACAGCACGACAAACTGTACGTAGTCCGTCAGGACGATGGAGAACATGCCGCCGAGAATCGTGTAGAAGAGGACCAGGCCCAGCAGGGCGGTCATGACCCACTTGATGGTGGTTCCCTCGAGCCCGGTAACCTCGACAACGAAGATCGAGCCGGCCTTGAGGAACATTCCCATGTTGAGGATTCCCGAAAACGCCAGGAGCAGGCCTCCGAGGATCCGGACCCCGCGTCCAAAGCGCCGCTCGTAGAACTCGGGGATGGTCATGACTCCCATCCTGCGTAGCGGCACCACGATGAAGCCGCTCCAGCCGACCACCAGGCAGACGATGCCGGCAGAGACAGCGATGTGAAAAGCCGCGAAGCCGCCGGTGAAGCCCTTCTCGGCCGCGAACATGACCGTCACCAGCCCGAGCTCGGTGCCGATCATGGTGGCGATGCCCAGGTGTGATTTCAGCGACCGTCCAGCCACGACGAAGTCGCTCATATCCTTGATGTAGCGCCGACTCCAGATGCCGATGGCGGCCGAGCCCAGCAGGTAGAGGATGACGATGGCCCAGTCGAGATTCGCGAACTGGCTCAAAGGGGTTCTCCCGGCTGTTGATGGGACTGGGCTGGATCCTTACCTCGGTATGATCATGTACCGGGAAGGGGCCTGGCGCAAGGGCCACCCGGTGCGCGACAGGAGTGGCCGAGGACAAAAAAAACCGGGCCCGTCTCCTCGTGGAGACGGGCCCGGTAACCACTGCCAGGCGACCCTGCGGCCGTCCTTTACAGCTCGTAGCCCTTGCGGTACTCGTAGTGGACGAATTTGTTCGCCTCGGGCGAATTCGTCGACTTGAGGTTGGGTCCGTCCCATTCGATCTTGCCGTCGACCTTCATGGCCAGGTTGCCAAGCAGGATGGTCTCGGTGAGCATCGCGGCGTAGTCGAAATTCGACATCGCCGCCGGGCCGCCCTTGCAGGCATTGATCCATTCCTGGGCGTGGCCCGGGGAGCGGGGGATCCAGGGAGTCGGCTCCTTATACCCTTTTCTGAACTCCTCGGGGAAGAGCGTCCAGCCGCTGCCGTAGTCGTTCGGCGAGTACATCATTCCCTTGTCGCCGACCATCAGCGAACCGGAATTCGATGGCCTGATGGGCTGTCCCTGGAAGGTCTCCTTGGGCGGAGTATTGTAGGTCTTGCGGCCTCCCTTGATGGTCCAGCCGTCATACCAGAAGAACTTCAGGGCGGGCAATTGCTTGCCGCTCTGGTAGCCCTTCCTTGCCGGGAAATCGAAGCGAATCTTCGAATAGGTCGGGTAGGTGATCTCGTTGTTGCCGACCATCTCCTCGCGCTCGATGGCGACGGGGTGCTGGAGCTCACAGGCCCAGAATGCGAGGTTGGCTGTATGGCAGGCCATATCGCCGAGCGCGCCGGTGCCGAAATCCCAGAAACCTCTCCAGACGAAAGGCAGGTACTTCGAGCTGTAGTCGCGGTCAGCTGCGGGGCCGAGCCAGCTGCTCCAGTCAATGTGGCCGGGGACCTTGCTGGACGGGGGCACGCCGGGGATCGCCTTGGAGCCCTGGGGCCAGACCGGTCGGTTGGTCCAGACGTGGATCTCGGTCACGTTACCGATTCCGCCGGACTGGATGACCTCGACGCCCTTGCGCAGTCCGCTCGTGGAGGTGCCCTGGTTACCCATCTGGGTGGCGACCTTATGCTTCCGGGCGGCCTCGCGCAGGGTGCGGGCCTCGAAGACGGTCTTGGTGAGGGGCTTCTGCACGAAGGCGTGCTTGCCCTGCTTGATGGCTCCCATGGCCGCGGGGGCGTGGTTGTGATCAGGGGTCGAGACGGTTACCGCGTCGATGTCTTTGCGCTCGAGCATCTTGCGGTAGTCGGTATATTTCTCGGCCTTCTTGGCAGTCCGGCTGCCAGCCTGGTTGAGCCGGTTCTTGTCCGTATCGCAGATCGCGACGATGTTTTCGCCGCGGCAGGCTCCCATATCGCTGGAGCCTTTTCCGCCGACGCCGACACAGGCGACGTTGAGTTTTTCAGCTGGCGAGCGCGGGGAACCGACAACAGTACTCCCGACCCACATCCCCACTCCAGCCATTGAGCTGTTGCGGAGAAATTCACGACGTGATGTATTTCGTCTCACGTGCAACCTCCTTGCTACTGTTCCTCAGTTCCAGATTGACGGGCACCGTTTTCCAAGCTGTCGTACATATGACGAAGAAAAAGCACCTGATCTTCAATACAGACAAGCCACCAAGATAAGCATTTTGGACCTGAAATGCCAACAAAGACATGGATCCCACAATGGCCGCGAGGCGGCTTCAGATGATCTCGGAAATGGGCTGGCGTCCTTTGTCCACGAGGTAGTGGGGGCGCCCGTTGTAGTCGCGCAAGGTGGCGGTGTTCACGTCGATTCCGAGGTTGTGATAGATGGTGGCCATCACCTCCTGGAAGTGGACGGGACGGTCTTTCGCCTCGGCCGCGGTGCTGTCTGTCGAGCCGATGACCTGGCCTGTTCGGAGACCGCCTCCGGCCAGCAGCCCGCAGGAGACCTGCGGCCAGTGATCGCGTCCCGCGTTCTTGTTGATCTTGGGGGTGCGGCCGAACTCGCCCCAGACCACCACGGTAACGTCCTTGTCGAGCCCGCGCTGGTAGAGGTCATCGATCAGTGCCGAAACTCCCCGATCGAGCTCGGGGACGTTTTCCCTGCAGCGGTTGAAGTTGCTGCCGTGGAAATCCCAGAAGCTGAAGCTGAGGGTCACGCAGCGCACTCCAGCTTCAACGAGGCGCCTGGCTATGAGAAATTGCTCCATCAGCCTCGGCGCGGCATCTCCCTGCACCTTGGCGGTACCCTTGCCGTAGCTCTCCCGTATCTTGGGGTCTTCCTTGTCGAGGTCGAGCGCGCCCGCGATCCTGCTGGAGGTGAGGACGCCGAGCGCCTGGCGGGTGAAGGCATCAACGCCTTTCATCATCCCGCTGGCATCGGTGTCGCGGCGGAAGCGGTCAAAGGCGTTGAGCAGCCGGCTGCGGTCGCCGAGGCGGTCGAGACTGATCCCGTTCAGCACCAGGTCGTCCTTGCCGTCACCGGAGGGACGGAAGGGCGCGTGGGCGACTCCGAGAAAGCCGGGGTAGCCGTTGTTGTAGGGGGTGTGTTTCATGACCGGGGACAGGCTGACGAAGGGAGGAACCGAGGGGTTCGTCGGCCCCTTGATGCTGGATACCGTTGAACCGAATTCCGGCCAGCCTCCCTGGGGAGGGTTCTTCGTGGTTCTTCCCGTCATGCACTGGTGGGCCCAGTGGGCGCCGGTGGCGCCGACGATGCTACGGATCGTGACGAGCTTGTCGGCGCGTGCGGCGAGCTTCGGCATCAGCTCGCCGAACTGGATTCCCGATACATTGGTCGGAATCGGCTTGAACTCGCCGCGGACCTCGATTGGAGCGTCCGGCTTGAGATCGACCATGTCCTGGTGCGGCGGGCCGCCGGGCAGGTAGATCATGATGACGGATTTGTGCGACCCCGGTTTCTGCCCGGACTCCTGCTGGGCCTCGAGGATGCCGGGGAGGCTGAGGCCTCCCATGGCAAGACCGCCGATCTGGAGGAAAGATCTCCTCCTGATTCCATCGCAGAATCTTTCGGCGCCTCCAGGGATCCTAAGCATCGTCAGTCCTCCTGCCGGTCCAATCAAGGTGCGGTCGCGTTGGCCTGCGTAATTAATATAGCGGAGGTTGGCGGGGGTATCAAGAGCTGGAGAAGGTCCCTTGCGGTCCCGGCCGGCAGGGTAGAAGCGTCGACCGTGGGCGGGTTTTGAGCGCCACTCCGGGACTCGAGGGAGAGTGAGCCGCAGGATTTTCACATTAAAAAAACGCCCCCCGACTTTTCTGTGCGCGCTATGAGCGCCCAGACGGAGAGGTTAGAGTATTTGTTCTGAAATGACTGATTGATCCGGGCCCGCTCTTTCCCGAGGAGGAACAGCGACATGCAGCGTAGAGATTTTATCAGGAGTACGGTGGCGGCGGCCTCCCTCGGAGGCCTGCTGGCCGCCGAGGAAAATGCCGTCCGGGCGGCATCCGCCCCGGTGCCGGGCGCCTCGCTCATCAAGGACCGGGTCGATGGTTCGAGCCTGCAGCTCAGCCTGGCGGCCTATTCTTTCCGGCGCGAGCTCTCCGGCGCGAAACCGTCTATGACGCTCGAGGGGTTCGTTGATTATTGCGCCGAGCAGAACCTCCAGGCCACTGAGCTGACCGAGTACTATTTTCGCGACAAGTCGCCTGGATACATTCGAGCCCTGCGTCGGCGCGCCTGCGTCAACGGCCTGGCGATCTCGGGCTCTCCCCTGGGCAACGATTTCTGCCATCCTCCGGGGCCGGCGCGCGACAAGCAGCTTGCGCATGTCAAGACCTGGATCGATGTCGCCGCCCGGCTCGGCTCCCAGACGATCCGGGTTTTCGCCGGCAGGGTGCCGAAGGGCGGCAGCGAGGCGGAGGCCCGGAAGAGGGCCATCTCCGGTCTCAAGGAGGTCAGCGACTACGCCTCCTCCAGGGGCGTGCTGCTGGCGCTCGAGAACCATGGGGGCATCACCTCCACGGTCGAACAGCTTCTCGCCCTGGTCCAGGGAGTCGATTCGCCCTGGCTGGGAGTGAACCTCGACACGGGCAATTTCCACACCGATGTCTACGCCAGCCTCGAGAAGGCGGCTCCCTATGCCGTTGCCGTGCAGGTCAAGGTGCATGTTCGGGAGGGAAAGAAGCCGGCTGAGGAGGCTGACTTCAAGCGCATCGCCGCGATTCTCAAGGCCGCTGGCTACAGGGGCTACGTGGCGCTCGAGTACGAGGCAAAGGAAGACCCGCTGAAGGCGGTTCCCCGCTACCTCGACAAGCTGCGGGAGGCGCTGGCTTGAGGCGGAGCCGACCCCACATCCTGTCGGCTTTCCTGGCCCTGGGCCTGGTGGCGCTGGCGGGCCGGGCACGGGCCTTCGAGAAGACCGGCAGCTTCGATGGCATCGACTATCGCTTTATCTGCGTCGATTGGGCGCTGCTGAAGGAAAAGATCAACGCGTTGGTCATCCTGTCACGGCCGCATGGAGACCCTGGCGGGACGAGAACGGTTCGGCTGGCGCTCGATTTTCCCGCCGCGGCCTTCAGGTCGGCCTTCGAGTCGCCAGGAGCCGGGTCCGGAAGAATCGAAGCAAGCCTTGAGATCGGGCCGGGCGAGACGAAGCGATTCGCCTTCAAGGGCCTGGAGGCCATCGAGGAGACGGGACCGGCGACGCATTCGTTTGAGCTGGGCCTGGCGGCAGGGGAGGGGAAGCTGGAAGCTTCCCGTTTCGAGGTGGAAACCATCAGGGGGCCGCTGGTACCCAGGGGCTTCCTCTCGATCCTGGTCCCGGCCCTGCTCTCCCTGCTGGCCATTCCCGTCTTCATCCTCTTTCTGCGCCGCCGGGGAGAGCCCGGTGGCTGGCGGACGGTAAAGGATGCGGAAATGGACAAGCCCGAAGAGGCCTGGTGGGTAAGAGAGGAATCGGCCGACGAGCCGAACGGAGAGGGAACGCCATGAAGCCGTGGAGCGCGAAGCTGCCGCCGCTTTCAGCGCGCGCCCTGACGGGGATCGGCGCGGGAGCCCTGGTCGGCTCTTTTTATATCGGCACCGGCGACATCGCCATCGCCACGAAGATGGGAGCCCTCTTCGGCATGGACATGTGGTGGACATTCTTCGTGCTTGGGCTCGCGGGCTGGACGCTGATGGACATGTCGACGCGGTACTACCTGCGGTTCGGGCGCACGCCGCTGTCGATCTTCAAGGAGGTCCACCCGGTCTTCTCGATCTACCTCTTCGTCACCGTGGTCGTCACCACGATCATCGGCGCCTATTCGCAGTGGAATACCTGCGCCCACGTGCTGGGTACTCTCAACCCCGGCATCGCGACGGAGGTGGGCGGCACGCTCGCCGCCCTCACGGCTACGGGCTTGCTGGCCCTGGGGGTCTACCGCCGGGTTGAGCTGTTCTTTGTCGTCGCGCTCATCGTGCTCATCGGCCTCTTTGCGGCTGCCGCCGTCGCCGCCGACGCTCCCTGGTCTGACGCTCCCGCCGGCCTGCTCCCCGGTATTCCGGAATCCGGCCGGCAGGAATGGCTCGGGCTTATCCAGCAGAACGCCGGGAGCCTGATCAACGCCTGGCTCATCCTGATCTATCCCTACACGATGATTGAGAAGGGCTGGCGCTCGACGCAGCCGCTCGGCCAGGCGCTCATCCTGCAGCGCTCGCGCTGGGATTACGGCGTTGGCATCGCCGCCGCAGGCATTGTCGCGTTGCCGGTGATGGCGGCCGCCGCGGCCGTTGCCCGTCCCTTCGGGATCGTGCCGGAGAACGGCACCGAACTCGCGGCCCTGCTGGAACCCCTGGCGGGGGGCTCTGCCCGCCTGCTCTTCCTGGCGGGTTTCTTTATCGCTGCCTGGACCGCGGGCATCGGCTGGATGGTCTGCGGCGCCTACGCCATGCTCGACCTCGGCAATATCAAGGTGCGCATGGAGTCGCGGTCCTTTCGCCAGGCGATCCTGGTCTTCGTCGTTGCCTCCGCCAGCCTGCTCTTCCTGCGAATCAACCCGGTCTACGGTATCCGGATCTTCACGGTGCTGCTGGCGGTGGTCTTTCCCGTGGTGGCCCTGGTTATGGTCTGGCGCATCAGCCGTCCGGACATGGGTTATTTCCGCTGGTCGCTGGGCAGTGTTCGGGGCGCGGTGGTGGTCGGGCTCGACATCTTCGCCTTGCTGGTGAGCCTCTTCGTCGGCTGGGGCATCATGAGCAGGTTCTTCTGATCCCGTCGCCCGTCTCTTCAACCCGGGCCGGGGCCAAGCCCTTACAGGCGGGTCTCCTGTAGCCCATTGCTGTTCAACCGCAGGCCGGACTGGACTCTTCGCAGCCGGGCTCCTCATCTTCTCCGCTCGTTCCGCAGCCCGGGTGGGGGGCCGGCATCTCGGCTCCTCCGAGGAAGAGGAAGTTCAGAATGTAGATCCCATCGGTCATCTGGATCGCGCCGTTGTCGTCGGCATCTGCGGCCTCGAAGCAGCCGGGTGAATCGCCCCCGAGGAAGAGGAAGTTCAGGATGAAGATCCCATCGGTAAGCTGCACCGCCCCATTCCCATCCGGGTCTCCCCGGATGAACGCGATGACCCGGCAGGGTTCAACCCCGGAGCAGTCTTCGTCATCGCAATCGATGTCGCCGTCGCGGTCGTCATCGATTGCGTTGTCGCAGATTTCGGGACAGGCCGGGCAGTCGCTGTCTTCGCAGTCGACGTCGCCATCGCCGTCATCATCGACGCCGTTGTCGCAGTCCTCGGAACGGATCGGGACCAGCTGGATGCCGGTCATGCCGACCCCGTGGAAGTTGGACTGGTCGTTCGCCATCCAGGGGGTGATCGTCAGCGTGTCGAGCGTCACACCCTCGAACAGCAGGTAGTTGCCGGCTCTCGAGGCGTTGGAGCGGATGAAGCCTCTGTCTGCGCTGTAAACCGCGATGCCGGCGGTGTTGGTGAACCTGGAGTTGAGGGTTCTGTAGCCCGTTTGCGCGGAGATGGAGGGTCCTGGGGGGGGGGCGCCGCTGCCGAAGGTGCCGGCTCCGCTGAGGTACATGGTGCCGTAGCTGCCGGTGGTGAAGCCGATTCCCTCGTTGATGTAGACATAGACGTCGTAGACCGCTCCGGCGGCCGCGTTGCAGCCGGTGAGCTCGATCGCCGCGTAGGTGTGCGGGTCGCTGCTGGAGTTAAAGGGCGAGGGCCCCTTGCCTTTCATCATCCGGGCGTTCGGATCGTTGCCGATTACCGAGCCGCTGTTCCTGCCGTCCCAGGCCCGGTAGGTGAGACCCAACAGGGTCTCCTCGCCATCGGAGCCGAAGATGACCTGGTCGATGGTGGTGCGGCCGTTCTGGTTCGGAGTATAGGGAACGTTGTTCCAGCTGACACTGGGAATGACGCCTGCAGATTCATCCGGGTCGAGGTTGAACTCACCTCCGGGGTCCGTCATGTTGATGCTGATGACCTCGGCAACGGCGGGCGTCCGACCAAGACTTGCGGTTAACAGGCAAAGAAGGAGGCCAAGGTTTTTCATCTGGGGACTCCGTTACAGGTGGAAGGGTTTCATGCGGGAGGCGTTTGAGGAGGGCTTCCCGGCCAAGTAAGCAACAGCGCCTCACTCACAGTTGGCGGGTGAGGCCTCGCATTCAAGACCATCGGCGGTCTCGTCCGTTCCGCAGCCCGGGTAGGGCGCCGGCGGTGGCGCCGCTCCCAGGAAGAGGTGGTTGAGAATGTAGATCGCGTCGGTCAGCGAGACCACGCCGTCGTCGTTGCTGTCAGCGGCCTCGGCGCAGCGCAGCTCGGCGCCCCCGAGGAAGAGATACTGCAACGTATTCGCCGGATCGGAAATGTCGATGTTTCCGTCGGCATTGGTGTCTCCCCGGGAAAATAGAGCGCCCTGCGGCCGGCAGTTTTCGGCCTCGGCACAGTCGTTGTCATCGCAGTCCGCGGCGCCGTCCCCGTCGTCGTCGAGTCCGTTGTCGCAGATTTCCGGAGGAGGTCCACCCAGCGGCAGGATCTCAAGCGCCTCCAGGATGGGGTTGGAATCGGTCACGCCCGGGCAGTCAAAGCAGGGCAGGATCCCGATCGAGAGAGATCCGTCCTCGACCTCCGCCTCGAAGGTGTAGACGCCGACCTGGTTCGGACCGGCAACGATGCCTTCGCCGGTCGGGAAGGCCAGCTGGTGGACGTCTTCCTCGACAATGTCGCCTTCGAGGGCGAACTTGTAGTGGCGGTTGTCGCTGGCATCGCAGAGGTAGAAGCTGACCTCGTAGAGACCATCGGCCATGGGCAGCTCCATGTACCAGTCGTTGGCTTCGCCATCTCCGGCGTTGTCCCAGCGGATGCTCCTGAAGATGCCGATATCCTCCGCGGCGAAGCCGAGGGCCTCGACACTCTCCCGGGTCGGGTTGCACCAGGCGGCGATCTCGTTGCCGCCGCCGGCGTCGTTCGGCCGAATGTCGAACGGATCACCACCCGCATCGCCGACCCAGGTGTTGCCGTTCGAGTCGACAATCGTGGGTCCGCCCATGTTGATCCTGACAGGGCCTTCGAAGGGCATCGAAGTGTCGCTGTAGGCACAGGTCAGAGCGGCGCATCCTTCGCCTCCGTCGCCGTTGACAACGACGACCTCGTAGATTGTTATGCGGGAAGCTGAAGCCAGGGTCCGCTCGAAGCTGGTGGCTTCGCCGTCGAGCTCGAGAATCAGCTCGCCGTTGCTGTAGATGTTGTAGTTCTGGGGCGTCGCGCAAGCCGGTGGGTCCCATGAGACCGTGACGCTGCTCGGGCCGGGTTCTTCCTCGAAGACCTGGACCTCGGCGAGGCTCAGGTAGGCTCCCGGCATCGAGATGCGAACGTATTGACCTGATGTGGCCACATCTTCAAGCGTGAAGCTTACCTGGCTCAGGGCGTCAAGGCCGCCTTCTTCGAAGACGATGGCGTAGTCCACGTCGAGAATGGTGATGGTAAAGTCCATCAGTCGTTCTGAGCAACAATCGAGACGGTTCCAGAGAACGATCTCGCCGATGTCGTACGTGTCGAGCAGGTCGACCTCCCACCAGGCGTTGTCGCCATCGGTGTGGGTCACGGAGCCGCCGCCCCACTGACCGTTGGTGTTGCCATCGACCGCGCGTCCCGGGCCGGCTCCGAAGGCTTCCGAAGACTGCGTTGCCGGCTTGCCGAGGGCCTTATTAGGCCCATCGATGGCGCACTGAACGTTTGAGGCACACTGGCCGAAATCGGGGTTGTTCGGATCGTCGCAGGGGTCGAAGTCGCCCGGCAGCAGCTCAAGCGCGGTGATCAGGGCGTTTACGTCGCCCCCGGGAAGCCCGACAAAACGGATCGACAGGCTTCCGTCGTCGACCGAGACCTCCGGGAAGGAATAGCGTCCGATGTTGGGGCCGGGGTCATAGTCCAGACGGTGAACATCATCGTAGACCACCTCTCCTTCGAGAGAGATGCTGAAATGACGATTGTCACAACAGCACTCCAGGAAGAAGAGATTCAGGTAATAGTCGCCGTTGGGTACGGCCAGCTCGATGTCAAAGGGAGAGGTGAAGCTGTCTACATCCCAGCGGATGCTTGAGAGGGCGGAGGCCATTGGGCCGTTCGGGTCGAAGCCAAGTGCTGCGACGGCTCCGGGGTCGGCGGCGCACCAGTTGGGAATGAAGTTCGCCCCGTTGGAGTCATCAGGCCTGATGCTGAGCGAGTCGCCCGGCCCGGGCGCGTCGCCCAACCAGACGTTGCCGTTGGCATCCGTGACCTCGTCTCCCGAGAAGTTAATCCTCAGCGGGATGTCGAAGGGGAAGGTTATGTCGACGAGCGTACAGCTCATGCCATCACAGGCCGGAGCTCCGTCGGCGGCGACGGTCTCGACTCGGTAGGTCGAGTTGCGGGCCGTGATGGCGTCCTCGAAGCTCGATACGTCTCCGGCAACCTCGAGAATCAGCTCGCTGTCCCGGTAGACGTTGTAGCCCGCCGGGTTGCCGCAGCTTGGCGCGTTCCAGGAGACGGCGGCTTCTCCGCCGACGACCTCGCAGGAGAGGGCGGCGGGGCAGCGGCCGAATTCCGGGTCGTCGCAGGGGTTGTTCTCAGATGCGATGATCTCGAGGCCCTGCAGGATGGGGTTCCAGTCGGTTACTCCCGGGCAGGCCGGGCAGGGTAGCATCCCGACGGAGAGGGAGCCGTCCTCGACGATCGTGACAAACGAGTAGCGGCCGACCTCGTTCGGACCGGCGACTCTGCCCTCGCCAACGGGGAAGGCGAGCATGTGGACATCTTCTTCGAGGACCGCGCCTTCGAGCGCGATCTTGTAGTGACGGCCATCGCTTGCATCGCAGAGGTAGAAGCTCACCTCGTAGTTTCCATTGGCGATCGGTATCTCCATATTCCAGTCGTTGGCCTCGCCATCGTTGCCGGGATCCCAGCGGATGCTCCTGAAGAGGCCTGCGTCCGCCGCCTCGAACCCGAGAGCCTCGACGCTCTCGATGATCGGATTGCTCCACGCGGCGATCTCGTTGATGCCGCCCAGGGGATTGGGGCGGATGCCGAGGGGGTCGCCTCCCGCATCGCCTACCCACAGGTTGCCGTTACCATCGACGTGGTTCGGTCCTCCCATATTGATTCTCAAGGGAGCGTCAAAGGTCTGCCCGGGGACTACGAATGTGCAGCTCATGTCACGGGCGCAGGGCTCCTCTCCCGCGGCGGAGATGGTCTGGATGCGATAGGTGGAGACGGCCCGGTCGGGATCCGGTACAAATCCCGTCGAGTCGCCGGGAAGCTCAAGAACGAGCTCGTCGTTTAAAAATACGTTGTAGCCCTGGGGGGCGACGCATTGCGGCGCGTCCCAGGTGATGGACCTGAATGGAACAAAGGGATCGGCGCTTCCCCCGGAGAAGAGCTCCACCTCGGCGAGGCTCAGGTAAGCTCCGGGTAGCGAGATGCGTACGAATTGACCTTCGGCCGCTATTCCTTCGGCTGTGAAATTCGGACCGCTGAGCGTTGAGTTGTCGGTAAGGTAGGACCTCTCGAAATTAACCTCTCTATTGGAGTCGAGAAGAGTGATGGTGAAGTTCGTCAGGCGCTCAGAACAGCAATCAAGCCGGTTCCACAGCCGGATGGTGTCGATGTCGTAGGTGTCGAGAAGATCAACCTCCCACCACGACGGCGCGCCGTTGGTATGGGTGGTCGTTCCAGCTCCCCAGATTCCATCTGTATTGCCATCGACAGCCCGGCCGGGCGCTCCGCCCCAGCCTTCGGAAGACTGCGTAGCGATGCCGCCGAGGGCGATGTTTTCGCCAAGATCGACGCCGTCAAGGCCTCCATCGGAACGCTCCCAGAGGGCTGCGCAGCGGGCTCCCGTGGCACAGCGGCCGTAGGTGGGATCATCACAGGGATCGAATCCCACCGGAAGGATCTCGATGGCGGAGACAAGGGCGTCGCCGTTAACTCCTCCGGGACATTCGGGGTCGGCGCAGGGCAGGAGGGCGATCTGGAGGATGCCGTCGAAGACCTCGACACCCTCGATCGAGTTGCCGCTCACCCCGGCCATGAGGTCCTGGTGAATGTCATCGATCACCAGCTCGCCCTGGATCTCCGCCTTGAAGTGGCGGTCGGCGCAGCAGCACTCGATGAAGTACAGGTTGACGGTGTAGTTGCCGTTGGGAACCGGGAACTCCATGACCCAGTCGATGCCGTCGGTGCCTACATCCCAGCGAATACTCTGGAAGATGGCCGCGGTGGCGGGATCGCCGGGGTCAAAACCGAGATCCTCGAGGCCGAAGGGATCGGCCGCGCACCAGTTCGCTACGGCCTGGGCACCGCCGAGGGGATTCGCACGCAGACCTAGCGCGTCGTTGTTGAGGCCCGGATCACCGAGCCAGGTGCGGCCCTCTTCATCGGTAACGGTTTCGCCTCCACAGTTGATGCGGAGGGGTACATTGAACTGTCCCCAGGCGGTGGAGGTTGCAAGCAAACCAACCCCAGACAAGAAAGTGAACAAACCGCATAAAGTAAGGCGTCGCATGCCGAACTCCTTAACAAGGCGTTGACTGTACAGCGGGCCCTGGGCGCAGCGAGGCTGGCCTGGCCAGGCTCATCTGCGAGAGGTTAATGGAAGCGCCATCTGTATTGACCCATAATAAGACGCCTGAAGAACAGGCACTGTAACGCCATTACGCTACGCCTGTAAAGCAAATGCTGAGTTATTGAATTGTGACGGGGGTTTTTTTATCGCTTACAATTGATGTACCTAATATTGGCCTCGATGATCCGATGGGTTGCGGGTCCAGGCAGGCCCCAATGCGATGGAGTTTCCCTGTGAATAGATTTTTGCTGGCCCTGGCGGGCCTGCTGACTGCCGTACTGATTGTCTCACCGGCGCGGGCGGTGGTAATTACCGAGATCCACTACCATCCCGCCCCCGGCTTCGAGGCGCTTGAATTTGTCGAGATATCCTCGGACACCACGACTCCCGAGGACATCGGAGGCTACCGGT
Organism: Planctomycetes bacterium UBA1146; assembly: GCA_963579555.1. Taxonomy (GTDB): domain Bacteria; phylum Planctomycetota; class UBA8108; order UBA8108; family UBA8108; genus UBA8108. Next base: position 22,451 of record CAUZHA010000035.1, read on the forward strand.
TCTCAGGTGGCATCACCTACCAGTTCCCTCCCGGCATCATCCTGACGAAGAACCAGAAGCTGGTTGTCTGTGCCGATCGCGAGGCGATCATCGAGCGCTACGGTATTGACGGGGCCCTGGTCTTCGGTAATTTCATCGGCCGCCTCGACGGCAGCGGCGAGCGTCTCGAGCTGGCGAACGACGTCGGTATTCCGCTGCAGAGCATACGCTACAGCGATGAGGGAAAATGGCCGACCGCCCCCGATGGGACCGGGCACAGCCTTGTGATCAGGGGAGTTCATTTAGACAGCAAGGAGCCTGAGAGCTGGACCTGGAGCCCGGAGCTCGGCGGCAGCCCGGGCCGGGCGAATTTTCCCGAGGAGACCGGGCCGCGGTTTGATGAATCGGTCCTTATCGATCTTGGCGACACCTGGCGGTGGCGCCGGGGGACGGAGGCCTTCTCCGCGCAGCCGGACGCCTGGCGTTCGGCCGGTTTTGATGATTCCGGCTGGGAGACCGGCGTCACGGGCTTCGGCTATGGGGACGACGATGATGCCACGGTTCTCGATGATATGCGCGACGGCTATACGAGCGTGGCGCTACGCAAGGTGGTCGCGGTAAGCGCCGCGGAGCTGGCGGCCCCGGGCGATTACTTCCTGGGCATGACCTTCGATGACGGCTTTTGCGCCTTCGTCAACGGCCGGCTCGTCGCCCAGGACAATTGCGAGGCCGGCTTCGCCTTTGACGACACCGCCGACGGCTCTCACGAGGCGCGCGATGAGGAGCTCTTTCTCCTGCCGCCCGGCGCCCTGGTCGAGGGAGAAAACCTGGTGGCCATTGTCGGGCACAATTTTACCGTTCGCAGCTCGGACTTCAGCCTCGCGCCGAGGCTGCTGAAGAGGAGCCTGGTCATTGAAGAGGAGGGCGGGCGCGGCGAGCTCTCACTCAACGAGCTCTATCGCGGAGCCTCCCCCGGCAGCGGCTGGGTGGAGCTTTTCAATCACAGATCCACGGCATTCGAGCTTTCCGGCCATCGCCTCACGGACCACCCGGCGCGAGAGGATGCCTTCACCTTCGCGCAGGGAACGAGTATCCCTCCCGGAGGCTTCCTCGTCGTGACGGAGGCCGAGGGCGGCTTTGACTTCGCGGGAACCGAGGCCAGGCTCTTCCTGCTGACCGGCGAGGGAGAGTGCCTCGCGGCGGAAACCTTTGATCGCTCCGCCCCGGAGGCTCTGGCGGAGGGCGGCTGGTCGCACCTGCGCTTCCCCGATGGCGCCGGTCTCGACTGGAGCTCCGCCACGCCCACCCGCGGCGGCCCGAACCGGGTGGAGAGAACGGAGGACCTGGTCATCAACGAGCTCTTTTATAATCCGCCGGAGGACCGGGCGGGCGAGTTCGTCGAATTGTACAACCGGGGCGCCGAGGCGATTGACCTCTCCGGTTTCCGGTTTCGAAAAGGCGTCGACTACGTCTTTGAGCCGGGCGTCTCCATCGCTTCGGGAGCCTACCTGGTCATCGCGGAAGATCCCGGCCTGGTTCGCGAACGGTACGGAATAGAAAACGTCCTCGGTCCCTACGAGGGGCAGCTCGCCGATGGAGGGGAGAATATCGAGCTGGCGGATGGCTGGGGCAATCCGGTGGACCGGGTTCGCTATTACGATGGCGGCCGCTGGTCGATCTGGGCGGATGGCCGGGGCTCCAGCCTCGAGCTGATCGACCCGCGCCAGGACAACTCGGTCGCCTCGGCCTGGGATGCGAGCGATGAGAGCTCCAAGGCCGAATGGGAGGAGCTGAGCTATTCGGTCGGCGACTACCGCCGAAGCGGGGAGTCCGAGCTGCATCTCTTTCTCGTCGAGAAGGGCGCATGTCTTCTCGACGACATCTCCGTGGTACGTTCCGGCACGGCGGTCAACAATATCTCCAACGGCGGTTTTGAGACCAACACCGCGCCCTGGCGGATCCAGGGGACTCACATTCACAGCAGCCGGGTGACCTATGATGCCCATGCGGGCAACGCCTGTCTCGAGCTGGTCGCCACCGGCAAGGGCGATACCACGGTCAACAGGATCGAGACCGACTCATCGCCCCGAATGGTCAACGGCGCCTACCGGGTCTCGGTCTGGGCTCGCTGGCTTCGCGGCACCAGCCTCCTGATCGGGCATTCTGATTTTACCGCAGGCTCCAGGGGCGGGCGTCCAGGCCCGTCGACGAACCTCTCTGGAAATACCCTGGGCGGCAAGCTGCGCATGACGGTGCCCCTTGCCCTCGGAACTCCGGGTCGCGAGAACAGCGCGCGGAGCCATTTGCGCGAGGTCGCCGGCAACACCAACCTGGGACCCGTCATCAGCGAGGTCTTCCATGAGCCGGTCTCTCCCGCGCAGGGAGAGCTGGTGACCGTGCGCGCGCGGATTTCCGATTCCGACGGAATTTCGAGCGTTCGCCTGATGTACCGCGAAGGCAGTCCGCGCGGAGAGTTTTCCTCTGTCGACATGCCTGAAGAGTTTCCCGGCACGGGTATGTATCTCGGACGGATGGGCGCCTTCAGCACCCGCCGCAAGGTGGTCTTCTACCTGGAGGCTGAGGATGAGAACGGCGCGTTGCGTCGTTATCCCAGGGATGCTCCGGACCACACCCTGCTCCTGCAGGCCGCCGGTGTGGTGAACACCAATGTAGACGCCTCCCGGGTCATTCTCGATGATGCGAAAACGAGCGAGCTCTCGAGCCGTATGCTTCATTCAAACAATCTTCTCGATGGCGCCTTCGTCTTCAATAACGACGAGGTCATGTATAACGTCGGTGTGCGCTACCGCGGCAGTCCCTGGGGTCGCCCCGGCCGCAACAACTACCGGGTCAGCTTTCAGAAGGACAAGGTCTTCCACCGCGGCCGCACCGCGATCAATCTGACCAGCCGCGGAGCCAATCCGAACGAAGGGGCCGCCTACTTCCTCGTCGGCCGGAACGGCAGTGAGGCGACACCGGCTCCGACCGCGGATTACTTCTTCGTCAGGAATTACTTCAACGGCTCCGGCGGCTCGAGCTACGGGCTCTTTCAGTCGGTCGACCGCGACTATATGCAGAAATGGTATGGAGAGGGCGGAGACGGCCCTGTTCTCAAGGCGAACGGCCGCCTCAACTTCAACGACGGCGGCAGCCGGACGGCCTGGGATGGGGCCTCCTACATCAACATGGGCGACGAGACGGAGAACTACCGCGGCTATTATTTCCACAGCATGAACCAGACCCGTGATGACTGGACGCCGTTTATGAACCTGACGCGGGTGATGGACCGCCAGGTTACGAGGTCCGTGGCCGATTTTGACGCCCAGATCGGCGATATCCTGGACGTCGAGGCCTGGCTGCGGGTCATCTCGGTGCGGGTTCTTATCGGCGGCTGGGATGCCTTCTCCATCGGCAATGGACACAATGGCTACCTGTCCTACAACAGCGCCACCGGGCTCTGGGGCATCCTGCCCTTTGATATGGACAACAGCTTCGGCAATGGGAACTTTCCTCTCTTTCCGACGGCTGACGGGGATGTCGCCAGGATGATGGCGAGACCCGCATCGAGACGGATCTATTACCGCGTGTTGCATGAATATCTCCAGGGACACTGGTCCCGCAACGGAGCGAATCCCTGGATGGCGGCCCTGCAGCGCGACATCGGGCTCAACACCGGGGGGCTTCTCGGATTTATCTCGAGCCGCGCCACGACCGTGCAGAACCAGATCCGTTCCTCAACCACCACGGCCTTCAGGATCCGGACCAATAGCGGCAACGACATTACCACCGATGACGCTTCGATCAGGCTTGAGGGGGAGGCGCCAGTCCAGGCCGCGCAGCTGTTCTACTCGATCAACGATGGGGAGCTTGTTCCTCTTGAGCCCGCCTGGACCAGCCAGGTGCGCTGGCGGTTTGATTTTGACCTGGTCGCCCGGGAGAGTGAGTTCCAGTTCGTCGGTTTCAGCACCGCGGGCGAGATTGTCGCGACCACGTCCATCGCGGTGGAGAGCACGGCCATCCCTGATGATCCGGTCGTGACGTCCTGGTCGCCTCGCGCAGGGCCGGCCGGAGGCGGTTTTGAGGTCACCTTCCTGGGCTCCAACCTGGTTGAGGGGATGCGGGTATTTTTCGGTATCGCCGAGGCGACGGAGCTGACGCTGGTTTCGCCGGGGGAGCTTCGGGTCGTGGCCCCCCGTGCGCAGGAGCCCCTGCCTGAAGACCAGGTGGTGGATGTGCTCATCCTGCCGCCGGATGCCGCACTGCGAGAGGTGTTCATCGAGGACGCCTTCGCCTACGAGGGCAGCCTGGGGGACTTCTTTATTCGCGGAGATGGAAACTGGGACAACGTGCTCGATATCAGCGATGGCCTGCATACGCTCTTCCATCTCTTCCTCGGCCGGGAGCTGAACTGCGCCGATGCGGCCGACTTCAACGATGACGGTGAGCTGGGTCTTGCCGATGCCATCGGCACGCTGGAGTTCCTTTTTCGCTCGGGCGCGGCTCCTGCGCCGCCCTACCCTGCCCTGGGCGTCGATCCCACCGCCGATGGGCTCGACTGCCGCTGAGCCGATGCGCGCTCCGGTGGTTTAACTCCTTGAATCGTTTCACGCCTGGGGCGTAAGGTGGTGGCCCTAGGACGAAGCGCGAAGGAGCACGCAGTGATGTCAGAGACCGGGAAAGCGGGGGCCAGTGATCCGGGTGTCGAGAACCTGGAATACCCGGAGCTGCCGCCTGAGCTCAGCCGACCGCGGTTTTCCACGCTCTTCAAATATTTCGGGCCGGGCGCGATCATCGCCTCGATCACCATCGGCAGCGGGGAGACGGTTTTCGCTTCCAGAAGCGGCGCCGTCTTCGGGTATTCGCTGCTCTGGCTCTTTCTCGCCGCGGCGATCGCCAAGGGCCTGCAGATCTACTGCGGCTCGCGCTACATCACCCTCACCGGCGAGCATCCGCTCAGGAGCTGGAACCGCCTGCCGCTGCTGCGCGGCTGGTTCCCGTGGCTCGTGGCCGGGATCTCGATCATCTGCTTCCCCTTGTGGCTCGGCGGGTTGCCGAAGATGCTCGGCCAGCTGGTGAACTGGATTGCCGGGATCTCTCCCGGAGAGCCGGGCTCCGCTGAAGAGGCGGGTTTCGATTTATGGGTCAACATCTGGGGGACGGGCTTCGTTGTCGTGGCGGTCTCGATTACCCTCCTGCAGAGCTACAAGCTGCTCGAGCGGGTCCAGACCCTGCTGGTCGGGCTCCTGCTCTTGAGCCTGCTGGCTGCGGCGATCGCCTCCAGCCCCGATCTCATGGCGATCCTTGCCGGCACCTTCATTCCCAGCTTGCCGGATTTTCCCGCCTGGGCGCTCGAAAAGTATCCGAAGGATTTCGGTAACCTGCCCAAGTACCAGGAGATCGCCGTTTATGTCGGGGCGATGGGCGGCGGCACCCAGGACTACCTTGGCTATGTCGGCATCCTTCGTGAGAAGGGCTGGGGCCTCATGAAAAGATTCAGCAGCTTCAATCCAGCCTATGCCGCCGGGCAGGTTCCCCTCTCGCTCGACCCCGAGCAGGTTCGCCGCGGCCGCGGCTGGCTGCGGGCGCCGGCTATCGACGTGACGGTTTCCTTTGTCTGCATCGTGATCTTCACCTATGCCTTCATTATTCTCGGCGCCCAGGTTCTGAACCCCCAGGAGATCGCGCCCTCCGGAAACAAGCTGTTGACGGAGCAGAAAGATTTTCTTGCCCAGATTCACTCAAGCCTGACCTACCTCTACCAGGTTGGTGTTTTTATGGCCTTCTTCGGTACGATCCACGGCGCCTTCGAGATCTACACCCGCACAGGCCACGAGGCCTTCACCGCGCTCATTCCCGGTCTTCACAAGTCTTCGGTCAGCAAGGTCCGGCCCTGGATCCTGCTCTATTGCGGGGGGGGAGCTCTCGCCATCATGTGGACCGGCTTCAAGCCGGTGGAGATCATCACGCCCGCGGCGATCTTCGGATCGGTAATCACCTGCGGTCTGTGGTGCCTTGCGGGAGTGTACGCCGAGCGGAAATTGCTGCCGGCGGCCTACCGCATGCGGCCAGCCCTGGCGGCGCTGGTTGTCCTCTCAGGTCTTTTCCTGACAGGACTTGGGGGCGCCGCGGCCTGGCAGTACTTCGATAAGTTGTTCACCGCGGGCTAGTCTACTCGAAGGGAAAGTCGACGGCGCCTTCCTCAAGCCATTCGTACTCGCCTTCGACCACACGCTGGGCGAATTTGTAGGTCGCCACGTCGTCGTTGGAGGACATCGCTCTGAAGGTATTCTTCACCCGTCGCCTCGAGTGGCGGCAGAAGATGTCGGCCAGCTCGATGACTCCCGTGTATTTCTCCGGGTTGAGGCTGTGCAGGGTGTCGGCGCGGGATACCGCCGCCGCCATGGCGAAGAGCTCCGAGCCGACCTCGACAAAACGTCCGAGCTGGGCCTGCTTGCGCTCGAGGGCGGCCTGGTGCCGGCCCATGGCGTGGAAGAGGGAGCGCGCGAGCTTTCTTGACTGCAGATTGACGAAGCGCAGGTGGCCGGCGAGTTGGCGGTGGACGTGGAAGCGCCTCGGAACGGGGTTCATCAGCTTCAGGTACCAACCGAAGTAGTGCAGCCCGGCCTTCAGGCCGTCGGCGATCTTGTCGCCGAGCGGCGCGCGCGGATTGAGAACCGAGCCCGCTCGCCGCAGGTGCGGGTCGAGCGCCTCGCGCGAGATGAAGAGCCGCATAATCTCGCTGGTGCCCTCGAAGATCATATTGATCCGGGAGTCGCGCATCGCGCGCTCGACCGCGACGCCCGGCTCGCCGCGCTCGCGCAGTGAGCCGGCGGTCTCGTAGCCCCGGCCGCTCCGAATCTGCATGGTCTCGTCGATGATCTTCCAGAAGCCCTCGGAGCAGAACATCTTGCACATGGCGGCCTCGAGGCGAATGTCGGCGCCGCCGCGGTCGACGAGCATGGAGGGATAGAAGCTGATGGCCTCCATGGCGAATGTATGCGATGCGATGAAAGCCACCTTCTGGGCGATGGCTTCGTGTTTGCCGATGTTGCTGCCCCATTGTTCGCGGTCGCGGCTGAACTCCCGTGCCATCTTCAGGGCGCGTTTGGATGCTCCGGTGCAGGCCGCCGGGAGGGTGAGCCGACCGGTATTGAGCGTGGTCAGGGCCAGGCGCAGACCCTTGCCCTCGTCTCCGAGAATATTTTCAACCGGGACCTTTACATCGGTAAAACGGATCACGCCGTTGTAGAGCGCCCGCAGGCCCATGAAGCGGGAGCGGGAGACGACCTCGACTCCGGGCATGTCGCGCTCGACGATGAAGGCGGTGATCTGGCGGCGCTCCTTGCCGCGCACCATCTTAGGCGGCGTCTGCGCCATGACGACAAAGAGGCCCGCCCGGGTGCCGTTGGTGCACCAGAGCTTTTCGCCGCTGAGGACGAAGTGCGTGCCGTCTTCGCTCAGCTCGGCCTTCGTCGACATATTGGCCGGGTCGGAGCCGACCTCTGTTTCGGTGAGCGCGAAGGCGGAGATCTCACCGCCGGCGAGTCTCGGGTAGTATCTTTCTTTCTGTTCCTTGGTGCCGAAGAGCTTGAGCGGCTGGGGCAGCCCGATGCTCTGGTGCGCCGACAGCAGGGCGCCGGTGTTGCCGCAATGGCTCGCTACGAACATCATGGCGCGGCTGTAGTTCATCTGTGAGAGGCCGACGCCGCCGTATTCTTTCGGGATCTTGATGCCGAAGGCGCCAAGCTCGGCGAGAGCCTCGATCGCCTCGTCGGGGATCTCTCCATCTTCGTCAATCTTGTCGGCGTCTATCCGGTCCTTGAGCACCTCGCGCATGCGGGCGATGTACTCATCTCCGGTTGCCCGGTCTTCGTCCGGCTGCAGCGGGTAGGGCAGGATGAGATCGTCGCGGAACTTGCCGAGGAAGAGCTCTCCGACGAAACTCGGATGCTGCCAGGTCTGCTCCCGGGCGGCCTCGGTGACCTCGAGCGCCTGGCGCTTGCCCTCCGACATGCCTGAGGTGTCGATCTGCAGCTCGGCTTCCTGTTCATCAGCGGGGTTTTTATCGTGCATCAACGACCTCTATGATTAGCGACGATCAAGAGCGGGAGAGTGATTCAACACAGCCCATCTGAATGAGCCTATCTTCTTAGACCCTCTTTCCATTACATTGTTAACAGGATTACTGGAACTTAAGGTCCGGATAGTCTAACTTTTCAGCGAAAGCGGCCTGTTGCCTGGCGGAATTATAAGGCCGCGCGAGGAAAAAATCCCGTTGATGGGGAGATGCATGTTCCGGTGGAGCGTGAAGAGACGTTTATTGGCAGGTTTTGGCGTCCTGGTGCTGCTGGGCCTGCTGCTGTTGCCCCGCCAGTCGTCGGGGTATATCGAGGTTCCCATGAGCCTCGGCTACATCATCCAGCAGTCGGTGAATATTGTCGTTCTGGAGGTCGAGAAGGTCGACAACCAGCGAAACATCATTCATTTCAAGAAGGTCAAGGATCTCAAGGGCGTCCACTCGAGCGAGCGGGTTGTACAGAACATCGCCGAGAAGGGGTTCCACCCCCGCGAATGGCAGACAATCATGGCCTGGGCCAAGCCCGGCAAGAAGGCGCTGTTTTTTCATAACGGCCGCGCCAGCGAGACCTGCATCGACACCTATTGGTACCAGTGCTACGGTAACGGTGAGAACTGGCGGATGTCTCACGCCGAACCCTACCTGCTGAGAAGCTTCGCCGGACGGCCGGAGAGGCTTCAGAAGATCGTCGAGGTCGTCGATTCCGGGGAAGAAACCATCGCGCCCTGCATGGTCGATTCGGATGACAAGGAAGAGCTCCAGCTTCGCAAGGCCCGCATGCAGCGGCTGCGGGTCGGATATGAGAGGCTCGACTACGACCCCGAGCGTGATTTTGTCGGCTGGGGGTCCGGCGAGCTCGAGGATCTTCCCACGATCGCCGGCTTTACCCATATTGCTCCGCTTCCGCGTGTTGATCCGGGTGCCGTAGGGGTCTCGCTGGGGGATTACGATGCCGACGGGAAGCTGGACATCTGCCTCTTCGGCGACAAGAAGACCAGTCTTCTGCGCAATGAGGGCAAGGCCTTCAGCGAGATTGAGCTTCCGCTCGACACCCCGGCCCGCTCAGCCGCCTGGGCCGATTTCGACGGCGATGGGCGCAAGGATCTCCTGCTGGCTACGCCCGCGGGGCCGAGGCTCCTGTCCGGCACGGCGGGTGAGGGCGGCTTCAAGGATGAAAGCGATCGCCTGCCCGCCCAGCCGGCATGGAACCTGACCTGCGCGGTCTGGGTCGATGTCGACCAGGACAGCTGGCCTGACATCCTCCTGGCCAACGGTTTCTACGGCCTGCGGCTCCTGCTGAATCGGCCCGAACCGTCCGGGGCTCGCCGGCTGGTTGATGGCGGGAAGGTCGATGTTCCGATCGAGCTGTTGGACGCCGCCGGACCGAGGCAGGGCAAGGGAGATTATCTTGTGCAGGCGGATATCAACTCAGATGGGCTCACAGATGTCCTCTATTGCGCAGGCCGGGGAATCCTGCTGCTTGGCCGCAAGGGCGGCTTCGAGGCGGTCACCGGCCACGGCATCGACTTTCTTCCGGGCGGAATCGGGCCGGCCTTCGGTGATTTCGATTCCGATGGAGACCCGGACCTCTTTGTTCCTGCCGGCGGCTTTGGCCGCTTGCTCGAGAATGATGGGCGTGGACATTTTCATGATGTCACGACACGCCTGGCGGATGTGCTGCCGCAGGCGCAAGGCAGGGCGACGAGCGCAGCCTGGGCTGATTTTGATTGTGATGGCCGCCTCGACCTCTTGCTGTCGGTGCGAGGGGGCTTCAACAGGGTGCTGCTGAATCGCGGCGGCGGCCGCCTGGTTGACCGGACCGTCGAGCTGGGCCTCGACAGGCGGACCTTCAACAGCCAGGCCCTGGCTGCTGCTGATGTTGATGGGGATGGAGATCTCGACCTGGTTTACGCCAACGAGGGCCAGGAGCCCTGTGTGCTCTTCGCCGCGCCGAATGCGCCTGGTTCGCGTTTTCCAGTCGAGGTGGTCTTCCCCGGCTCCCAAAGGGCCGCGGGGGCAAGCCTTGCCGTCTACGACCTGGACGCGGGAGGCCGGAAAGAAGATGCCGCCCCGCTGCACCGCCTCGAGATTGGCCGGACCCAGGGTCGCGGCTGCCAGGATGCCAGCCGGGCCCGCATGGGGCTGGGCAACGGTCTCTACCAGCTCGAGGTCCGCTATAGTTCGGGCCGGGTAAAGAGGCAAGCCTTCGAGGTCGCCGGCTCCCATCTGTTCCTGGAGGTGCGGCCATGAGGCGAGTCGGACTGGTCGTCATCTCCGTGCTCCTGGCCTCCGGCTTCGCGTTCGCTCAGGACTGGCCGACCTACCAGGGGGATGCGAGACGCTCCGGCTGTCCGGATGGGCGCCCGCTGCCGGCCCGGGTCAAGGTGCTGTGGACGCTGCCCGGCAACAGCCACTACCTGGCCGCCCCGGCGGTTTCAGCAGGCCGGCTCATCCTGCCAGCTCTCGGCGCCTTCAACGCCCCCGAGGTTGTCGCGGTCGGTGTTGAGGACGGCCTGAAGAACAGGATTCTCTGGTCCAACGGCCCGCCGACGCTGGGCCTCCCGGTGGCCTCCTCGCCGACCGTGCGAGGCGGGCTGGTCGTGGTCGGGGAGGGAATGCACCAGAATGTCGCCGGCGCCCTGGCGGGCTTCAGCCTCTCCGACGGCCTGCCGATCTGGCGCCTGGAGGTGACCGGGGAGCTGCGTCATATCGAGGGCGCAGCCGCTCGATCCCCGGATGGGAAGATCTATTTCGGCAGTGGCAGCGGCGGCGTGATCTGCGTCGATTCGGGGAAGGTCACCATGGGCGGCCGTGTCTTCAACGCTGCCGGGGCCGAGGCCGAGGCGCGGCGGGTTCTCGCCGAGCTGCGCGCGGAATATGAGAAGATCAAGACCTCTGATGAATTCGCTATTGAGCCTGGCCCGGGAGATGTACTCAAGACAACGGGCGGCGTCCCGCGGACACTCTGGAGCTCCGGGGTGGGAAAGCTGCACGTCGATTCCGCAGTCGTCCTGGCCGAGCGTAACCCCGGAGGGGGGCCCGCGCAGGCCTGCGTCGTGGCGGGCTCGGCCTTTCTCGATGAGGAGGGGGTCGGCGAGCGCGCCCTGGTCTGTCTCGGGGCCGTCGATGGCGAGCAGCTCTGGAAGGTGCCGCTGCGGTGGAATCCCTGGGGGGCGCCGAGTCTCGCATCCTCTGCCGGAAAGAAACTCGTGCTGGCGGGTTGCAGCTCGATCCGTTTCGATCCCGCGGTTCTAGCCGGCGCTCGCGGTGAGGTCGTGGCGGTGAACCTTGACACGGGTCAGCTGGCGTGGCGCCTGGAGGTCCCCGGCGGCGTGCTCTCGCCAGTCGCCATTGACTCGACCGGGAGCTTTGGCGTATTTACCGCAACCGATGGAGTTGTACGCGGCATCGACGTTTCCACTGGCCGGCTCACCTGGAGCAGCACCCCGTCCGGGCCCTACTTCGCCGGGGTCGCGATTGCCGGGATGACGGTCTGTAGCGTCGACCTGAATGGCAGGATCAGGGCGTTGTCCCTGCAGAGCGGCAAGACCCAGTGGAGCCTTGACCTCGCCAAGCATCCATCCGTGGCCCTGCCGGGAAGAGTTTTTGCCTCGCCGGTCTGCGCCGCCGGCCGGCTCTACGTGGCGACCCACAATGTGGAGGGGCCGCAAACCGGCGCGCCCACGGCGGTGATCTGTCTCGGGGGATCCGCGGGCAGGGGAGGGGCCGGCGGGATCCTCGTCGATAAGAAAAACTTTCGGGTCATCGTCGATGTCGAGATCGCGCCCCGGAAGCTTCCTCATCTCAAGCAGATCTATCCTGTCGAGGTGATGGTGGCGGGGGCGCAGGGAAAGAAAGCCCATGAGACGGTTCTCATCAGCGCTGCGACTCCGAGGCAGGTTCATCTCGCCCTCGAGCAGCTGGGCCTGAAGGCCGGTCGGCCCGGCCTTGCCGACAAGAGACGTCCAGCCGGGCCGGAGGTCCGGATCTGGATCGAATACCCGGGACGCTCAGGGCTCAGCAAGAAGGTGGACCTGGCGAGCGCGGTGGTCGACCGCCGCACCGGCCTGGCGCAGCCTCGCGCGCCAGGCCGGTGCGCTGGCTCTTTACCGGTTCGGCCATGGTCAAGGTGGATCCCGCGAGCGAGAAGAGATCCTATGGCGCCGACTTCAGCGGTACGATGGTGACGATCTTTCCTGTTACGGATGAGACGGTCTTTCAGTCGACGCTCGGGATGGACGCCGAGGCCCTGTTCAGCCTCGAGGTGGCGGGGATCCTGCCGCCGGTGGGCAGTAAGGCGCGGCTCCTGATCGAGCCGGTTCAGCTCCCGGGAAAGCGCGGGGAGGGTATTCGATGACCAGGCCCCTTTGTTGCCTCGCCCGTCCTCTCGCCATAGCGGCAGGCCTTGTCCTGCTGGCTCCGGCCGCTCCGAGGGCGGCCGAGCAGGCGCTGCCGGTGCTTCTCTCGCGGGCCATCTCCTCGGCGAGGCAGGGCGATCTGGCCTCCTCTCGTAAGCACCTGAAGACGTTCCTTGCCGCGAAGCCGGGGTCAGCCGTGAATTTGCGAGTTCGCCTGGCCTGGCTGGCTGTTGCGCTCGAGTCGGTAGATCCGGATCTTGACGAGGCGCTCAAGCTCTGCCTCTTCCTCGGAAAGAGAGCCGACCTGAAGGATTCCTTCGAGCTTCTTTATTGCCGCGGCCTGGTCTACCAGCGCCTGGCAGCGCGAGAGCTCGTCAAACACGCCTCCGGCGAACCCGAGCTCCGCCCGCTGGTCGACCCGGGCGCCGACTGGCGCTATTTCAAGGGTGTTGCTGCTCCGCCGGCCGGCTGGAAGGCCCCGGGATTTGATGCCTCCGGCTGGCTCGAAGGCAAGGCGGGCTTCGGCTACGGCGATGAGGATGACGCGACGGAGCTGGCCGACATGCAGGGCAAGTACCCTTCTGTTTTTCTGCGGCGCGACTTTCAGCTGCCAGGGGCTGCCGCGGGCAAGGCCGACTCTCTCCTGCTGAGGGTGAGGTTCGATGATGGTTTTATTGCCTGCTTGAACGGTTCGGAGCTGGCGCGAGCCAATGTTCCCGGGCGTCGCGGCGAGGCGGTCCCTCATGATGTGACGGCCAATGGCCAGAACGAAGCCGACAAATGGGAGGACTATATCGTCGGCTCTGAGGGTCTTCGCCCCGGCCGCAACACGCTCACCATCCAGGCTCACAATTACACCCTGCCCTCGAGTGATTTTTCGATAGAGGCCTCTCTCGCAGCCGTGGCGCGTTCTGAAAATCCCGCGGCTGAAGCATCCGGGCTCCTCGCAAAGGCCGCCGCTGACCTGGCTGCCGCCGGCAAGGCGGCGGGCCCGGGTTCGCTTCAGCTGCAGGCCGCGGTCGAGCTTGCCGTGATCCGGATGCTCGCGGGAGAGCTCGCTGATGCTGAGGGCGAGCTTCTGGAGGTGGAGCGGCAGCTCGGGCAGGGCCTCAAGACACGGCTTGTTTATCTGCGGGCGTGGATCGCTTTCCGCAGGGGCCGCCTGCTCGAGGCCGGACGCCTGCTGGCCCGGCTCGCGCCGTTCAGCCGCGCGCGCTCGGGTCATGGAGTACTCTACCTGCTGGGCCGCGTCCATCATGGCCTGGGCGAGCTGCGGGAGGCGGAGGCCTTCTATCGCCTCGTGCTTGGCGGGACAGGCGAGAAGGAGCTGGAGCACGTTGCGGCGGCCCGGCTTGCCCTCGGGGCGGTCCTTATCGAGCTTGGAGAAAACGCCAAGGCGGAGAAGCTTCTCGAGGAGCCGAGGGGGGCGTCGCCTCCCACCACCCGGCAGCTCTTCGGGCGTCTTCTCTACGGAGTCTCTCTGGTGGGCGGCGGGAAGCTGGCAACGGCCCGCAACGCCTTCCTGGTGGTGGCCCGCGGGGCTCTCGATAAGGAGCTCCGTTCCCTGGCGCTCT
>CAUZHA010000036.1:0-36173 GCA_963579555.1 Planctomycetes bacterium UBA1146
ACGAATTTCCATGGAGGTGAGTCGTTGCCCTGGGGCTTGGCGCCGGCGGGCAGCTGGTCATCGATCCAGACGCGCTCCTGCTGGCCGAGATCCCCCAGGGGCTTGTTCGGTTCCGGGTCCTTGTAGCCGGAGTTTTCGAGCAGGCCGTCGATTTCTTTTGTGATGACGGCGAATTGCCTGTCGAGCTCTTTGCGCTCCGCCCTCTGGGTCATGGTGGGGGCCTTGACGATGGGGGGAGGCAGGAGCTTGTTGCCGTCCATGGCCCGCTCGGTGAGGCTGAAGTAGTAGGAGAAGAGCTGGTAGAACTCTTTCTGGGTCAGGGGGTCGAATTTGTGGTCGTGGCAGGCGGCGCAGCCGGCGGTGAGGCCGAGCCATACGGTAGAGGTGGTCTCGACGCGGTCGACCGCGTAGCGCGCGTAGTACTCGTCATCGATGGAGCCTCCCTCGCCGGTGGTGACGTTGCAGCGGTTGAATCCCGTGGCGACCTTCTGGTCAAGGGTAGACCCCGGCAGGAGGTCGCCGGCAAGCTGTTCAACCGTGAACTGGTCGAAGGGCTGGTTGCTGTTGAAGGAGTCGATCACCCAGTCGCGGTAGGGCCAGAGCGATCTTTCGTTGTCGAGGTGCAAGCCGTGGGTGTCGCCGTAGCGGGCGGCGTCGAGCCAGAAGCGTGTCATGTGTTCGCCATACCCGCTCGAATTCAGCAGGCGTCCGACAACTCGTTCGTAGGCCTGCTCGGAATTGTCGGCAAGGAAGTCGTCTACCTCCTTCAGCGTTGGCGGCAGGCCGGTCAGGTCGAGGGTTACACGGCGAATCAGAGTTTCCTTTGAGGCTCGCTCTTGCGGGGCGAGCCCGGCGGAGGAAAGAGCCGCCTGGATGAAGTTGTCGACGGGGTTGTTCGGCTTCCAGTCTTTTTTCGCCGCCGGAACATCCTGGCTCTCGGGAGGCTGGAAGGCCCAGTGCCCGGACCATTTAGCGCCGGAATCGAGCCACCGCCGGATCAATTCGATCTCCGTCTTTGAGAGCGTCTTGCCGGTGTCGGACGGCGGCATCCTGTCGTCGGGGTCTGCCGCCGTGATCCTGCTGTAGAGCTCGCTCAGGGCACTCTTGCCCGGGACGATGGTCGCGCGGCCCTTCTCGATTTTCTCAAGAGAGGCATCGTGTCTGTCAAACCGCAACTTGGCCTTGCGGTTGGCCTCGTCCGGGCCGTGGCATTTGAAGCAGTTGTCAGACAGCAGCGGGAGGATATCGCGGCTGAAGTTGACGTTGCCATCGGCGGCAAGAGAGCTTTCGGTGATGCACGGGATCACAAGGAACAGCAAGCTCGTCAGTCTGATCGTCATGCGGGTAATCCAGCTCAAATAGAGAGAGTGAGGGATGCGCGGTTCATCAGCTTTGCCTGTGGATAATACAATAGAGTGACGCCTGATTCACTCAGGTTCTTTGCTTCCAGCCGGCTGCCTAGTTCCAGCGCGCGCTGACCTCCCGCAGCCAGGCTCGCGCGATGAGCTCATGGCCTTGCGGCAGGGGGTGGATACCATCCCAGATCCATTGCCCGGGAGCGACAGCTTTCGCTGCGGCATCGAAGACCTCCTGGGTCCTGACATGGACAGCGTCGAAGTCCTCGGCGAGCTGCTTGACGATGGGGAGCTGGCGTTCAACCTGGGCTCGATAGCGCTTGTAGTTCTCCTCGCGGGAGAGCGAGCCGCCGCATTGCAGAACAAAGGGGTCAAGCAGGACGATTCGCAGGTCGGGATTCGCCTTCCGGCTGGAGGTGAGGATGGAGCGGTAGTCATCCTCCCAGGTCTTGATGGCATCCCTGTTGCGGATGCGGTTGACATCGTTGATGCCGATGAGGACGCTGAGGAGGTCCGGCCTCATGTCGAGCGCGTCTTTCTGCCATCTTGCGCGCAGGTCTGAAACCTTATGGCCGCTCATGCCCCGGTTGTAGACATCGAGCTGGGCCTCCGCCATGTCGACCCCGAGCCGGGCGGCGATGAGGTAGACGTAGCTGTGGCCGAGATAATGGTTCCTGTCCTTCTGGTTGCGTCCCCATTTCATGTCGGTGATGGAGTCTCCCTGGAAGAGCAGGCGGCTGCCTTTCTTGAACGCGGGTAGGCGGTAATTGTAGCCTTCGATTCCAGCCGTGCCTCTTCCGGGTTCCTGGGCCGCGGCGCCGGCGCCGAGCGCTGCCGCGCCCGCCGAGGCGGCTCCACTCTTGATGAAAGTTCGTCGTGTCAGCATGCAGGCCTCTTTTTTGTTAATGCGGTATGGGACGAACCTGCCGCGGCGCGCCGCCGCGGGCCGGGGGCATCGAGGCGATCGATGCAGGCGAGCGGAGCAGTTCGCGGTGCAGGTAGCGCGTGAACATCGGGGTCTTCGTCGGTCCGTAGACGTCGCGGCCGTGGGTGATGACCGTGTCACCGTAATGCACCGCAGCTGCGAGGAACTCATCGGCTTTGATCTCGTCGATGGTGAGGGCCCGCTTTCCGACCCGGTTGGCGTGAACACGCCTCCTTGCTGCATCGAGGTCGATGCGCGTTGCGGCCCGCTCCGCCTCCGTCATGGAGCCGGGGGCGAGCAGGGTGACCTTGTGGCTCGATTTTGAGAAATTGGGCTGTGTGAGTTGCGCCTGGTCTGTGATCAGGCGAATGCCCGCGAGCACCCCGTCTTCCTCTGCGTCCTCCGGGCATGAGATGAGCAGCCGGTAGCCTCCGCCGGCCTGTTTCTGCGTGATGCCGAATTCGCTGACCGGCAATACGTCCCAGAAGAAGGCCTGCCTGCCGTTTCCACGTGAGGGATGGCGAACGGTTTTTCTTTCGCCATTGAACTCGATGGCCATGGACCGAATCGGCCCGTGCTTGGTGATCCACTTGAAGGCGAGCCTGTGAGCCGGGTCGGGCGGTACCTCGATGGTGAACTCGATCGGTTCGCCGCGGTCGGTGTAGTAGATGTAGAACCCGTTGAAGAGCGCGACGCCCTTGTCGTAGCGTGTGAAGTGAATCCACGCATGGGGAGCGGTCCCTGCGGCGGGGATCTCCTCCTGGTCAGGAGACGGGAGGCCCAGGCACGAGGAAAGAACGGATAAAGCGAATAAAGGCAGCAGTCGCTGCATTACCTGGATGAATCTTTCGTAAGGGAAAAATGGCTCCCCGGCCTGGAGTCGAACCAGGAACCAAGTGGTTAACAGCCACCTACTCTACCAATTGAGCTACCGGGGAACGTTTTTCATTCTTTGCCGAATGAGGAGAATATAGTCGAGGGTCCTATTCTGTCAAGGAGTTGTGCTGCAAAGAGTTGTAGATAACCGCGTGGGATGCAGGTGGTCTCATTTTGTTGTCATTAAAGCCTTTATGGTTGGAAAATCAGGCTTCCTCATTCTGCCCCTCCTGCTCTTTTGGCTGCAAAGCGCGGACCTTACATCTTCTGACAGTCTCGCGATTACAATTATCTCGATTAATGAAGTCCGCTTATTCATCATTGGTGTTCAAAAGAGGTTGTGTAATTTACCTTATTTGCTTTAGAGCTTCTGTAGATCATTCACGGCAACGTGTCTTTTGTTAAGTGGAGCTGCTGTTTCTGATGAAAAAAATACTGATCCCCCTTTCTGTTTCTCTCCTTCTCGTCGCGCTGATCGCCTACTTCCTCGCCTCCGATTCCGGAGGGCAGTACGAAGAGTATGATGGCGCGGAGTTGGCTCAACAGGCTACCGAGCAGGGAGAAGGGGCAGGCGGAGCTGATGGGCAGGCTGCCGCGGGTAAAGGCCCTTCGGAGACGACTGGCGAGGAGGGGGATGCCGCGACGGCCGGCGCGCAGTTGAGCGGGGCTGTGCTGCACGGCACGGTCCTGGACCTCGAAGGGAATCCGATTCCAGCAGCCAGGGTCTTGCTTCGTGCCACAGGCTCCTGGGAGGGAATGGAGGATGCCGACCGCTACACCATGTTCCGCCAGCGTGTTCTTGGAAAAGAATCGGTTCCAGTGAGGGGTGGGGCCTTGAATCGAACCGAAACCGACGCCTCTGGAAAATACGCGTTCGCTCTCGCAGCTATCAAGCCTGGACGATATGACATCCTGACCAGCGCCGCCGGGTTTGCTCCTGGCAATCAGCGCTGGAAGTGGGCCAGCGAATCAGCCAGGGTGGATTTCCAGCTGGGGCTTGGCGAGGTCATCAAGGGGGTCGTTCGTTCTCCGGCGGGCACCCCTGTCGAGGGGGCGATCGTAACAGCTGCCAAGGCCGCGGGTCGCGGCTGGGGCGGAGGGCGAGGCCCCGGAGGCAGCACCGGCTCAGTAGATGAGACTCTGAGTGATGCCAACGGTCTTTTCGCACTGAATGTTTACGCGGGCGAGTTTGATGTTCGCGGTAATTCCACCGGCTATTCCACTGGGGCTGTCGACGCGGTCGCATCCGGCTCGGTCGATGTGGAGGTGATGTTAGGCAAGGGGCGTGGTGTCGACGGGCTGGTTATGGATGCTTCGAATAATCCCCTGGCAGGAGTCAAGCTGTCCCTCTATGAGAACAGGACGGGCGGTTTTGGCCGCGGCAGGGGCGGGCCGCCCCGCGGGATCACGCGTCTTTTTTCTTCTCCCCTGGCGGTCTCTGAGTCAGGTGTCGATGGTCGTTTCATTTTCAGTGACATGGAAGATGGGAATTTCAGGATCATGGCTGAGAAGGCGGCCTTCGTGACCACCGAGATCACTGGCGAGCTTAAGGAGGAGGCTGAGAAGGTAGAGGTCTCCATCAGCATGGCGGCCGGCAAGGTTATCTCAGGCGTTGTCAAGACGGCTGATGGGACAAACATGGCCGGAGCCTTTGTCGTCATAGCCCAGGAGGAGAGACGCGATGAGGGCGATGAGCGGAGAGATCGTGGCCGGGGAGGTCGAGGGGGCGATCGTGGTCGTGGTGGCCGGGAAGATGGCCGTGGTGGAAGCGATGGCGGAGATGAAGAGGGCAAAGAGAAGACCCCGGAAGAGTTGGAGAAGGAACGTCGGCGTGAAGAAGAGCGCCAGCGCGAACCTGTCAGCGTGTACAGGTCATCGCTGGCCCTCGAGACCGGCGATGATGGGACCTTTATCGCTGACACCCTCAGTGAGGGCAGCTATACGCTAAGTGTCCAGGGTGAATATTTCGTTCCCCATCGAGTCAGGGATATCAATCTCGTCGAAGAGGACCGGGCGGAGCTCGAGATCGTTGTCGATCCGGGCCTCCAGCTGAAAGGCGAGGTGGTCTCCTCGATAGATGCCGTCCCTGTTCCGGGCGCGAACGTAATCCTTCGCTGGCGGGATGACCGGAGGGTTATCCCTGTCGGCTCCAATGGCGAATTTGTCATTGGAGGCCTGGTCCCTGGGAAGATCGGCGAGCTGCAGATCGATGCGAAGGGGTACAGCATGCTTCATGTCGATGATGTTGAGCTCGCTCCCAAGCCGGACATCCAGGATGTAAAGGTGCAGCTTGTGCCGACCGGGAAGATCTCAGGCCTGGTTGTCGATGCTTCCGGGGCGCCCATTCCGAGGGCTCGGATTCGCGTTTATGATGCGGTCGAGGAGCTCGAGAAGGTCGAGGGTGAAAGTGACGGAGATCGGCGGCAGCGCGAAGATGACCGTCGAAGGCAAGAGAGAAACCGCGGTCGGCGCATGGTGGACACCCGGAGCAACGCGGAGGGAGTCTTCGTTTTGAACGAGGTAAATCCCGGCTACCTGCGGTTGCGTGCGGAGCATTCAGCCTATAAGGATCTTCGCAGCGATGCCTTCAACCTCGAGCCCGGCGAGCATGCGGATGATCTGACGCTGACCCTTGTCACGGGCGGACGCCTGCTGGTGCTGGTGACCAACGCCGCTGGGGAGAAGATGCCCGGTGTGCGGGTTGTCACCCGCTTCGATCCTGAAGACGAGGGGGAAGCCGAAGAAGAAGGGCGCGGCAGGGATCGGGGTCGTGGTCCTGGCGGACGCGGCCGCAGTGAGCGCGAAAAATATGACATGCGAACATCGAACCGTGAAGGGTTGGCGATCTTCGGTGGGATCGATGGAGGGAAATACAGGGTCTCTGTTAACCATGGCGGCCATCAGCCCTTTATCGCTTTTACCAATGTGGTGGAGGACAAGGACAGCCCGTTCAACGTAGCTCTTCTTCCGGAAAATGTAATTGCCGGTGTCGTTACCGATCTGCAGGGAGCTCCCCTTGAGGGGGCCCGGATCCGCGCTCGCAAGCAACGCGAGGATGGTGAACGGGAAGAGTCCGAGGCCAGGAGCGCGGCGGATGGAAGCTTCCGGGTCGGCAACCTGGGCATCGGGACCTACACTGTAAGGGCCGAGCGCAAGAGCTATGTCGAGCAGTCGCTTGAGGACGTTGCGGTCAATTCAAATATTGAGATCCCCATGGTGGCCCTGGGTGAAATTGTGGGCCAGGTCGTCAGTAGCGAAACCCAGCTTCCCGTGGTGGAATTCTACGTTGTCGTGAAGGCCGGCCGGGGCGGCGGCGGGACGGAGGTTCAGGGCGCCGGTGAGGAGCCAGGCGGCCGCGGCGGCCGGGGCGGCGGCGAGCGAGGTCGCGGCGGTGAGCGTGGACGCGGCGATGGCGGCCGGGAAGGCGGCGGCCGGGTGAAAAAGTTCAACGATGCGGAGGGCAGGTTCGAGATTGATGACCTGTCTCCGGGGGCGTATACGGTTGAGGTTGTTGCTCCTGGCTATACCGGGCAGCGTGTCGAGACCGATGTTTTTGCCGGCCGCTCCGATAAAGAAATGATCATCACCATGGATGAGGGACTCTCCGTGACAGGAGAGGTTCTCGACCGTTCCGGCCAACCTGTGGCGGGCGCCAGTATCTACCTCCTGGCCAGGGCTGAGCCTCAGGGCGCTACCTCGGGCCGGCGAGAGCGCGGCGAGCGCGGCGATGCCGGTGATCGGCGCGAGGAGCTTCGCGAACGTCTTCAGCAGGCCAGGGAAGGCTCCAGGGAGGGTCGCAGCGGAGGCCGGGAACGTCAGGACGAGAAATCCCAGAAAGAGGCCGCAGCCTTGATTGCCGGCCTGGGTGCGAATGAAAGCAACGCGATCGAGAGCGATGCTGATGGCTACTTCAAGCTGGGTGAGGTTCCCGAGGGGACCTACAACCTGGTCGTCTACCATGATGCCTTTCTGCCTTATGTTTCCCGGGTCTCCATTCGTGAGTCGAGGGGGATTCGTCCCGAGACCGTACGGCTTGATCCAGGCGAGACGGTGAGTGGAAAGGTGAGCTACCAGGAAGGGCGGGAAACTCCCGCCGGCGTAACCCTGATCTTCACCGACCAGCAGGGTCTCAATAAGATGGTGAGTACCGATGAGCGCGGGCGCTATAGCGCCACCGGGTTTATGAGTGAGGTTCAGGGCGCCGGTGGAACCTACAGTGTCCGGGCGCGGTTCGGAGATTCGAAGACGGACCCCCAGTTCTTCAGCGTCAGCAGGGGATCGAATAAATTCGATTACGAGATCCCCGGGGCTGCGGCTCCGCAGCGAAAGTAGCGTTTCGCGCGTAATCAGTCGCCGTCCTGATCGCCGGGGTCCGCAGTGTCCTCTCGCGGAGGCTTGGGCATCCGTCGCAGCTTGTCCTCTCTGCGGGTCAGACGGGTGAGGTTCTTGTCGCCGTATCCCCGCCGCCCGGAGAAAATACTGTAGGCGTAGCGCATCTGCCGGGCGCAAATCTCCACCGGCATTCCCGACTCGCCTGTGCCGATTCCAGGGAGAGCGACACTCTTGATTTCTTCAGCCTCCGGCTGCGCGATTGCGAGGAAGGCTCCGCGTGCGGCGAGGTAAGCATTGAGGGTCCCATCGATGCTCCTGGGTGTCCTGCAGGCGGAGACGTAGATCAGGTGGGTGCAGGGAGTCTCTTCGTTGCCCAGCCCTGCGCATGGAATGACAAGGCCCTGCCCGACAAGCAGCTCGCCGTTGTAGTCCTCTCTGATCTTTTTGCGGACCAGGTCCTGCAGCTCAAACCCGAAGAGCTCGCTGGCCTGGAGCTCGAGTCCGCGGACAAGAAATCCATAGGAGTTGCCGGGCAGCACAACGGCATCGCTGCCGCAGGAGAAGATGTCGCCCGTTACGATTCGAACCTCGGGGTTCTTTTCGAATCGACGTTCCCAGGCACCGACGACAGAGTCGTTTTTATCGCAGAGAGTGACCTGTAGTTCCATTCATCAACAATTTCCCATTTGTTCCAGGGGTTGAATCTTGTTTTATGGCGACTACCGATGATCATAGATGAGACTGGGATCACATCTCAAGTGAAGCATTTGTTAATCTCTGAATGGAGCCGTTCTTTAACGATGAGCCAGACGGAAGAGTTCGCCACGGGACAGGGTGACTACGAGGGCCTGCAGGAAGATGTTCGCTCGATGGAGCTTCCCGGGATCGAGGTTTTTACGAACCAGTATTCTGACCGGGCCTACGAGATCACCATGGAGACGCTGGAGTTCAGCTGTATCTGCCCGAAGACAGGGCAGCCTGATTTCGCGACCTTCCGGATCGTCTACACCCCCAGGGAGCTCTGTGTTGAGCTGAAATCTCTCAAGCTCTACCTCGGAGCGTTCAGGAACATCGGGATCTTTCATGAACACGCGGTGAATCGAATCCTCGATGATTTTTCAGGGGCGGTGAAGCCGGCCCGGGCGCTGGTCACGGGGAGCTTTAACGCTCGCGGCGGAATCCAGACGACCGTTGAGGCGAGCCATGAGGACGGGGCCTCCTGATCGAGCTTATTTCTCGGCTGGCTTACGTGAGCGAAGCACGATCCGCTCCTTCTCGGCGGCATCCGCTTTCTGCAGCAGGTCGAGGAATTGCGGGAAGCGGGCAGGGGCGATCGACCCCGGCTCGATGGTCAGCTTGCGTTCAATGGACAGAGTCCCTCCCTCCTGCTTGTATGTGAGGGAGTAGTTCGCTCGCTGCCCCGAGAGGTTGACGTTGGAAGGAAGCTTGCTCACCGCGAAGTTTTCACCGAGGTGAACCAGGATTTTGTCTTGCTTGGCCCGTCTCTGCCGTACCTCGTAGGGGTGTTTCCGCGTTGGCGGCGCGCCGTAAGATCTGACCAGCTGCGCTGGCTGCAGGACAGGAGGGAGGAGGAAATCTTCTCCGCTTCGAACCATGAGCTTCGGCGCCTCGAGCTTAAACTCCAGCGCGAAGGGCTGGGTCTTGTCATTGATCCCGACGAAGCCGCCTTTCTCGACCTTGGCTCCGGGGAACAGCTGGGTGGCAAGCCCACTGGTCATCAGGGTTATCTGGAAGGCGTTCAGGGTGCTGAAGCGATCCTTCTGCATCCAGCCCTGGGCTGCCTTTGTTTCCATCACGAAGTTGACATCGACCGCCACGTCTTCGCCCAGCTTCCAGGTGGCCCTGGTCACGCTCTCGTAGACCTCTGCAGGGATGCTCGGCAGCTCCACGATCCGGGAGTCGGTCGGGTCGAGGACCAGGGCCTTGCCCTTGCCGAAGAACTCGGGCAGGAAGCCAAAGGGCAGGTCGCGGTACTGCAGGGAAATGTAGAGGGGCTGCTTGCCGACCGGCTCCAGCAGGAGGTGGGGAGCCCGGAAGTAGGTATTGCTCGGATACTCCCAGTCGGTCTTTCGCTCCAGGTTCTCGTCCCTTCTAAGGAAGGCCCAGCGGGAGGGTACGCCGGCCGCGTCAAGGAGCGCCTTGAAGAGGAAGGTCCTGTTGCCAGATTTTTCCAGCAGGACTCGGCTGGCGATGGATGAGCCGGTGTCCTTGGTGACCACCTCGTTGACGTGGTTGTAGAGGGCGCGGGCTTTTTCAATCGGGTCAGTGAGGTCTCCGGCGACCTCTGCGGCCGTAGCCCTGAGCTCTGGCGTCAGCGCGGTGGCCTGGCGGCTGAAGATCCTCAGGGCTCTTTCGATGTCCTTCCATGTCTTCTTTGGCCGCATCCGGGTGCTGGGAACGTAGCCGGTGTAGTGGGGCATGGCGCGTTCGGACTGGATTCGTCCGGCGTTGTTCGACTCGAAGGTGACCACCCTGGTCCCATCTTCCAGGGTCTTGTCGCTTCGCATGACCTTGACGATCCCGTTGGTGTCGCTTGCCTGGTCGAAGGCTGTCGTGACGATATCGCTGTCGAGGCCGGGGGGAAGTATGTAGACCAGCCGGGAGAGAAGAAAGGACTGTCGATAGTTGAAGTCCTGGAAGAAGAAGGGGCCGTGGCGGTAGTGCACTCCCCGCGCGTTGGGCTTGTCGACAACATAGGCGAACTCGGTATGGGCCCCGGACAGCATGCCGGGCATTACGTAGTTTCCGCCCGAGAGGGCCGCCACCGGTTCGAGGCTTTCGCCTTCAGCGGTGAGGGTCCGCAGCTTCAGTATTTCGCCTGATGTCCGCACCTTGGCCACCTGGTCTTTTGCCTCCTCGCTCAGGAGCTTGAAGGCCTGGTGGATGTATTCTCTCGAGGATCCATCCGGGTAGACCCGGACAACGCTGATGTCGAGGATGCTCAGGGCCTGGGCCTTTTCGACCAGCGGGCCGTTGACGGGCACCCGGGGGAGCCATTCTTCTAGGCTCTCATCGTAGGGTGTCCAGAATCGGTTGTCTTCGGCCTTCCGCTCGTTGAGGAATTTCCTGGTTTCCAGATCTCCGGGCGCGAGGGCGAGGCTCTCGCGATACATGGCCAGCTCGCTCTCTTTCTCGCCCGCGGCAGAGTAGAGCCGCGCCAGGGCTTTCTTATATGCGGGGGACCAGTCCCTCTTGCCGACTGCGGCCGAGTACCAGGAGATGGCGTCCCTGGCGCTCGAGCCCTTGTCCTCGATCATCCTCCGGGCTATTGATTCGGCGACGGAGTGATTGTCGAGGGCGGACTGGTGGCGCTGGTTCAGCAGCTCGAAGGCTTTCTCCTTGTCGCCTAACTGTCTGTTCAATTCTGCCATGATCGACAGCAGGGAGCTTCCGCTACGGTCTCTGCTGTAGGCCTGGTTGTAGTATTCAAGGGCCTTCAGCGGGTTCTCTCTCTTGCGGTAGCGGGCGGCATCAACCATCCAGGGAGTTGGGGAGACAGGTGCGATTTTCCGTATCTTGTCAAGAACCTGCTTTTCCTCGGTTTCCCATCCCAGCTCTGCGTAGACGAGTCGAAGGTTCTTGAGGCCAACAAGAAACTCGGGGTGCTTCTCAACGACATCTCTCAGGCTTGCCGCAGCATCGTCGTTTTTCTGGTCCTGTTGAAGGATCGTGGCGAGGCCCGTTTGCGCGGGCAGGAAGGCCTCGTCCATCGTGGCTGCCTTCTGCCAGGCATCCCGGGCCCTGTTCTTGGACTGGGCTGCCGGCAGGTAGGAGGCGGCCTGGAAGACGGTGGCTGCGTGGTGCAGGACCCAGGGGTCGTCGGGCGCCAGCTCGATCGCCCTTGCAGCTTCGGCAACGGCCAGGTCGTTGCGGCTGTTGGACTTGTGGAGTATCGCGAGACCACTGTGTTCGAGCGCCATCGAGAGAGGTTTTTTCTTGGGGGCTGCAAGGCGCTGCCTCCAGGTCTTTTCGGCCGCCTCTGAATAGGGGCCCGCCCAGGTTCCAGCCGCGCCGGTGGGGAGTGGATGCAGCTTGACCTCCGCCTCTTCCGCTATGACTTTTTCGTCAAAGGGTGTGCCTTTCGGATCGGTCAGCCTCAGCAGCAGGCGGGTGTTGGCCTTTACGAGGATACGGTTCCACCCTTTTTCGAGTCGAATTCCCGTCCTGCGATGGACGGACAGGTGTTCATTTCGGCTTGTATCATCGAGCGCCAGGACGCCGTTGCACCAGATCTTGATCTCGGCGCCTGCGAGAACGTTCAGGACCGCGTTGCGGGAGACGGCTGAATGAACCTGGCACAGCAGGTAGGGTATTCCGTTGTTGGGATAGACATGCTTGGAAGGGTCAAGGATGGAGTGGGGCTCCTTTCGTCTGACCGCCCGCCAGCGCAGCTCCTGCCAGCCGTCCTTATATCCGCGGGTGAGGTCAATCTTCTCCTCTGGCGGGAAGGCGCGGGAGATAGGGCCGTTCATATCTTTTCCGAACGGGCCTATGATGAGGAAGCGGGCCAGGTAGCCCTGGCGTGCTGAGAGTTCGCGGGCGGCGTCTGCTCGCCCGGCGCGCTGGTAGAGGTCGGAGAGAAGCTTGGAGAGGGCCCACCGGGTGTCGCCGGGCAGGGTGCCGCCCAGCGTCTTCTCCAGGCCGCCGATGAGGACCCGGGGGTCTCTCATTGAGCTGACGCAGGCTCTCAACCGATGGGCGAGGAGTTCCACCCTCACATCATCTTTGAAGGAAGGGATGGCCTGGAGCAGCTCTGTCGCAAAGGTGTCGTAGTCGCCGTTGCGCTCATTCGCGTTGTGAAGGGCCAGCTCGAGAAGGTCCTTTTGTTCGGCAGGGGCAGCTGTCGTCGCCAGCAGCAGGCTGGAGGTCAGCAATACGAAGAGGAGTCTGGTCATGCTTTTCATCGTTCTGTCGTCCTTCATTTCTTCAGAACGATCTTCTCATTGCTGAGCTGATCGACATTTGCCGAGAGCTGTCGGAATTCGTTGTATTGGGCCAGTGGGACGCGGTTTTTCTTGAGAACGTAAAGGCGCTC
Source organism: Planctomycetes bacterium UBA1146 (assembly GCA_963579555.1). Classification (GTDB taxonomy): domain Bacteria; phylum Planctomycetota; class UBA8108; order UBA8108; family UBA8108; genus UBA8108. Next base: position 12,545 of record CAUZHA010000036.1, read on the forward strand.
AAGCTGGAGAGCGTCTTTACGCGAGGAGTCTACAGCGAGCTGGAATCGTCCGAAGCGGGAGTCGATATCCCTGGGCTCCGGCGTGGATTTCACCTTGATGCCGGCCGGCAGCTGGTAGTTCACCCTGAGTCGGGAGCTGCGTGGGTTGCCGAGTATGACATCCGTCTCCCGTTTTTCGAGGGCGCCAAGGATTCCGAGGTTGCGAACCGAGCCAAAGAAATCATCCGTCAAGGACAGGGTCAGCTCCTCGGGGGAGGAGTTGGCGAGCCGGGGCGCGCTGAAGCGGATCTCCATGGTGACGTTCTCGTCGAGGTTGGAGAGGTCGGAAAATCTCTGTGAGAGGACCTTGGCTCCAGCGAAGGTCCTGCCGAGATTCTTTTCCAGGAGGGTTTGACGCTGGGCGGCAATCTCGTAGTTGCTGCGCAGGTAGACGGCGAAATCACCCCGGGCCCGGAGCGCGATGCTGATCTCGGCGGAACCATCCTTACCCAGCTTGATGTCCCATTCCTCATCGACGGACAGATCCTCGGGCCTGTTCCAGGGGATCTGCTGTACCAGCTTTCCCTCATCTCGAACGATAAGAACCTGGGCGCCGCGATCCATCGAAGGAAGCTCCTCGACACTGTGGAAGGAGGCCGTCCCATCCAGGTAGAGTTCCGGCCGGTCGCCGGCCGGGGGCAGGTAGGTGATGCAGTGGTTGAAGTGGTTGACCATAGGCAGGGAGAGGTCCTCTTCGCCTCGGGAGCGATTGGCGAAGATCAGCACCGGGTGGGCCTTGATGTCGACCTTGTCGAGCATGACACAGAGGAGGGTGGCCTTGTCCTTGCAGTCGCCGAAGCGGCGGGCGAAGACCTTGGACGCGTTGTAGGGCTTGAAGCCATGGACTCCGAATTCCCAGGCGTTGTAGCGGATGTCGGTGACCACGAAATTATAGAGGGCCCGAATCTTCTCGAGCTCGGTGTCCTTGCCGGAGACAAGCTCGGCGACCTTCTTATCGAGCTCGGGACTGCTCTCGAACTGCTTGCGAATCAGGTTGCGGTACCATTTATTGAAGGACTCCCAGTTCTCAAAGGTGGAGATCTCCAGCAGCGGCATGATCTCTTTCTGCCAGGGCATGCCGGGCTCGCTGTCCGTCTTCGGTATGTTTTTAGCTGTCCAGGTGTAGGTCTTCAGCTCCCGGTCCTCGCTGGGCTCAATCTCCGGGGAGGTGTTCATATTGCGCTGATGAAAGAAGAATTGGCGGTCGGCCGGGACCCGAAGCTTGAAGGTCTTCTCCGAGGTGGCAAGGGCGTTTCGGAAGATTTCGCGCCGGCCAAAATAGTCGCCAAAGAAGCTCTGCTGGATGTCTTCCTTGATGTATTGGACCTCGAGGATGTCTCCGGCCGAAAGGGGCGGGAGGTCGACCGAACCGCGCCGCCAGACCTGGGTGGCGGAGGCCCTGCGGCTGAAGCGAGGCAGCTTGGCATCTTCCGCGGTTCCATCAGGGTGATGAACCCGGGCCAGCTTGAAATCGAGAACCTGCTCGCCCTGGGCAAAGGCCGTGGCGAACCGGTCAAACATCTCAATCCCGCGGTCGTTCAGAACCTGGATAAGGGTCTGGGAGAATTCCCTGGCTGTTCCATCCTTGTTTACCTCGACAGCTGTAAGTTCGAGCAGGATCCGCGCGGCCTCGCCGCTTTTTGATTCGTATTTTTCCTTGTGGACGCTGGCGGCGATTTCCGCTCCATCACGGAGGAATTCGTCTTCGAAGGGGCTCGCTTCAGCTCGGAGGAACTCGATTCTTTTGCGCAGGTCAGGGAGATTGGGCTGGAGCTCGAGGGCTCGGTCCCAGGCCTCGAAGGCTCTCTCTGTTCTGCCCGTTTCCCAATAGGCCCGGCCCAGCTTGGTGAGCAGGGCGTGCTCTTCAGGCTGGATCTCGAGGGCTCCCAGGTAGAGGGAGGCGGCCTGCGAGTGGTTGTCCCTGCCGCTCTCGATACGGGCAAGGCGCAGGAGCGCCTGGGTGTTGTACGGGTCCAGGAGGGCGGCCTTCTCAAGCAGCTCGATCGCGGCCTGGTGGTTGCCTCGCTGGAGGTGGGCGGCGACAAGCCTGTTGCGAACCGAGGGGTCTATATGGTTCCGATTGAGGAGCTCTCCGAGGATGCCGATCTTTTCCTCCAGCTGTCCTGAGCCGCCCAGCTGAGCGGCGCGGGCGAGCAGGGTTACGGGAGACGAACTGTCGATCTTTCGGGCGGCCTTGACGGCCCTTCGGCCGGCATCGGGAAAGCCCATCTTTCCCTCAATCCGGGACTGGATGAGGACGCCCTCGAGGAGGTCCGGGTTGAGCTTTCGAGCCCTGTCGAGATGGACCCTCGCGCGGTGCATGTTGGAGAAGGTCTCCAGGTAGTATTCGGCGAGCCGAATAGAGGCGGTCGCGCAGCCCGCCGCCTCTGAATCAAGCATAGCCTTTCGCCAGTTGTTGTCGTCCCGCTGGGCCGCGATGGAACTCTCGGCCTGGAAACTCCTGGCGAGCTCGTAATGGTAACGGCCCTTCTCCTTGTCAGTCTGGATTGCCAGGCGAAGGGCATCCGAATCCGGATGCCTGTCGGAGTCGTGCGCGCCCTGGAGCCGCAGCAGCACCCCAAGGAGGTAGTGGTCCCGCGCGCGCGGGGCATCCTTTGCCACCCGGTCGCGCAGGGTCGCGAGGGTCCCCGTGGGAGAGGGAGCAGCCTTTCCCTCTGGCTCCTGGCTGGCGGAGAGCTCTTTGTAGGAGGCGAGCGTTTTGTTCTCAGGCAGGCCTTCCCTCCAGCCCCTCGCGGGTCTCCCCTCCGGACCGGTGATTCTGGCCGCGAAGCCCCAGCTGCCCTCAGATTCTCCGATCTTGATGAGGAGACAGTTCCAGCCCTTCTGAAGCGGGAGGCTGATTGCGTTCTGGTCGAAGACGAATTTCCGCTGGATGTCTTCGGACGCGAGGAGCTTTCCGTTGAGCCAGACCCGGTAGCTCTCGTCGCTGCCGATCCGGAGAGACAGCCTCCGCTCGGCGTCCGCGGAGATGAAGGTCGCGGCGTAGGCGAGAGCCTCATCTCGGGGACGTAACATCTTATCGAAATTGACATAGCCAGCCAGCGTTGGCCGGGGAAGGGTTCGCCAGCGGACCTCTCGGGCCTTGCCTTCGCCTGTTCCATCGAGATCAATCCCTTTCTCAGGCGCGTAGGCGCTCAGGAAGCCCGTACCTCTCTCGTTGTCGAAGGGACCGATGATTCGCCATCCTCCCAGGAATCCGAGCGAGCTCCATTGGCGGTCCGCGTCGGCTGTCGAGCCGCTGGCGCCTAGCGCCGCCCAGCCAGCCTGGTAGGCGGCAAGGGCGCTGACCGTCGGGGAGAGCTCGGAGAGCTGCCTGGCCCAGGTGGAGAAGAGTGGGGCTACATCTGCGGAGCGGCCGAGCTGGCGACCGAGGATCGCTGTCCTTCGCAGCGCCAGGTCGACCTCAGGCATCAGGGCGAGCTGGTCCTTCTCCGGTGTTTTAGCGGAAAGCAGCGTGTTGAGGAGGTTCCTGTACTGCTCCAGCGCCGCGTTGAAGCGCCCCCCGTAAAGGGACTCTTCGGCCTTTTCGATAGCTGCTTCCAGCGTCGGGTTGCACCACGCGTTTGGGCAGCAGCAGGCGGCTGCCAGGAGGGCGACTGCGAAGAGGGGGCCCGGGAGCTTCATGGTGGAATGTTCCCGGGTAAGCTGCGATCGGTTCATCTGTCTGGTCCAGTTACTTGGTTTCGAGTTTTCCCCGCCCTTGTGGCGAGATCGTAATTACCTGATCACCCTGGCTCCGCACCAATTGGCGCGGTCGAGAGCTGCGCTTGAATCCTTCCCTCCAAAATCCACCTCCAAAGAGAGCAGGCTGCCGCCGGCTACATCCAGGTCCAGGTCGAGAGGGGAGTCGGAAAATCTCATGGGTTTCTCTTTAAGCAGCTTCCCATCGAGAAGGATCCGGAAGACGACGGCTCCTGTGCTCTCCGCCGCCTCAGGCTGTGAGACAGGGCGGGCCGAGTCATCGAGGCCTATGGTGGCCTGGAATTTCTTGAAACCCCTGGACAGGTCGTAGTCAAGCCGTGAGTAGGCGTGCACTCCAAGCCCCTTTGGATAGGTCTTTCCTTTCATCTTCAGGGGGTTGCCCAGGACGTTGCTGTCCTGTCTGAAGGGGAGCCTGGCGAGAAAGAGGCTGCCCAGGTGCTCCGTGGTCTTCGCGGGCTTCATGTCGGAGAGGTACTGGCAACGGCCGCCGAGAAAGCTCACCTGGGCCAACTGATCGAGAGGCAGCGAGATGATTCCCAGGAGCTCGTGTCCCAGGGCGAGGCTCTTCTCGCCTATATCCTTGAGCTCGCCTTGAAGCTTTCCTCCATCCCTGAGGAAGACAGCCACTCGCTGCCCCGTCGTTTCCTTCTTCTCGCTGCCGGGGGTCTCTTCATCTATCGCGGCAAATTCGAGCGCTCGGACCTTGCCGGTGGCGAGCTTGACCTCTCCGACTCCATCTGCGCTGAAGAGGATCGAGTCCCGTTTGAGCCCCTCGAGGAATCCTGTCAGGCGGGTTCCTGCGCTCAGGTGGGCCACGTCGTTTTTTGCGGTCGTTTTGAGCAGGCCGTTCCGGAATCTTGACCATTGCAGCTCGCTTGTGAATGCGTTGCGGTAGAGCAGCAGTCGAAGTCCCACCAGGTTGAGACGGAGCTGGCCATCCTTCTGGCTTACCTGCTGCGAGATGCCGGCGCTGGCGGCGATGAGGAAGTCGTCTTCCTTGATGGGTTCTATTCCAACCGGTGTGGCCCAGAAGTGATCTCCATTGGAGAGAACGATTTCAGCCGCCTCCTTGAGAGCCGTAGTTTTCTTTTTTTCGCCGGGGGGCTGGAAATCCAGGAAGAGAAGATCCTCGAGTCGATGGTGAGCGGCGCCCGCCTTGAGAATCGTTGGTGTTGTCTTGTCGGAGAAGCTGAGCGTTCCCTCTTCGAGGTTCAGCCTTGAGCTTCCGGCAATTGACAGGATAGCTACCGATGAATGTTTTTTTTCGGGAGCCGCGGCCGGAGCTTTCAGGGTGGGCGCAGCAGGTTTCTTTTCCTGCAGGCCCTGCCCGGCAGGGCTCGGCGAGGACAGGGCGGCGCAAAAGACGATGGATACCGCCAGGAGTGATCCTGGGAACCGCAGCGAGCCGTTCTCTCGCTTGCTATAGGGAGCTCTGTTCATCTTGGATTATTCCCACATGCCTCCTGCGCCGGCCGGAGAGCCAGGGCAATCATCCGAGCGGAAATCCGCCGGAATCAATCTCCTTTCACTCGTCTCTCTCTCTCAGGTCATTGACAGGTTGGAGGGACAGGTGAAAACCACGTAATTCAGTGCCATTTGAGTTAAATGGACAATGTGGGAATTCTAGGACTCAAGTAGATCGAGGTCCACCCCAAAACATCCTCATTACGAATCTACCCTGCCAGTTGACATATCGGAACATCGGGTTATTTTACCTCTGAAGAGAAACCCGCCGCCATTAAGAGGAGAGCTTTCATGGCACGCCGGAAGAATACCGCTGACTGCAAAGATGTCCTGGGGAAGATTTTTGAAACCGGGGCGGCTGGTCAGCCGCGCGGACAAACCTACAGTGGGGAGACTGCCGGAGCTGCTCGTCATTCTGAAAAGACCGGCATTGGGGGGCAGAGCCGCAGTCCTGCCGAGCTCCAGGCGAGCCCCTTGCTCCGCCAGCCGCAGGGCGATCATTCTGAAGTGCTGAATCGCCATGGAGGCATCAGGTCCAGCGCGCCGGATGTGCCTGGCTCCGGGTCTCCTTCGCATTCAGTTCCGTGCGGGGAGCCTGCAGGGCCAGAGTCTCACGAGATAGATGCCGGGGCGGTGAATGCGATCGAGGTCCGCGATTCCGGGCCGGAGGCCGGCGATCCGTTCTCTCCTGGTGGAGAGGCCGATGGATTTGCCGATGGCGCCCCCGGGCCCGGCGAGGAGGCTGCGGCTGAAGAAGCCGGATTCGATGGAGGAAACGACGACATTGGCGCCGGGGAAAGTGATCCTGTCGCCTCGCGCATGTCGGGAGATCGATCGTTTAGCTATGGCGAGGATGATGATCCATCATCCGGTTTAGTGACAGATGACGAGCTTGCGGATGAGATCATCACCCAGGCGCTCAGCGGTGATTCCGCGACGGGACAGCCGCGCCTCCGGTCAAGGGTCCTGGGCTGGTTGCTCAGGGACGATTCCCTGGGTGTTTTTGGTCAGTCAGTACAGGTGAGGGCATCGACCGTGGTTCTGGTCGGCCTGACGGCGGCCATTTTCGCAGGTCTTCTCGGACTTTATTTCAGCATTGACCGGACCGAAGGAAATCTGGCGGAGAGGATTCTCGATGAACGCCAGGGCCTCTCGGGGCCGGCAGCCACCGGCTCCGACGAGCGAGGCTCAAAGGTTTCGCCCGCTGGAGGGAGGCCGCGGCTTTCCGCGAACCTCCCGGCCAGGAAGCTGGGTCCGGGAGGCATTCCAGTTCCGGCAAGGCCTCTCTGGAGTCGCAGGGGCGCCGCGCCAGCGCCGGGAATCCCGCGTCCGCCTGTTCGGAATGTCCAGGGCGCCGCCGCCTTCGTTACGACCCCGGCAACCCGCTGGCTTCGGGTCCGGGACCTCATGGGCAAGGAAGAGTGCGCCAAGCTCCTGGATCATCTCAAGCGCCTGCAGCAGCATCTCGAGGAACGCAGCGGTTGCGCCGATGGCGCCATCGCCTGTAAGCAGCTCAAGAGCAGGATAAAAGAACGGCATGGAGAAGAACTTTACGCGGTTGATATCGGGCCGTTTGCCTCATGGAATTTTGCCCAGGCCGCATCGGCAGCGCTGAAAGAGGTGACCCGTTCCACTCCCTGGGTCTTTCGCGGTAAGGCCGATTACTTTGCCGAGAGCTACCCGCGCAAACCTTGAGCCCTTGTCTCGCCCAATTCGGCGGTCGGCAGGGAAGTCAATTAAGCGCCTTGCGTTGTTGTATGTAGTGAGTGTCTCTCGGGTATAATTTCCAGCATGAAACATCGGCCCGAGTGCATTCCCTGCTGCCTGCAGCGTGTTCTTCATGCGGCGAATCTCGTCACCGAGGACGAGTGGCTGCATCGCAAGATCTTGTCGGATTCGATGCAGGAACTGCGTGGGGTGGATGACCTTGCCTCGCCTGCGGAGGTGGTTCACCAGATCTTTCACCGGGCCGGCAGGGCGCTCGGGGTCTCAACTCCCTACGAGGCTGATCAGAAGATGTGGGTTGAAAAGGTCAAGGGCGCTGAGGACTCTATTCGAGCGGCTGTCGAGGACTCGGGAGATCCGTTTCTCGCCGCGCTCAAACTGTCGGTCGCCGCCAATCTGATCGATTGCGAGTTTCGTGAGAGGCTCTGGCCCGGTTTTTCTTTGAAGACCCTCCTGGAGGAGGCGCGAGAGCTCGAGCTGGTGATTGATCAGTCCGAGAGCTTACGGCAGGCCGCGGCGGCTGCTTCACGGATTCTCTTTGTCCACGAGACCGCGGGGGAACTTTTCTTTGACAGGCTCCTGATAGAGACTCTTGGCAAGGCGGCGAGCTCCGTCACATCGGTCCTTCGCTCAGCCCCCAGCCTTGGCGGCGCGCTAGAGGCTGACGCCCTGGATCTCGGGCTTGAAAAGGTGGCCACGCTGACCGATCCGGGCGTTGATTGCAGGGGGCTCCTGCTCGGTTCGAGTTCTGATAAATTCATCGAGGAATACGAGGCTGCCGACCTGGTCATTGCGAAGGGACAGGCCGCGTTTGAGACCTTGGAGGAGGCTTCGAGCGGCCCCTCAAAGGAGAAGAAGCCCGTATTCTTCCTTCTGAGGGTTAGATGTGCGGTCATTGCCGGGGAGCTGGGGGTGTCGCCGGGGGATTGTGTTGTTGAGCGCAATTAGCGGCCGGGGCTCTTTCCGCCGAAATTCTTCTAAAACTCCTTCTTGAGCACAGTTCGCTGCGGTGATAAACTCCTCGCTTCATTGCTTCTGATTACCAGTTCGGAGAGTCACTCATGAGTATCCATAGAAGTCTTGTCAGCAAGAGCAGCCTTGGCCGTTCGCGAAATGTGCTGACGCGTTATGAGCGGATTCTCGAGATGCGCAAGCTCGGTAATTGGGACGAGGAAGATGAATGTCCCTACGGCCTTCCCAAGGTCAAGGTGATGAAGATCAAGAAGCGCATCAAGAAGAAGAAGGAAGACGAGGACGCTGAGGGTGAAGGCGTCGAGCTCGCCGAGGGCGCTGAGGCCGACGAGGGCACCGAGGAATAAACGCCTCATTCTCCCGGGCTTCTCCTCCACTCCTCCAGCGCCGATGGCTTCCGGCGGTTCTTTCCGAAGGACGCCGCCTGGTGGGCGAGGACTCTCTCAGATGGGGGCCATTGGGTTTTTTCTCCTGTCAGGGAAAGGTCAGGTTTTTGTTAGGATGGAGACCTGAGGGAGGACTGCGTTCCGGGGTCGGGGGGCCAGGGGCAAAATCATCTCCAGTTTGCTTTTCCCGTTGACCCTCCATATAGGCACCCGTAACATTGGGTTCGTTGCTTATTCTATTACGGTGTGGATTGTTGTGTGGAACTGAGTGAAGTCTGGTGTCGGCTTGTCCGATTCTTTTCTTTCGATGACGCCCTGACACGGTTCTAATTGGTTTTGATCAAGACTTGTTGATACTGCGAAATCGGCAATTTGAGTGGGTCTGAAGCTGAGATGGACGGGTGTGAGAGCTTGATGAATAGCGGCTGGGGACCCGGCTGCGGAGAAAAAAAGAAATAAAAATGGGCTGTTGGGGACGGACTCTGATGAAGGGAAATCTTTCGTTTCGCTTGTGAGTCCAATTTTAAGAAAGGAGGGCTCTGGCCAAGACAAATCGTGCTACTGAAACTTCAGCGAATGAACTGGAGTTGAACTGGCTTTGTCGGAGGGGAATTGGTTTCGCGGCCGGGTGTCGCGGAAGGAATTGTCCGGCAGCTTGGCTGGTGGAAACGGATTATAACGTAGGAAATGATTTCAAGTTGTATCAGTGCGGCACCTTGAGATGTGCCGGACTAGGAAACGTTTTTACAGGAGAAATGTCGATGAAACGCTTGTTTGGATGGGTATCTGTATTTCTGCTTTGCTGCGCAATTCTTCCTGCTCAGGAAGTTCAGAATTTCTGTGAAGGTGCCGCTAACTGTATTCCCGATCGTATGGAAGTCGTCTTTGATGCGACCGGTAGCTCCCTTCTCACTCTCGAGGATGGGCAGGCCACGATCGACGTGACCGTTCAGACCGCCACCGAATCGGCTGGTGTCCAGGGATGGTCCTATGGGCTTGCGCACGATGGCGATTCTTTCTCCATCACTGACAGCACCTGTGACGGTGCTGGGTTCGATTACCTTTGTGGTACCGACGCCCAGGCCGCGCTGGTCAACCCCTTCTTCAATGTGTCGACCGCCGTGGGGCCTGCTCAGAACTCACCTGCCGGATTCATCTCCGCGGTAGTTCTCTCCTTCATTGCCCCTGCGACCCTTACCGCCGGTCAGACCAACTCGCTTGCGAAGTTGACCTATAACGTCGACGCCGTGCCTGCCGACAGCGCCATGTTCAGGCTTGCCGACGACGAGCTCAGCAACAACGGTCCTACCGTCGCGCTGAACATCACGGTCGCTGGCGAAGCGAAGCTTCCCGAGACCCTAGTCCATGGGCAGGTCAATCCTCCCGGCGCCCCCGCTGTCGAAGATTGCGGTAATGGCGTCGACGATGATGGTGACGGAGCTGTGGATTGTGACGATGCCGATTGCGTCGACGCGGCCAATTGCGAGGTCGTCCCGGCTGGCGACTACGGATTCAGCTTTGGTGCCAATGCCGATGGTCAGACTACGATCAACATGACCAACGCCGCTCCCGCCATGGCCTTCCAGCTTGGTGTCTCGGTCGGTGCGGACACGGTGTCCTTCTCCGGCGCCCTTGGAACCGATGCCAATCGTCTCGTTGAGCTGCTGATCACCGACAACCGAGGCAACTCGCACGACGTCAACAACGGACTCACCGTTGGCGCTGCCGCTGCCGCTCCTGGCGAGATCCAGGGTGTTGTTCGCGGTTCGGCTCTCGCTGGCTTCGAAGGTGGAGATTTCCTCGCCTTTGATATCGATCCCAGTGTCGGCGGCCCCGGCTTCTATGTCGGTTATGTTTCCGACCTTGATGACGATGCCAACCAGATCCCCGCGACCGCCGGGGATGTCTCGAACGAGATCCTGACGATCACCGCCGAAGCTCCTCCTCCGCCGGTTGAGGACTTCTTCCGTGGTGACGCTGATGGCAATGGCCGTATCAACGTCAATGATGCTGTCCTGATCATCCAGATCGCCGTTGGAAACCTCGGCTCCCGCTACAACTGCCCGGATGCCCTGGACGCCAATGATGATGGACGTAACAACATCTCCGACGCGGTCCCCGTCCTTCGCTGGGTCTTCCAGCGTGGCGCGAGGCTCCCCGCTCCCTTCCTGAGCTGCGGTGCCGACCCCACGGACGACGATCTTGGCTGCGAAGAGAGCAGTGCTTTCTGCGCCGTCAACTGATCGCCTTCGATCACGTCTGAAGAACGCCCCGGAGACCCTAGTGGATCGCCGGGGCGTTTTCTTTTGAGCTGGGATTTCCAGTCGTCGCGACTCAGCTAAAGAAGGCGGAATAACGCAGGTTTCAGCCGGGGCTGGATACGGTACACCCCAATTTTTCCGCCTGAAGTTGCTTTTGGGTGGGCGGGTACTATATAAATCAGCAATTGATTCCGATCTGCCCGGTTCCAGAGGAGCCTTTATGAACGGGAAGATCGTGACTGTGGGCCCGTATCGGATACGGCCGGGTGATTTTCGCGCGGCGGCTTTTCGGATGCCTGGAGCGGGCCGGATAATCGCATGAAGCTCGTGCTTGTCGGAAATGGCGAAGAAAAAGAAGAAGAAGAGAGCCTCGGCCCGTTCGAAGGCCGAACCGCTGGATTCCATCCAGGATGTGTCGCTGCATGTAACCACACGCCGGCGGTATTTAAATTACGCGATGAGCGTGATCACCTCCCGGGCCCTGCCGGATGTCCGTGATGGTCTCAAGCCGGTCCAGAGAAGAATTCTTTACACCATGCGCAACGAGCTTCGACTTGGTCCAGCGACCAAGCCTCTGAAGTGCGCTCGCATTGTCGGCGACGTGCTCGGCAAGTTCCATCCGCATGGAGACAGCTCCGTATACGAGGCTCTGGTGCGTATGGCCCAGGACTTCAGCCTGCGATATCCCCTCGTTGATGGACACGGCAACTTCGGCTCCATCGATGGAGATTCAGCGGCGGCCTATCGGTATACGGAGGCGAGGCTGCAGAGGGTTGCTGTCGAGCTTCTCGATGAGCTCTCGAAGGAGACCGTCGATTTCAGACCCAACTACGACGGCAAGACCCGCGAGCCGATAGTCCTTCCTGCTCGGATTCCAAACCTGCTGGTGAATGGCGCGACGGGGATCGCGGTCGGGATGGCCACGAACATTCCTCCGCATAACCTCGGCGAGGTCGCCGAGGCGTGCGAGGCCCTGGTGCGAAAGAGGCGCCTGAAGATTGCCGATCTCATGAAGTACATCAAGGGCCCCGACTTCCCCACCGGAGGGCAGATTCTCAACACGCGTCGAGAGCTCGGGGCGATCTATCGTGATGGACATGGGCCGGTGAAGGTCCGGGGGGAGTACAAGCTCGAGGGAGGGGCGCGCAAGCCAAAGATCATTATCACCTCGATACCGTACATGGTGCAGAAGGATGTCCTGGTCAGGACTATCGGTGACCTGGTCGGATCCAGTAAGATCCCCCAGATTAATGACATCCGGGATGAGTCGACCACTGATATTCGTATCGTACTCGAGTTGAAGCAGGGCGCCGATCCGGATGTGGTGATGGCCTACCTGTTCAAGAACACGAACCTGCAGAACAATTTCAACGTCAACCTGACCTGCCTGATTCCATCCTCCGATGCCAATCCCGATCGGTGCAAGCCGGCCCGGCTCGATCTGCGGCAGATCCTGCTCCACTTCATTCAGTTCCGCTACAAGGTCGTGGTCCGTCGCCTCGAGCATGAGCTGCGGCTGCTGAGAGAGAGGATTCACATCCTCGAGGGCTTCCGCAAGATCTTCAACGACCTTGATACGGCCATCAAGATCATCCGGAACTCGAATGGCCGCGAGGATGCAGCGAAGAAACTCAAAAAGAGGTTTCGGCTGGATGACATCCAGGTCAACGCGATCCTCGACCTGCGGCTCTACAAGCTCGCCAAGCTGGAGATCAAGGCCATCCTCGACGAGCTGCTCGATAAGAAGGCGAAGGCTCGAGAGATCGAGAAGATCCTCAAGAGTGACGCCCGCCTGTGGAGCATCGTGCGCAGGGAGATCGCCGCCGCCCGTGAGAGCTTCGCTGATGCCCGGCGCTCAAAGATCGGGGGGCGTGGAGCGCGGGAGACCGAGTACAGCGAGGAGGCCTTTATCGTCAACGAGGATGCTATCGTCCTCCTTTCGAGGGATGGTTGGGTGAAACGTATGGGGCGAATCACAGATCTCTCCAAGGTGAGGCTTCGTCAGGGAGACGAGCTGCTGTCTGTCGTCGGCGGAAACACCAGGGACCTGGTCGTGTTCTTCAGCAACCTCGGCTCCGCCTATACCATCCGCATCAATGACCTGCCGGCCTCTACCGGCTACGGGGATCCGGTCCAGGGGATCTTCAAGTTTCGCGATGGCGAGCGGGCCATCGGGGCGATCTCTCTCGACCAGAGATTCCTGGCCGACGTCGGCTCCGCGGAGGACGCCTCGGGTAAGCCGCCACTGAATCATCTCCTGGCGATCAGCTCCGCCGGCTACGCGCTTCGTTGCTCGATGGGCTCCTTCACCGAGCCCTCTACCCGTACCGGGAGAAAGTTCATGCGGGTCAGGGAGGGCGAGGAGGTCATCGGTGCCCATGTCGTCCAGGGGAAAAAAGAGGTTGCCATGCTGGCGAGCCGGGAGGGACGAGTCACGCTCTTCAAGTCGAAGGATGTGAAGTTCCTCACAGGGCCCGGCCGGGGCGTGCTCGGGCTCAAGCTGGGGTCCAATGATCGTGTGATTGCCAGTGCCGTAAGCCTTGGCCCTCGGGACCGGCTGCGTGTCTTTACGACCAAGGGGGCGAAGATCAACATCTCGACCAGGAAGTACAGGGTCTCGGGTCGCGGCGGAAAAGGCATTGAGGTGATCAAGCGTGGTGGCCTCTCGGGTTCAGCGATCGGCGAACACGAGATTCCTGTCTTTGACGGGGATGGTTCCCAGGGCTCGGCTCCGACGAAGGGTGGGAGAAAGAAGACGAGGGCGAAGAAGAAAGTGAAAAAAGACGGCGGCAGGACAGGCAGGAAGAAAGCGCGGGAATCGAGAAAGAAATAAGGGAGCGAAAGGCCCGGGCCGTACAGTGAAGACGGTCATCTCCGGAGCCGACAGCTGAAGAAAACGATGGCAGCGACCTCAACGTCCAGGAAGAAAGCCCGCGGGAAGAAATCCTCTTCCAGGGGACGCAAGAAGACTACGGCGAAGAAGAAGGCTCCCGGCAAGAAAAAGGTCGCAGACAAGTCGCAGAAAAAAGGCGCCTATAGCGCCAAGGACATCAGCGTACTCAAGGGGCTCGAGCCCGTACGGATGCGCCCGGCGATGTATATCGGCGGAGTCGACAAGAATGGTCTCCATCACCTGGTCTGGGAGATTGTCGACAATGCGATCGACGAGGTGATCAATGGCCACGCCACCACGGTCGAGGTGGTGCTGGACAAGGACTCTTCCGGCATTGAGGTCAGCGACAATGGCAGGGGCATTCCGGTAGACAAGCATCCAGAGACCAAGCGACCCGCCCTGGAGACGATCCTGACAACCCTGCACGCGGGCGGCAAGTTCGATTCCGGAAATTACATTCACTCCGGCGGCCTTCACGGGGTGGGGTCATCCGTGGTCAACGCCCTCAGCAAGGAGATGGTCGCGCGGGTGAAGCGCGATGGCAAGGAGTACGAGCAGCACTATCGGCGTGGCAAGCCCAGGGGCGACATGCAGCTTGTCAGGAAGGTCAAGGGCCGGGGTACGACCATCTACTTCAAGCCCGACCCCGAGATCTTCCGCGCCACGAAGTTTGATACGAAGCGAATCCGGGAGACCCTGGAGGCGCGGGCCTACCTGCACAGGGGTCTCAAGATCATCTACCGTGACCGGGCCAAGGGTGTTACCGACACCTTCCAATTCGATGCTGGGATCAAGGCCTATCTCGAGAAGCTGGTCAAGGAGAGAGGGTTCAAGCCAACGCACGATTTCATGTTCTACCAGGAGAGTGAGCAGGAGCCTCGGCTGGAGGTCGCCCTCCAGTGGACTGATGAGCCGGGTGAATATATCCGCTCCTATGTCAACGGGGTCTATACACGCGATGGGGGCACCCATGAACAGGGCCTGCGGACCGGTGTGGTCAGGGCCGTCCGCAATTATATCGACATCCACGATCTTCAGCCCAGGGGAGTCAGCCTGACGCCGGATGATCTGCGGGAGGGCCTCAGTGCCGTGCTCTCGGTCTATCATCTCGATCCCCAATTCCAGGGGCAGACCAAGGAGAAGCTCAACAATCCGGAGGTCAACTCCTACGTGGCGAGCGCTGTGGGCGCCAGCCTGGAGCTCTATTTCAACTCGAACCCGACCACGGCCAAGGCTGTCGTGGCGCGGGGGATCCTGGCTTCCAAGGCGCGGCGGGCCTCGCGCGACGCGGTCCTGCAGGTTAAGCGGAAGACGGCCGTCTCTCACAGGCTGAACCTGCCGGGCAAGCTGGCTGATTGCGAGAGCATCAGGCCCGCCAAGAGCGAGCTCTTTATCGTGGAGGGCGATTCTGCTGGCGGCTCCGCCAAGCAGGCCCGGGAGCGGAAGACCCAGGCGATCCTGCCGCTTCGGGGTAAGGTGCTGAACACCGAGCAGGCTACCCTGGCGAAGGTGATGGAGAACAAGGAGCTCTCGGATATGCTCTCGGCGCTGGGCTGCGGTATGGGGGCCAATTTCAACATATCTCAGCTGCGCTATCACAAGATCATCATCCTCACGGATGCGGACGCTGATGGTCATCACATCATGACCTTGCTGCTGACCTTCTTCTACCGCTACCTGCCCGAGCTGATCAAGGAGGGCTTCGTCTATCTCGGGATGCCGCCTCTCTACCGGATCGATCATCGGGGCAAGAAATACTGGGCCTGGTCCGACGAGGAGAAGGGCGAGATTATCGAGCAATTCGATGGGAAGGTGAGTGAGGACGCGGTTACCCGCTTCAAGGGTCTCGGGGAGATGAACCCTCACCAGCTCAAGGAGACCGCCATGCAGCCCGAGAGCCGCACCCTGCAGCGTGTTTTCATAGACGATCCGCTGGAAACCGAGCGGGTGGTGAGCGACCTCATGGGGAAGGATGCCAGCGCGCGCTACAAATTCGTCATGGAGAAGGCCGACGAGGCCGACGATGTAGACCACTGAGGCGGCCCCGGGTTCAATATCCTTGCTCCCTCCGGGGCTTCAGCTAAGATCTATCCCTTGAGCCGGATTTTGTTCGAGCTGTCGCTGAGAGACTTGCCCCTTGAGTACCCTGAAGACCCTTTTCGAGAGCCTTCCGGGGTTTGAGCTGAAGCTTGAATCCTATGGCCGAAGAGGTGATGTGGTGACCGAGGCGACCGGCGAGGACGTCTTCGAGGCGGCCCTGGCCTACCGGGAACTTCTTCCTGCCAGGGGCACTCACCCGAGAATCGGCCTGCTCTTTCGCAGCGAGGAGACGATCGAGTTTCTCGTGGCGATGTTTGCCGCTATTTCAAGGGGTCTGACCGTAGTTCCACTCTATCCCAATTGGGATGCAGAGACGCAGCTGAGCTACCTGCGGCTGTACGGGATCGGCGTGGTCGCCGCCGGCGATGGCTTTCTTCGCCGGGCCGAGGGGTGGGGAGATGGAATCGAGGAGGTGATCAACGTTTCGCTCGATGCGGAGAAGCTGCCTGCTGTACTCGCAGGTGACGGGAGGGGGCTCTTTCCGGAGGGCCTGGATGACGATCATCCCGTGGCCTGGATCTTTACCTCCGGAACCTCCGGCGACATGGCGAAGTGCACCGAGATCAGCCTCTCCAATATGGATGCCGCGATTGAAAACATCCGCAACCTGGATTTTCTGGTCGAGGGAATGGTGGCCCACTGCCCGCTTTCGGCCAGCCACATCTTCGCTTTCGTAGTCATGACGGCTTTTATCTCGCTGAAGCCTCGGCGGGTGATCTTTTCGGATGTTCAGTACCTCGCTCGCCTGCCGCAGAAAAAAACCGGGAAGATCGATGCCATCATCCTGGTTCCGATCGTGATCAACCGGATGCGCAGCCTCTTCTATGAGCGTCTCTGTACGGATTTCAGCGTGGAAAAGGTTCCTCCAGGGCTGGAAAAGCTGGCGCGCCTGCCGCTTGGCCTTCGAGGATTTCTGAAGCGGCTCTGCCGCAGGGCTGAGGAGGGAGTTATCGCACTCGAGGCCGGCCGGCTTGTGGGCTGGCTGTGCCTGCCGTTGATCCTCCTTGCGAGGCTTCTCTTCGGCCGGATGGTTCGGCAGCGAATGGGCTCGCCCGTGTTCATGGTGCTGGGCGGAGCTCGTCCCAACCTGCAGGCGATGGCATTCTTTGAGGTCATGGGAATCAGGGTGCTCCAGGGCTGGGGGATGACCGAGACCACCGGGCCAGTGTGCGTCTCTACACTTTCAGACCGGCGAAGCGGGGCCCTCGGGACCTGCGGGCGCCTCTTCCCGGGGACCACGGCCCGGATTGATGGAGAGGAGCTGGTGGTTGAGGGGACGCAGGTCGCGAAGGGGTACGTGGAGCCGGATGGCACCCTGGCGCCGTTCAACGGCTCGCAGCGAACAGGCGACCGCGCCGCTTTTGACGGCAGGGGGAGGCTCAAGGTCTTCGGCAAGGTCTCCGACAGGATCACGACGGACAATGGCCTGAACTATCTTCCCCTGCCTATGGAGGATGACCTCAAGGCAGCGGATCTCAAGAAGCTGAACATCCTGGAGGAGGTGGTCGTCATTGGGGATGCCCGGCCGCGGCTGGGCTGCGTCTGTTTTCTTCGCGAAGGTGTTGAGAAAACGGCCTCGAGGGAGGAGTATCTTGGCGGGCTGATCCGGGAATTTAACGCCAGCCGGCCTGTTGACGAACAGCTCGGCCTCTGGACTGTAAGCGCCCGCGGGCTGAAGGAATCCGGGGGGATGGGTCCCTCCGGCAAGCTTGTCAGGAGACGGATCGAGGAGCAATATGGTGCTCTCTATGCGGATGCCAGCGGCTGAAATGAAGAGTCGCAGGAAGGTTATTGAATGAGTTGGGACAAGGAAAGAATTATCGAGCTGCTTCTCGAGGCGGGCGATATGGCCCGCGAGGCGCGCAAAAAGCTGACCCTCGAGATCAAGAGTGATCATTCGCTGGTAACGCAGGCCGATACCGAGATCGAGGCGCTTTTCACGGAGGCTCTCGAGGACGTCGAGTCAGGCTGCTATCTCGTTGGCGAGGAGACCATCAGCCGCAAGGGAGAGGATTACGTTCAGGCGGCGCTCGCCGGGGAGGCCTGGGTTGTCGATCCGATTGATGGGACGGCTCCCTTCGCTCATTTTCTTCCTAATTGGGGCGTCTCGGTGGGCTATATGAAGAATGGACAGCTCCTGCATGGCGGGGTCTATCTTCCGGATTACGGAGAGCTGATCATCAGCTCCGGCGAAGATGACTTTACGGTGACCGAGGGTAAGCAGGAGGGCGGGGAGTGGACCTGGAAGGAGCTCGTCTTCCCGCCGAGGCCATCGGATGGGAGGGGGCTGGTCGCTATCACCCAGGCCCTTGCCAAGCGAGGTCAGTGTCTTCTTCCGAATCCTGTGATGGCCCTGGGCGCTGCCGTGGTTCCCCTGCTCGGGCTTCTGCAGGGCCGATTCCTGGCCTATCTTGGGTCGGTGAAGCTCTGGGATGCCGCGGGCGCCTTGCCGATCCTGCTGCGCCTCGGCTTCGAGGCATCCCTCGAGCTTGACGGAGAGATTGTACCCGTAACCACGGCCGTCGATAACCAGACCTATGACCTCTCGGCGGACAGCGACCGGCGCTGGTATTTTCGCAGCTCGCTGTTGATCCACCATCCCGGAGATGCCGGGCTGATGCGGGAATCCCTGGTTGAAAACCATCCGGAGGGGGAGAGCTTGCGCGATGACTGAGCAAGCCTCCAGCTATGGACGCTACAGCCTCGAGCCGCTGGAGGTTCCCCGGGTCGACACTCCTCATCGAAAAATTGTTACCGCCCAGCCGCCCCCCCAGGCTGTCGAGGTATTTGAGCGTCTCAACGCGGTCGAGCCAGCCTCGATGTCCTGCCAGCCTCCGGTCCTCTGGGATCGAGCCGAGGGCTATAACGTAGAGGACCGCTTCGGCAACCGCTGGATAGACTGGAGTTCCTGCGTGCTCGTAGCCAATGCCGGGCACGCCCATCCCTTGGTTCGGGAGCGGGTCCGTGAGGCTCTCGAGAAACCGCTGATGTCGACCTACGTTTTTGCCCACGAGGGCCGGGCAGGGCTCTGTGAGCGGCTGGCCGCCCTGGCGCCGGAGGGGCTCGGCAAGGTTTTCCTGCTCACCACGGGCTCTGAGGCCGTTGAGTGCGCCATCAAGATCATGCGGGCGGCCGGGCGGCGGCTCGATTCCGAGCGCAAGGTGATCATCTCTTTTCGAGGAGGATTTCACGGCAGGACACTGGGATCTCAATATGCCGGCGGCATCGAGGCCCTGAAGGAATGGATCGGGGTCGAGGATGGCAGCTTCGTGCAGGTTCCTTTTCCCGATGGATATCTTCTCGAGGACATCGGCTTTGAGCTCTTCGAGAGGAGCCTCGATGCGGCGGGGGTTCGTCCCTCGCAGGTCGCCGGGGTTCTCGCAGAGAGCTATCTCGGCATCGGCCCCGATTTTTTCCCGGTCGAATACGCCCGCTCCCTGCGCCAGTGGTGTGATCGCCACGAGGCGCTTCTCTGCTTTGACGAGGTGCAGTCAGGTTTCGGACGTACCGGCCGGCATTTCTGCTTTGAGCACTACGGTGTCGCCCCCGACCTGGTCGCCTGTGGTAAGGGGATCTCAAGCTCTCTTCCGCTCGCCGCGGTGATCGGCAGGGATGATGTGATGGACATCTTTCCGACGGGCTCCATGACCTCGACCCATTCAGCCTCTCCCCTTGGCGTCGCCGCAGGGCTCGGCTGCCTCGATGCTCTCGAGGCTGACGGGCTGGTCGGGAGGGCAGCCGAGCTGGAGGCGCCGCTGCTGGAGGGGCTGCGGTCGCTGGAGACGGCCTGGAGGGACAACATCGGCTGTATCCGGGGCAAGGGTCTCGTCGGCGGAATTCGCCTCGTCCAGCCAGGTACGCTCGATCCGGATTCCGGCCTGGCCTACCGGATCACCGAGGCGGCCTACCGCAAGGGGCTCCTGATGTTCTCACCTGTCGGGCTTGGCGGCGGCTGCCTCAAGATCTCACCTCCCCTGTGTATCCCTCGGGAAGCGCTCGAAGAGGGCTTCGCAGTTTTGCGGGAGTCGTTCGGGGAGGTGCTCGGGTGATGCGCGAAGGCTCTTCCATCCTGGTTCGGAATGCCCGGGTGCTCTCCGGCGAGAGCGGCTGGCTCGAGGGAGCCTCTGTGGCGATTGAAAACGGGGCTGTCACCGCGGTTGGCGCGAAGGCTGCGTCTCCTGCCGGGGCGGTGGTGCTGGACGCGGCGGGGCTCTGGGCTGTGCCGGGCTGGATCGATCTGCAGGTCAATGACATCGGCTGGCTCTCCGGCGGCCTGCGGGAGCCGGGAGAACACGCCGGACGGATTCGCGAGGTGCTCGAATACCAGGGCTCCACCGGGGTGACGGGGTGTGTCCTTGCCACCCTGGCGGCGCCGCTCGATGAGATTTTGGCCTATCTCGGGGGGATGAAGAAAATTCTTGGCGACGGGAATGGTCGTGCCGGGATTCTTCTTGGCGGGCTCGTCGAGGGCACCTTCATGAACCCTGAATTCCACGGAGCGCACAATCCCGACTGGGTCCTGCCTCCGGACCCCGGGGTGCTCGATCAGCTTCTTGCAACGGGCGCTGTCTCCATGATCAACATAGCTCCCGAGACCACTCCAGCTGCCATTTCTCTGGTGGCCGAGGCTGTCGGGAGA
This sequence comes from Planctomycetes bacterium UBA1146, assembly GCA_963579555.1. Classification (GTDB taxonomy): domain Bacteria; phylum Planctomycetota; class UBA8108; order UBA8108; family UBA8108; genus UBA8108. The sequence continues at coordinate 32,747 of CAUZHA010000036.1, forward strand.
GGCGTGGTGGTGGGCTGTGGTCATGCAAAGCCGCACGCGGAGTGTCTCAGGGAGGCCGTCGCGGCCGGTCTGGGCTACCTGATCCATCTAGGCAACGGTCCGACCGGCAGCAGCCTGAAGGTCTTTAACGATGGAGGGCTCCTGGAGGAGTCCCTTCGTAACGATGACCTGGTGGCGACCTTCATTGTCGACGGCTACCATGTCCATCCTCAGCTTCTTCGTGACTGGATCTCACGCAAGGAGATCTCGCGTTGCATCGGCATCAGCGATGCGGGCTTCGGAACCGGCGCCCCGACCGGGCCCTTCGAGCTCTGCGGGATCAAGGGAGAGCCGGCCGAGGGCGGAGCCTACCTGCGGGTCGTTCGTTCCGCGGAGGAGCGCGAGCTGGCGGAACGAACCTCCGATGCCGGAGCCCTTTTCGGGGCGGCCATCGGCATGCGGGAGGTCTTTGAGAACCTGGTCAATCTCTTCAGCGTGGAGATGCAAGGGGTCCATGTCAGGAGCCATCCTGCGCTCTCCCTTGAGGACTCGGTGGCCGCGGCATCCCGTATGTGCTCGAGCAACCCCGCCGAGCTGCTGGGAATCGAAGACCGCGGGTCCCTCGCTTCCGGTGGGCGGGGGGATGTCGTTCTCCTGGAGATCAGCGGCAAGCCCGGATCCCTGCAGGTGCGTGTCCGGGAGACCCTTGTTGGCGGTCAGGCTCCAGGGTCCTGATCGGTTGGTTCCTCAGCGGCTTCCATCGAGGTGTCGGATGTGTCTTTTGAGATGGCCTTGAAGACGAAGAAGACGGCCGCCAGGCCAATCGGTAAAGCCAGGGCGGGGCCCATCCCGGCAAATCCTACAAGCAGGTAGATCGGAACGCAGATTCCGGCCGTCAGCAGGGCGTAAGGGAGCTGGGTCTCGACGTGGTCGATGTGATCGGCGCCCGAGGCCATCGAGCTGAGAACGGTCGTGTCGGATATGGGCGAGCAGTGGTCGCCGAATACGGATCCTCCGAGGATCGCCGCCAGCAGCGCGAGCGCCAGGTGGCGGGTGGTCTCCGGGTCGATTCCGGCTGTTTCAGCCAGCGGGAACATGAGCTGCCCGAGGAAGATCGGCACCAGCAGCGCCATGGTTCCGTAGGAGGTCCCGGTGGCGACAGCGATGATCGCTGCGGAGATGAAGGCCACCAGTGGCAGGATCTCCGGTGTGAGGATGCCCCCGGAGATGCTCGCGACGTAGGCGCCCGTGTGGATATCCTTGCAGACCGCTCCGATCGACCAGGCCAGCAGCAGCGTGATGAGCGCCAGCACGATAGACCGGGCGCCGCTGATCCAGCTCTCGATGGTCCCCTCGAGAGGGAACCTCTGGCCCAGGGCCATCAGGATGGCGACCATGCTGGCTCCCATGGTACCCCAGAGGAGGGCGCTGAAGGAGTTGCCGCTCTGGATGATCTTGCCGAGGCCTGCGCCGTTCGCCTCGGCTCCAAGAGCCTCAGTGCCCGTGGTGTAGAGGCCGATGAGGGTGAAGGCGATGACGCAGAAGATCGGCAGCGCCGCGTTGATCCAGCGCGGCTTGAGATCATCGGAGGCGCCGAGCTGGGCCATGGTGTCGTCAAGGAGGGGCTTGGCTCCATCGCGCAGGACCTTGCCGGTCCTGCGACAGCGCTCCTCCGCTTTGCGCATGGGACCGAAATCGCGCAGCAGCAATCCGCAGATGAGCACCAGGAAGAGAGTCAGGATGCTGTAGAAGCTGTAGGGGATGGACTCCAAAAAGAAGAGATAGGGGTCGCCGATCTTATCTTTGAGGCCTGTCTCCTGTGAAATCAGGCCGATCTGGAAGGCTGTCCAGGTGGAGATGACTCCGATCGTGGCGACCGGAGCGGCTGTGGAGTCGACGATGAAGGCGAGCTTCTCCCGGCTGACCCTGACCTTGTCGGTGAAGGGACGCATGGTGTTGCCGATGATCAGGGAGTTGGCGTAATCGTCAAAGAAGATGAAGAGCCCGAGAAACCAGGTGGCGACCTGGCCGCTCCTGGGTCCCTTGGCCCAGCGCGACACGATCTCGACAATTCCCCGGATGCCGCCGATATAGGTGATGACGCCGATCATCCCCGCGAGGCCGAAGCTGAAGAGGATCACGATGGCGTGGTCGGTGTCGGACAGCGCCCCGACGATGTAGGTGTCGATGGAGTAGAGAAACGATCTCACCGGGTGCAGGCTGTAGGAGAAGCAGGCTCCCACCCAGACACCGCAGAAGAGCGCCACCAGCACCTGCCGGGTGAGGAAGGCCAGGATGATGGCCACCAGTGGCGGCAGCAGGGTGAGCCAGCCTGGCAGCACCGGTTTGACTGCAAACCCGTATTTGTTCTCGACGAAGAAGGTCCCGTCCGGCATCTCGAAGTTTTCGAGTCTGAAGACGCCTTTCGAAAAGGGGCCGGCAGTTTCAATCTTTTTGCCATCACGCCAGGCGCCCTGGGTCTTTACGCTGCCCGAAAAACTCTCCAGCAGCTTGCCGGAGGTGTCGAGGGCCTCGATCGTGACCGTCGCCAGTCCGGGGGGCAGCATCCGGTTGTCCTTGTCCCGGATGGGGAGAAGGGGACGGTCGCTGTCGAACGTCGTCCGGAAGTCGGACGGCTTGTTTGCGGGCTCCTGGGCCCTGAGGTGCGGTCCGCCGGTAGAGAGAACGAGGAAGAGGATGGCTAAGATACGCTGGTCTCTCATTTGCAGAGAATTTACCACAGGCGTAGCGGTGGTGACGAGCCTAAATGAAGCTCAGGGCTTCCCGGCCCCGTTTTCACGCCAGTGCTTCTCGATGGCCTCGAGGATGTCCTCCTGGGCTCCGAAGAGCTCCTTGACGCCGCGGCTGCGGTCTGGAGTCACGGTGTTGCCGATGAGGATGGTGAAGCAGAGCATGTCATCCGGTCGGTCGGGGGTGCGCAGGTCCATGTAGCCGGAGAGCGCCTTGGAGAGATAGATCCACTGGCTATTGAAGGAGCCCTTGTAGACCAGGGTTCCTGTCTTGGCTCGCACCCTTCCCCGGAGCGGGGAGTTTTTGAACCGGGCCGAGATCGTTCCATCGATTCCTCCAATGGGGAGGGCGTCGAAGAATTGGGAGAAATCTTTTCGCCTGGCCATGAAGTGGAGAAGGTCCACGAGGAAACGCGCCGAGAGTGAGTCGGATCTTCCTCCGCCCGAGCCGCTGTCGAGGAACACAGAGTTTACGTCCAGGCCCCCTCCGGCGAAGAATTCGCGGATCTCTCCGTAGCCGGCGACCCGGTTGCCGCGTTTGCCCTTGAGGGCCCCGACGAGGACCGGGTACATCGTGGCGTGAAGGTTGTGGCTTACCTTGAGCGTGACGCGGACGGATTCGGAGAAGGGCGGGGAGATGTGCCGGGCTACCTCATCATAGTCTTTGTAGACCGTCGGGCCGAAGGAGGCTTGCTGGC
>CAUZHA010000037.1:0-35973 GCA_963579555.1 Planctomycetes bacterium UBA1146
GCGGATAGAGAAGAGCGACCTTTCCACCATGGAGGCGGTTCGTATCCTCGGGCACAAGCTGGGCCGGCCTCCACGTGATTTCGGGTACGCCGGACTCAAGGATCGCAAGGGAGTCACGCGGCAGACGATCAGCCTGGGCGGGGTGAGCGTTGATGAGGTCCGCTCCCTCGAACTCGATAAGATCGAGATTCTTTCGGTCAAACGACACCTGAATAAACTACGCCTGGGGCATCTGCAGGGGAACAGGTTCAGGATCCGTATTCGTGGCGTGTCAGCCGATGCCGAGGAGCTTGCGGCCCCCATCTTTCGCCGCATAGGGGAACTGGGCCTGCCTAATTATTTTGGTCCGCAGCGTTTTGGCAACAGGGGGGACTCTCACTGGGTCGGGCGCGCCTTCCTGGTGAAGAATTATCGTCGCGCCATCAGACGCATTCTCGGCTGTCCGTCTCTGACGGAGAAGAATCCGAATGTCGTCGCCGGCCGCTACTTGTTTATGCAGTTTCGCTGGAGGGAAGCCCTGGAGAGGTTTCCGGGCAGCTACAGAGACGAGAAGAAGCTGCTCACCTACCTCTTGAGGGTTGGCGAAAAATACAAGGGGGCCTCCAGGCTCGTGCATCGCAGCATCATGAAACTCTATTTCTCCGCCTTCCAGTCCTATCTCTTCAACGGGGTTCTGGAGGAGAGGATGCGCGCGGCCGGAGGGGATCCCGGCAAGCTCTTTGAAGGAGATGTCGCTCATCGTCATGATGATGGAGTCACCTTCTACGTCGATGATCCAGCCGCAGAGGCCGAGCGTGTCAGGAAGTTCGAGATCAGTCCGACAGGACCCATGTTCGGCAGAAAGATGCGCATCCCCCGGGGTTATGCCAACGGGGTTGAGCTGGAGGCTCTGGCCGGGCAGCGGCTGGAGCACAAGGACTTCCACCATCTACAGCAGGGATGGCGCATGGGAGGAGGCAGGCGCCCTTTACGAGTTCCCGTTACCCAACTCAGCGGCCGGATGGAAGGAGATGGAATGATCGTAGAGTTTTTTCTTCCGCGAGGTTCCTACGCTACTACTCTGCTTAGAGAATTGATGAAGAACGAGACGATTCCGCCGGCCTATGCGGACAGGGTGCCCTTGTAAGCAGGACCCCGCCGGTGTATTTTCAGCGCCAGAAAGAGCAGGTTCCAGATGACGAATGAATCGGAAGCGGGACTGGATTTTGCCGAGTCCCTTGCAGCCGCCACCCCGACACCCGGGGGTGGAGCCGCTGCGGCCAGGGGCGGTCTGCTGGCCACCTCCCTGGTGAGGATGGTGACGGGGATTTCTTTGCAGAAGATGGGAGCTCCTGGCTCCGAAGAGGGAGCTGAGGACCCCGGCCAGGCTCTTCTCGAGAAAACTGGGGACAGCGCCAGGAAATTAGGAGAGCGTTTTCGTGCCCTGGAGGCTGCCGATATTGCTGTCTTCGATGATTTCATGTCAGCCATCAGGCTACCGAAGGAAAGCGAAGATGAGATAGCCTCTCGGAAGCTGTCCCTGCAAGATGCTGCAGAGAAGGCGACAAATGTTCCCCTGGATACTCTCGCGGCTTGCCTGGAGATCTTCGAGTTGATTGATGGCCTGCTCGATGCGGCCTCGATCGGAACTGTTCGCCTTGGAGCTGACAGCGACCTGGGAGCCGCCCTGGAGTTCTCCAACGCGGCCTTCCGAGCGGCTGAGTTGAACATCAACGCCAACCTCTCCATGCTGAAGGATGATCCTCGCCTGGATGCTCTGAGTACGCGTTATAGCGCCCTGAGGGAGCGCTTTGAGGAAGACTTCCCGGTGCTTCGTACGCGGGTTCTGGATTGGCTCAAGGACCACTGAGGGCCTCCCCCGAGCTGAATACTGAGGGTCTCCCGCGAACTGAATCCGGAGGGTGATTATTCGAGGAAGCCTTCGAGCGCACGGCTGCGGGTGGGATGCTGAAGCTTCTTGAGGGCGCGGATTTCGATCTGGCGAATCCTCTCCCTGGTAACCTTGAACTTCTTGCCCAGTTCCTCGAGGGTGCAGGTCGTGTCCCGTCCGATTCCATAGCGGAACTTGACGACCTCCCGCTCGCGGAGGCTGAGACTTTTGAGCACCTCATCGAGGCGGTCTCGCAGCATTTCCTGGGTGATGGCCGTGGTGGGAGACTCCAGGCTCTTGTCCTCGATCAGGTCGCCAAAGGTGCTGTCCTCGTCGTTCCCAAGCGGGTTATTGAGAGAAATCGGAGACTTGGAGAGCTTGAGAGCCTTGCGAACTTCTTCCCGAGGCAGGTCCATGTCCTCCGCGATATCGAGGATGTTCGGGGCCTGGCCATTTTTGAAGGTCAGTTCCCTGCTGATGCTCATGAGCTTGGTCATGGTTTCCGACATGTATACCGGCAATCGGATCATGCGGGACTTTTCAGCAATGGCTCTCGAAATCGCCTGGCGGATCCACCAGGTGGCATAGGTGGAGAACTTGTAGCCTTTGCGGTACTCGAACTTTTCCGTAGCTCTCATCAAGCCGGTGTTTCCTTCCTGGATAAGGTCCAGGAAGGAAAGTCCCCGCTTGCGATACCGCTTCGCCACACTTACCACGAGTCTGAGGTTGCCCGAAGCCAGGCTGCTTTTAGCTCTCTCGTAACGGAGGAACTCTTCTTCAGCCTTGGCTGCGCGTAGAAGGAAGGATTGGTAGTTCTCGAAGAGGGCGACGTTTACTTCCCTCAGAGCGGTCTCATCAAGGTAGCGTTGGTGCTGCGCTGGATTTGGCATAACCCTGCGTATAATTTCCCCAAACTGCACCAGGGCACTTTTCCAGCGCGCCAGATAACTCAACTTGATGTGATACTCCTCGATGATCAGAATCGTTCGCCTGATCCTCTGGAGTAACCGCTTCTGAATCCGGGCAACCTCTGACTTTTTCGATTGCCCCTTCGAGATCTTGGTAGTTTTCTTCTTATTCGCTTTGCCGCCGGCCGTTGGGAAGCTGAGCCCCGCGATCGTCTTCTTCAGCGTTTCAAAGTCTTTGACGTTGGCTTTGAGGTTTCTCTCGAGCGCGGCCAATGACTTTTCGAGCCTCTTGAAGAACTTGGCCCGCTCACCTTTTTGGGAGAGGTTCACATCGAGAGCCTTCTCGATCATGATCTCTTTGCTCATGATGAGCTGAAAGAGCTCGATGACTCTCTGTTGGCCGTAGCGGGTGGCGTAAAGTTCCCGCCTGAGGTTGATGCGGGAAGCCTCGATCTCCTTGGCGTATTCGACTTCCTGCTCGCGAGTGAGAAGGGAGATGCCGGACATCTGGCTGAAATACATCCGGATCGGGTCGCCCAGCTTGCGGATCGCGGCCGATTGATCGTCTTCTTTTTTCTTTTCTAAAAAGTCCCTATCCAGGACCTTGATTCCCTCTTTTTTGAGAGCTTTACGAATGCGGGTGAGATAGGGAGCATTCGAGGAAGCGTCAGCTGCAAGCTCGAAGATGTCTTCGTGGCTTACAGTCTTACTCTTGCGATTCTTGATAAGGCTTGCGACTACGGTTTCAACTGGCTCCAAGGCGCTAACTCCTGTTTTTTTGCGGTCTCTGGTATTTTTCTGATTGAGGCCTTTCCTCACCGGGACATAAAGCAAACACTAGGCCAAACACAAAAAATCGCCGCCTCTTCCCTAAGTCATTTATTTCACTTACCTTGTGGTCTGTCCTCGGGAATCCCATAAAAGGTACAAAGACGGACTTGTCAGAATTTTGACAAAACTTTGGTCAGAAGTTCAGGCTGATTTAACACTTTGGCTGTGGCAAAAAGAGGGCAGCCTGGCTTTCGGGACCTGGGGATTCTTTTTCATCGATGGACGTTTTCTCTGAATAACGCCACAGGCAGACTCAAAACCTTTTTATTTCCCAGTGGATAGAAGTTTTTCGAGGCCTGATCGGTTCGCGGTTTGTGCAGGTCCTCGTTCAGTCTTCCTTGTGCAAGAAGATTGACAGGTCCATTGCTTACGGTTGAATGCAGCAAAGATCTGTCAGAAAGTTCCTGGAGTGAACCCTGATGTTCCATCGCACCCTTTTTCTTTCGTTCACACTGGCCGCAGTGTTCGTTTCCCACGGCTGGCCGGACCGATACGCTTTTTCATTTTTGATGGCTGAGGATTTGAAGAGCCGGTCGGCTGTCGAATTCATCGTGGGTAACTATCTGCTGTCGGAGGGTGGCGGGTGGAAAGCAGCGGAGAGTCCTCTGCAGGGGCCATTCGGAGTCGATTTTGATTCTTCAGGGGCGATGTACATTGTCGAGCTATCAAGCGGCAGTCTTCATCGACGATCCAGAACGGGAGAATTGAAGACACTTCGCGGGCGTCATGAGAAAGGTTATTCAGGAGATGGAGGCGGCGTTTCGGGGGCCGGGTTCAATGGGCCGCACAACTGTGTCGTCACTGCAGATGACAAGCTGCTGATCGCCGACAGCTGGAATCATTGTGTGCGCCGCATCGATCTGGAAACACTTCAAACCGGAACGATCGCGGGAACAGGAGCCGGGGGTTTCTCCGGTGACGGTGGTCCGGCCAGGTCTGCAAAATTCAATTACACCATGTGCATTGAGCTGTCTGTGGACAGGAAGATTTTACACATTGCCGATCTGAAGAATCGACGGATTCGCAATGTGGATCTGCAGACGGGAGTCATCCGTACAGTTGCAGGTAACGGGAAGAAAGGGACTCCGAAAGACGGTGGCCTTGCAGTGAAAAACCCGCTGGTCGACCCGCGAGCCGTCACATCGGATGTATCAGGCAACCTTTACATCCTGGAGCGTAGTGGAAATGCGTTGCGGGTGGTTCGTGCGGACGGGGCGATTCACACCGTTGCCGGTACCGGCAAGAAGGGCTTTCGAGATGGAGATGCATTACAGGCCCTGTTTGGTTCACCCAAGCACATATGTTGTGACCCTGGCGGGAACGTCTACATTGCAGATGATGCGAACAAGGCCATTCGCAAGTACGACCCGAAGACGAGGCAGGTTTCAACCGTTCTGGGCAGGGGGTTCGGTGATTCGAAGATTAAACTGGAACGTCCGCACGGCGTGCGCTGGCATAGCGGGCATCTGTATATTGTTGACACCGGGCACAACCGAATTCTACGAATTCTGCCGCGGTAACGGGGAGATGCCTTCAGGGGACGAGATAGACCCTGGAGCGGGCCCAGCCTCGATCCTCGTCATAGGACCAGAGCGCAACGTAAGGGAATGCGACCCGTCGAGCGGAGGGGCTGTCGAGGAAGACCTCGATCGGCCTGCTGATCCTCGGGAGGCTTCCGCTGGAGAGAACCTCTACATTGCGAAGGAAATCAAAATTTTCTCCGGGAGCACGGATCAGGTCGTGTCGATTGGAGGATCCGATCAGGAAGTAGAAGCTGTCACCGCTTCTGGGGTGTAGTTCAGCTCTTACCCTCATTGACTGTCTGCGTCTTTGCGCCGCTTCGAGGAGTCCGATGGGACGCCCGCCGCCTTTCTTTCCACCCCGCAACTCGGGTACATTTCCAAGCTCCGGTAGATCGGCCGAGAATCCCATCCAGGGCAACCCCCGAACATCTCCGCTCCAACTGCCGAGGGCTATTCTCGCGCCCGTAGTGCTCGAGTGGAGGGAAACATCAAGAGTCAAGATCCCCATGTCGGGGGTCAGCAGGTTGATATCGTCAAGCGCGGCCTGGAGCCAGTCGACATTGAGATTGACCGGGACATTGAAGAGTCCGCTGGTGGGATCTCTTGGAGTGGTGGCGCGCCCAGTGGGGTGTACCGCCTGCATGGTCAGGAAAGTTCCACTGGAGCTGAAGACCAGGACTCCCGGGTTGGCGTAGTTGGTCTGGAGCCTCATCCGCAGCCATTTGCCGTCAAGAAGGTCCTCTCCGGCAGGAACGTTGCCGGCACGGGCGGCATTGGCTCTCTCGTCGGGAACGAAATCTCTATCGAAGCGGTCAAGGCCTCCAGCTCCAACCTGCGCGCCTCCGCCATCTCCGAGCGGCTCGTCGTCGCCGGGACCATCGGCCAGCGGCTCGTCGTCGCCGGGACCATCGGCCAGCGGCTCGTCGTCGCCGGGACCGTCGGCTCTCCTGGCGGGTTTCTTGAATCTTTCAGGAGCTATGATTCGTTCGACACCGTTTTCGCCGGGACCATCGGCGGCATCTTCGGCATTGACGGCCTGGAGAGCTTCCGCGGCCAGGGCGATCTGCGGCGCAAGATCCAGTGGCCTGAGGGGAGGTTCTTCGCCGGGACCCAGAAGAAGAACGAAGGGTTCTTCCTGTACTATCGGCGCGCCGTTTTCGTCGTATTCGGCTTCTTCACGGGCTCTCAATACTTCGATTTCGGGAAGATCAATGCCGGTGGTCTGGAGCGTTCCAAGTACCCAGTACCCAATGAGCCAGAGACCGATCAGGAGGCCGGCGGCCAGGCCGCTGAGGCCAGCTGTTTTGAGGGCGTAGCGGAATCGCGAGCCTGTAGAGCGGCCGGCGGCATCGGGTGCTTTGAAGCAACTCCACAGCCCGCTGTTTTGCCCTTTTCTTCCGGTTCGCATAGAAGCCCCTGATTTCCCCTGAGGACGTTCTTTAAACAGTCTCTGAACAGTCTCTGAACAGTCGCTGGACAGTCGCTGGACAGTTTCTGAACAATCTCGGATCAATCCCCCCGGGTCAATCCCCCGGGTCAATCACTGAATCAACTGATCCATTGCTCAACCGAATGTACACGCTTCACAAGACAAGAGTTAACACATCGGTATCAATATAATCTCAATCCTATAAGGCTAGATAGTAAGGGCAATTTTAGTAAGGTGCAACTTTTTCAGGATGATGGACTTCGGCGCTGGAACCACTTCCTTTCCGGTCTTACACCGGAGCTGCGATTCGGTTATCCATCCTGGCGCTCGATGGAGTGCTTTTTCATCAATCGATAGAACGATTCCCGCGACAATCCACTCAGCCTGGACGCCGTGGCAACATTACCGGCACATTCCTGTAGTGCCTTCTCGATATACATACGCTCAAAGAAGTTACGGGCGTTTCGGAAATCTTTTCCATCGGCCACCCCGAACAGGCCTTCCATTGCGTTCTTTTCCTCGTGCTTTCCCTTCACCGAGCGGTCGAGGATGAGATCCTGCGCCGCGATGGATTCGTTTTCAGCTATCAGAAGGGTTCTCTCGAGCAGGTGGCGGAGCTCCCTTACGTTTCCGGGCCAGTCATGCGAGAGGAGCTTCCTGGTGGCATCTCTGGTAAATGACGGCTGTTTGATGCCGAGTTTGGAGGCGATTTCGCTGGAGAAGGTATCTACGAATTCCGGAATGTCTTCTTTGCGTTCACGAAGCGGCGGCAGGTCGATGCGTACGGTGTTCAGCCTGTAGAAGAGATCCTCCCGGAAGAGTCCATCCTCAACCAGCTTTCGCAGGTCCTTGTTGGACGCGGAAATGATTCGCGGGGTGACCGTGATGTTGGAGGAGGCTCCGACGGGACGCACCTCGCCCTCTTCTAATACGCGCAGCAGCTTCTGCTGCATACCCAGGCTCATGTCGCCGATTTCGTCAAGGAAGAGCGTCCCATCGTTGGCCTGCTCGAGCAGGCCGATTTTGTCTCTGATGGCTCCGGTAAAGGCGCCCTGGATATGGCCGAAGAGTTCGGACTCGAGAAGGGTCTCTGTGAGCGCTCCGCAGTTCTCGGAGATGAAAGGTCCCTTTCCCCGTTCAGAATTGAAGTGAAGAGACCGGGCGATGAGCTCTTTCCCTGTACCGCTCTCTCCCTGGATGCAGACGGCGAGGGTGGATGAGGCTAAACGCTGAACCATCAGGAGCACCTTCTGCATCGCCTCGGACCGGGCGACGATGTTCTCCATCGTGTAGCGTGACTCAAGCAGGCTCTGTCGGTGTTCGATGTCCTTGCGTGCCACGGCCAGTTCTTCAGTCTGTTCCTCGATTCGCGAACGCATCCGGTCGTTCTTATTGTTCTGGGCCTCGATGATCCGGGCGGTGGTGATGGCGATGACGGCCTGGTCGCTGAAGGTCTGCAGGGTCTTCAGCTCCGCCTCCTGGAAGGCATGGCGCCGATGCCTGTTGTCGAGGTAGATCACTCCGAGCACATCCTCATGAAATTTGAGAGGAACGCAGAGCACCGAGCGCAGGCGGAGCTCGCGGACGCTTCTGAGCGTCTCGAAGGGCTCCTCCGACAGGGCGTTGCCGGCCAGCAGGGGCTCACCGTTTTCCATTACCTCCCGGGCGATCGAGGTGGAGAACTTGTGACTCGGGTCCCTGATCTCCTCCTTGTCGAAATCTCTCGCGACGATATTCGGCTCCTGCCCGGGATCCTCCGGCTGGAGGATGAGGAATCCTCGCTCGGCGTTCACCAGATCGATCACGGCGTCCATGATGCGCTCGAGGATCTGGTCGAGCTTCTGGCCGCTCCCACGCGCGACGATGATTTCATGCAGGCGCATGAGCTCGAGGTTCATGGCCGCGTGTTGGCCCGGATCGTGGACGGGTCTCGCCGCTTTCTCCTGGTTCCATTCGAGGGGCTCGTCCACCGGGACCTCTTCTTCATCGCCTGGGGGCTCAGGGAATGCCTCCATTGGCTGTTCGCAGCAGCGAATCACCTGCTGGCGCTCGCGCAGAGCGAAAAAGTTCTCCTGGTAGGAGCTGGGAAGGCTCTCGCTGTGTTCCTCAAGGCGAGTCCTGGCCTGCTGGAAATGAATTCTCGCAAGCCGGTAGTCTCCTCGCCTCTGCTCGAGCATTCCGAGCTGGAGGTGGAAACGCCAGTCGAGGTCCCGTAGCCGCGCCTCTCTTGATTCAACCAGTCCCCGTTGGAGGTATTTGTGAGAGGATTCGAGATCGGCTTCCGGGAGCTCCATGTCGAGCCGGCTTCGAAGCAGAAAATAGAGGGGGATCAGATCTCGCGACCCGAGGTCTTCGAGCTGCGAGTAGGCCTCCTCGAGGTTGGCCTCGGCATTCTTCAGCTCTGCCATCTCGATCCTCAGCGCCGCCAGCTGAAGGATCGCCTCGACCAGCTTTCTGCGGTAGCGGGCGCCCCTGAAGAGCTTCTCGGATTCCACCAGCTGGCGCTCGGCATCGGCCAGTTGTCCCTTCTCAGCCAGCAGCATTCCCAGGCGGATCATGCTGTCGCCGGCGACGGTGGGCAGCTCTTTCGCGGTGGCCGCGGTGATGACCTCCCGCAGGCCCTCCTCCGCCTCATCGAGCAGTCCGACGTGGAAGAAGGCCCGGGCCGTTGTCGCCCTGGCCATGATCTGCCCGATCCTGTTACCGAGCTCTTCAAAGCCTCGCTGGCCCTGTTCGGCATAGTCGAAGATGTCGGCCAGGTTTTCCGTTTCCATGCGCAGCTCGGCGAGCTGAAGGTTGGAGTAGGCCAGGCCGACCTTGTCGTCAAGCTCCTCGCGAATCCGGATGCTCCTGAGAGCATAGCTCAGAGCTTTCTCGATCTCTCCCTTGGCCTGGTAGATCATCGCGATCCGGTAATAGGAAAAGCCGACGCCGGACTTGCCGCTGAATTTTTTACGCTTCTCGAGAGACCTGTAGGCGTAGTCGAGCGCCTCATCGTATTTTCCATCGCGCTCGAGGATGCCCGCGAGGTTGTTCATGCAGGCTGCCATGCCGTACTGGTTGTTCAGGCGGCTGAAGATGGCGACCGCGAGCTTGTAGTATTCCGCTGCCTCGGCGGTCTGGTCGCGAAACTGCAGCACGTTGCCGAGGTTGTTGTAGATCCGCCCCGTTCCCTCCTCGTCGCCGATCTGCCGGCACAGCAGCAGGCTCTTCTGGTAGCTTTCGAGGGCCCGGTGGTAGTCGCCGCCGTTGTACAGGACGTTTCCCAGGCTCTTGTAGGATTGCGCCAGATCGTATTTGTCGGCCTCGTCTTCGGAGAGAGCGATTCCTCGCTTGATCGCTGCGGCGGCACGATCGTGATCTCCCCGGGCGAGGTGGGTATCGCAGATGGCCCGAATCGCTATGGTCACCCTGTGGCGGCTCCCGGCCTGTTCGGCGCATTCAAGGGCTTCCCTGCTGAGGGCGAGGCCTTGCTCCAGATCGTTTTTACGGTTGTGGATCTGTGCCATGAGGAGGTGGGCCTCCGAGAGCAATCCGTCCATTCCCTCCCGGCCGGCGGCTTCCGAGTGACACTCGGAGACCTTCTCGCCTGCGAGGTCAAGGTCTCCGCGTTCAAGTAGAAAACTTCCCAGCGAGAGCAGTGATCTGCAGAGCTCCCTGGTGGTGTCATCAGCCTTCGGTCGGTCGCCTTCAGCCACGGTGGAAGGTGTCCTGAGCTCCCGGATACTTTTTTCGAGAAAGTGGATCGCGTTGGTGCCCTCGTTTCTCTCCTGGTAGATCTCTCCCATGGCTCGATAGACCCGGCCTGCATCCATACCGCTGTGCTGGTCCCGCAGCAGCGAGAGCAGCACGGCGAGCTTGTCGAGCGCCTGGGGGAGGAGCTTCATCTTCCGGTACAGGTTGACCAGGTTCCAGTTGACCGACCAGATCAATCCGCTGTTCCTGGCGGTCCCCTCCGGCGTGCTCGAATCCGGCTCGGCGAGCTTCTCCAGGATGCTTTCGCAGAGCTCGGCCGCACCAGGGTAGTCGTAGAAACGGTCAAGCCGCCGCGCCGCCGCGACGGCCTGTTGCAGGAAGCGGTTGGCGAAGCCCGCTCTCGATGCGTGGTAGGCCAGGTGCTCAGGTACGCTGGCCGCCACGGTGTGGAGATTGAATTCGCTCGAGAGCACCTCGTATAGCACCTCGTGGTATTGCTGGAGGCTTGTTTTTCCACAGCGTTTGTAGAGGAGTCGGCTGGCGGGTTCGCAGCTCCACTGGACCTCGGTCCCGCGGATTCCTCGACGCAGCGTGACAAATCCCTCAGATTCGAGTTTTCGCAGCCGCTGTTCGAATTCGAGCCTGGCGGTGTCGTCGTTTACGGGTTCGTCGTTCGGGGCATCCTTACTGAAGCCGCGGAGCTTGGTCTCAGCGACTCTCAGGGTTTCGGCGGGTACGGAAATCCTTCCGGCGCTGACCAGCAGCTCGAGGAGCGATCGATCGCGAGTAAGCAGGAGGTCTTCTCTCTCGAGGATAGCTCCTTCAAGGTTCATCGGCAGCCCCGAGAGGAGGCTGGCGGAGATCTCGGCCTTCGGCAGGGCGTTGAGGCTCTGTTCGTCGGAGGTCTTGAGATGACGCCCGTCTATTCTCCTGAGATATTCGTCAAGCAGCCTGGGCAGACCCTCGGAGCGGTCGTAGAGCTTCTGCAGCAGCCCCGCCGGCACCTGCAGGTGCGGGGCTCGCTCGGCCACCCAGTCCCGCACGCGCTCAAGCGTCAGATTGCGAAGGCGCAGCCGGCGGCAATACGGCTCTTCAGCCAGGGCCTCAATCCGGTCATGGGTCGTTTCGCGGGTCTCCTCGGCCTGCTCGGGAGTCTCGTTGTTCCAGGTTCCAAGCAGGAGCAGCTTGCTCGGGGCGGGGCGGTTTTCTCCCGGGCCGGTGCCATCTCCCTCGCGCAGGATGGAGAGATTGCGAGCGATGGAGTGCAGCAGCGTGAGGCTCGACTTGCTGGCCCGCTGAAGATCCCTGAGACAGATCACCAGGGGACGCTGCCTGCCCAGCTCGAGAAACACGGCCGTCAGGCTGTCGACAAGCCGCACCCGCTCGGAGTCTTCCTCGCTTGAAGAGGGGGCCGGCGCTTCCTGCTCGGTGAGCTCTACCTCCTCGATGAACAGCGCGATGGTCTGCTTCAAAGCTCCCCATGTGGGGGAGCCGAGGTCGAAGCTCTCCGCAAGCTTGCAGATGATCTCACGGAAGGGCGAGTAGCTGTTGCCGCGCGGAGAATGGCAGACACCTTCAACGTATTCGAAGCGCTCGGTAAGCACCATGGTCTCGACTTCTTCGAGGAAGGAGCCGGTAAACTGTCCAGGGTTGGTCTCGAAGAGGGCCAGCGAGGTGGTCGAGTCGTCGCGATGCAATTGCTCCAGTTCATCTCGCACCAGGTTCAGCTCCCGCTCCCATCCTGTTATGGGAATTCGCGGGGAGGAGAAGTTGAGGTTTCCCGGCAGGGTGAAATCGCCGGCCTCTTCGAGCACCTCGATGAGCTCCCTGCAGCTTCCCGGGCGATCTTCCGGGTTGGCGGACATGAGCCGGTGAACCAGCTCCGCCAGCTTCTCGGGAATCCCGGGTGCCTGGTCGCGCAGATTCTCGGTTCTTCCCTCGCGAGCGGAGGCGAGCCATTGGGCCGGGGTGTCTCCAGGGAAGGGTGACCGGCCGCAGATGCTCCAGGCGATCGAGGCTCCAAGCGAGAAGAGATCACTTCGTCTGTCGGCATGGGCCTGTTCGATGACCTCGGGGGCGACGAAGGGCACCGTGCCACGGGCCCGGGTGCCGAGGGGGGTCGTCTCCAGCTCGCACAGGCCAAAGTCGATGAGCTTGACCTCGAAGGAGCCCGGGATTCCGTTGTTCTGGTGATGTGAAGAGGAAGGCGAGAGCAGCAGGTTCTCGGGCTTCAGGTCGTAGTGGATCATGCCCCGTGAGTGGACGTATTCAAGTCCGACGCAGATCTTGGCGAGCGCTTCAAGGTAGGTTTTCCAGGAATCAGCGCTGAGGTTTCCATTTTCTTTCCCGCCGGCATCCGGGAAGAGGCTGACAAAGGCTTCACGCAGGTTCAGAGCCTCGACATGTTCGAAGGTGATGTAGGCCAGGGAGCACTCCGCCTGATCTTCCTGCTTCTGGAGGAAGGGATCGAGGAGCTTGAGGTCTTCGGCCGGAAGGCCCGCTTCCTTGAGGACATAGGCTCCGGGAAGCACCCCGAACTCGCCGACCTGGGCAAGGTAGGGGTGGCGCAGGCGTCTCAGGGTGAGGAATTCCTGGCGCGCAGCCTCCAGCGCGTTGTGGTCTTCAACCTTAAAGAGCTTGAAGGCTGTCGGGCTTACATCATGGCGGTGGTCCACCACCTTGAGTACGCAGCCCTGCTCATGGCAGGACAGTGTCCGCTGGTATTCCCAGCGACTGAGAAAGAGTGAGGGGGGGCTTTTACCCATGGAAATCCTGAACAGCGTCAGAATCAGAGATCAGACCTTCGACCCCGGTTAGGTTAGCCCAGGCTACGTCAGATTTCTACCCACATAGTGTTATTTTTATGACATCCATGTGGCGTAGTTGCCACAACGAGAGCATCGTTACAGCTTGTATTTCTTTATCTTATTGTAGAGAGTCGTCTTAGGGATTCGAAGACTCTTGGCGACAAGGCTCTTATTGCCGCTGTTTTTGGTCAGCGCCTGGCGAATGAGCTCGCATTCGAACTCATCTGTGGCTTCCTTCAGGTTCATATGGGCGAATTCTTCCGTCCACTTCTTTCCGGTGGAACTCATCGGGTTGACCCCATCTACCAGGTGTTCGGAGAGGTCCTTTGCCCGGATGAGGTTGTCATCGCAGAGTGCGGCCAGCTTGAGTATTTCGTTCTGCAACTCACGGATGTTGCCCGGCCAGGAGAACTCGGTCATGAGCTTCAGGGCCGCATCCTCGATGACGACGGGTTTTGGAGAGTCGGCGGTTGTCGATTCAAGGAAGTGTTCCACCAGGTCGGGGATGTCTTCCCGTCGATCGCGCAGGGGCGGCAGCACCAGGTTGATGACGTTCAGGCGGTAGTAGAGATCTTCGCGGAAGTTGCCGGCCTTGCATTCTTCCAGCAGATCCTTGTTGGTCGCCGAGACGATTCGGACATCCACGGGGGTGAATTCTTTTGAGCCGACCCGGCGGATGACGCCCTCCTGGAGGACCCGCAGGAGCTTCTTCTGCATCGAGGGACTCATGTCGCCGACCTCGTCGAGGAAGAAGGTTCCGCTGGCTGCCTGCTCGAAGAGACCCTTGTGATCTTTTGTCGCGCCGGTGAACGCCCCCTTCACATAGCCGAAGAGTTCGCTTTCGAGCAGTGTCTCCGTCAGCGCGCCACAGTTTTCCGAAACGAAATTTTTGTCCCGTCTCGGACTGTTCTGGTGGATCGCGAGAGCGGCGAGCTCTTTGCCCGTGCCACTTTCTCCGTTAACCAGCACGGGGGCGCATGATTTCGACAGCCGGTCGATGACCTTGAGTATCTCGATCATTCTCGGGCTCCCGCCAATGATTGCCGAGTAGTCGCCCACGAGTCCTTTGCGCCGGGTCTTCGTTCTCGCCCTGGCAGGAGGGGCCGGTTTTTTTTCGCCGCTCTCTTTCTGGCGGCACAGCTCACGCCAGAGAGATTCGTTTTCTTCGCTGGCCTTAGCCAGGTCCTGCCCGGCGGCCATCACCCGGCAGTAGACGAGCGCGGCGGCGAGGTTGCGCTCTTCGAGGTTCAGTTCTTTGAAGCGGTTCTCCACCAGGAGGACGCCCCGGACTGAGTTTCTGGAGACCGCGGGCAGGGCGAGCCGCGAGCCGCATCGGTTGTCGGTTTCCTCGTAACAGGGGAGGCCCCCGCGGGCGGCCTTCAGCAGGAAGGTCTCGGAAACCTTGCTCGCGGGATCGCTGATGGAGTCTCCATCAAGATCCCGCGAGGCTGCGCAGTTGCCAAGCTCTACGCCCTCTTCCTCTGTCTGGTTTTCACAGGGGAATAGAAAGGCGCGTTCGGCTCCGAAAATCCTGATAAGCTCACCGAGAACCGATTGATGGTATTCCGGCGGACTCTTTCCGCCCAGGCAGGATGTCGCTTCCAGGGCATGGCGAAAGAAGCCGCTGCCTGGAAGGCTGGCCTGTGAATGGCTCCAGAGCTCTTGCAGAAGAGTTCTGGCCGATTTCTCGACCGTTTCGTTGACCATCGTCCTGAAACTCCCGAATTATAAATGACCCGAAGGAGTATAACATCGAGCCCGAAAAGCGTCTCAGGAGGGTAATTTACGGCATTTTGGGAGCAGATAATCGGAACTTGGCCGAGTGCGGGGGGACTCTTTGACTTCGCCCCTGCCATGCACTAAGCTTCCGCGATGCTCGTTGTGGGCGTTTAGAAGCCCGAATTGCCCTGTTTTTCGAGAGTTTGCATTTTTATGGAACGTACCCTCATTCTTGTAAAGGTAGATGGAGTCCAGAGGCGCCTGGTAGGTGAAATCCTCGGTCGTTTCGAGGCAAAGGGTCTCAAGCTCGTGGGACTCAAGTTTCGCCAGTTTCCACGCGAGGTCATCGAGGAGCACTACGGAGAGCATCGGGACAAGCCGTTCTTTCCCAATGTTGTCGGCTTCATGACCAGCGGCCCGGTGTGCGCGCTGGCGCTCGAGGGGCCGGAGGCCATCTCCGTCTGCCGCAAGCTGATCGGTCAGACCCAGTCCAGGGAGGCCGACCCGGGAACGATTCGGGGTGACCTCGGTATCTCCAGGCAGTTCAACCTGGTTCATGGCTCGGATTCCGCGGAGTCCGCAGAGCGTGAACTCGCTCTCTGGTTCAGCGACGAGGAGCTCGTCGACTACAGCCTCTGCGATGAGGCATGGCTGGGAGACTGAATTTTCGAATGAAGGTGAGTTCATGACTCAACTGCTGTCATGACCTTCGGCGCATCGGAATTGGGATCGGTGCTCGATGAGTGTCGCGAGGCGCTGGCCGGTGCGCGCCTGAAGAATATCTACGATGAGGGCGACAGGGGATGGATCTTCAGGCTCTACGCCCGGGGCGAGAACAGGTTTCTTCATCTCAGCGCTCAGCCCCGTTTCGCCAGGCTTCACCTGCAGCAGGAGCGAGAAAGCGCGCTTGCATCTCCCGGCGACTTCTGCCGGGCCCTGCGTTCGCGCCTGGCAGGAGCTGTGCTGGAAGATCTCCGCCAGGTGGGGGGGGATCGGATCGCCGAGCTGGTCTTCGCCACGGCTGCCGGCCGCCAGTACCTGGTCCATGAGATGTTCGGCGCGCGGCCGGAAATCCTTCTGCTCGATGAGGGGCGCAGGGTCAGCTGCGCCCTCTCGGATGTCGCAGGCGCCTCGGCGCGTCATGACAGGGGCGAGGTCTACGAGTATCCGCCGCCTCCTCAGCATTCCGGTCCCGGGGGGGCCGATTGGCTCACAGCTTCGCGGGGAGAGGGGGAGTTTCCTCTCAACTTTCGGGTGGCGCGGAAGCTCGCCGCATTGGCGGCAGAGGCCATACTGCTTGAAAAAAAGAAGAAGCTCTCCGGCGCCCTGGCGCGGGAGCGGAAGCGACTGCGGAAGATCCTGGGGAAGCTCGGGGAGGAGCTCGGGGCGCTGGATGGTTTCGAACGCCAGCGTGAGCTCGGTGAACTTCTCAAGGGCTCCTATGGCAGCCTGCGTCGTGGACTGAAAGAGGTCGAGCTGGTCGACTATTTTTCCGACGGGCAGGAGCCGGTTCGAATAGAGCTCGATGCCAGGCTCGGACCCGAAGAGAACATCGAGCGCTACTTCAAACGCTTCCGCAAGGCCCGTCGAGCCGGCCCCTCGATAGAAAAACGCAAGGGAGAGGTCGAGGGGAAGCTCGAGAGCCTGTCTCTGCTGGCGGCGCAGGTCGATGAGGCCGCTGATGATGAGACCATCGAGAGCTTGTCAGGGGAGGCTGAGCTGTACCTCCGTTCCAGGAAACGCTCGCGCGGGCGTCGCAGGGAAGCTGCGCCCTCCGGGCCGAGAAGCTTTGTTTCTTCAGAGGGTTTTACGATCCTCGTGGGGCGCAATGCGCGTGAAAACGATGAACTCAGCCTGCGCATGGCGAGGGGGAACGACATTTTTCTTCATGCCAGCGGACGGCCGGGGGCGCATGTGATCATTCGCACCGTGGCGGGCAAGACGGTTCCGAGGGACACCCTGCTCGAGGCGGCTCAGCTGGCTCTCTACTACAGCCTCACGCGTCGATCGAGCGCGGTTTTTGTCGAGGGAGCCTCGGCCGATGTGGACTATGCGCCGGCCAAGCTTCTTTCGAAGCCGAAGAGGGCTCCTCCGGGTCTCGTGCTGCTCAGGAGCCACAAAACGTTGAGAGTTCGCCTGGATAAGGAGATTTTCGATCGGATCGAGGGAGGCCGCTAATTTGACCCGGTGGCAGTCTCGTGTTAGGTTCTCAGCAATGAAGCGGAGAAGAGAAAACGCTTCGAGTCCCGGGCTGGTGTTTCGAGAGACGAAGTGACCTTCAGTTATCGTCAATCGGCCAGGGATGCTTGAGCAGGGTGCAGTTGTTCACGAAGATGTTCAGAAAGAAAATCGAAGCATGAAAAGTATGAGCTTCTTTCCGTCTCGGTCGAGCCTTTGTCTTTTGGCCTGTGGTCTATTGGCCTGTCCGGCTTTTTTTATTAGCGGGTGTGGGTTGACAGGTAAGAGCAATCTCACTTCCATAGAGACCGCTCAGAAGGCCAAGATTCTGCGCGAGGAGGCGTTAGCTTGCTACCAGCGCTTCTACGCTTCCCAGACCGATGCGGATAAGGGAATCGACATAGAGGCCTTGACTTGTTTCGTCGATCGACGCAAGAGCACCGCGGCGCTCTTTCCCAACGCCATCGATTGTCCCAGCTGTTACGCCCAATACGGCGAGGCGTTGCGCATGCTTGGGGTCTATTACAGAACCCTGGGGCTGAAACAGGCCGAGCAGGCGAAGAATGCAACTGGCGAGAAGAAGACCGATCTGGAGGCTCGCAGCGTGGCTAACAGGGCAAAGTCCGACCTCAATTTCAAAATGTGCCTGCAGCAGTTCAGCATCAACTTCAGCACCGGCCAGGCCAGCCCTGATGTCTATTGGAGCGCCTTTGAGGCGGCCTACCTGCTCAAGAAATACAACTTCGCCCTCGAGTATCTCAAGGGTTACGAGCTCAATAATGCTCTCAACTCTACGGAGAAGACAAAGCTCGAAAAATGGCGCCAGCGCACCTCTCTGGCCCAGCAGAAAAAGCTCCGTGACGAGGTTCGCAAAGAACTCGAAAACAAGTGACACTGAGCTTTTCAGTAGATCTGTCCTGAAGAGGTATCTCTGTTGCTGCCGGGGATATCCTGGGGGTAGTTGGCCGGCCTGAGCGCTGAGGAGGCTTTGGTCCCTCCAGTAACCCGACAGCTTAAATTTCGAGCAAATTTGAGTAAAATTGACCCAAAAACTGCCAAATTGACATTTTTCGGTGTAGATGAGCCTCTCTGTAGGTATGATCTCTGGGTTATTGATCGTTCCCGGAGACTGAAATATGCCAGAAAGACAGGAAGTGAGCATTTCGAGCTCCCAGAAGGACTGGGGGGTGGATGTCGCCGCAATGGCAGGGAGCCTGGTCCATGAGATCAAGAATCCCCTCTCTACGATCAATCTGAGTGCCCAATTGCTGCAGGAGGAGTGGAAGGATGCCAGCACTCCGAAGGAGCAGAGAGCTCTCAGGCGCCTTGAGGTCATGTCTTCGGAGGTTCAGCGAGTCGAGCGCATCATCGATACTTTTCTGCGCTTCACCGAGCGGCACAAGCTGGCGCTGGAGGTCAAGAGCCTCAATGAGATGCTGGAGGACATTGCCGAATTCATGACCGCCAAGGCCGAGCGCTCAGGCGTGCAGATTCGCCTGGGGCTCTCTTCCAGCCTGGAGGATTTCTCCTTCGACGTCGACCTGGTTCGGCAGGTATTCCACAACCTTGTTCAGAATGCCTGCCAGGCGATGAGTCCGGAGGGTGGAGAGCTGATCCTCAAGACCGATCGAGTTGAAAGGGATGGCATCGAATACGCGGTAGGGGCGGTGACCGATACCGGGCCTGGAATCGAAGGAGACAAGCTGGATCGGGTCTTTGAGCTCTATTACTCCACCCGGGATGGCGGTACCGGTTTCGGGTTGGCGATTTCCAGGCGGATCATCGAGGAGCACGGCGGGTTTATCGAGGTGCAGAGCGCCAAGGGGAAGGGGAGTCAGTTCTCCGTTTACCTTCCCATCGAGAGGAATGAAACATGAGCGTTGATACAACAACGGAAGAGCTGCAGGCCGATTCAGCTGAGGCCACCAGTGAAGATGCCGATCGCGGCCGGGGGCTCATCTTAATCGTCGACGATGATCGCAACCATGCCGAGGGGTCGCGCGACGTTCTCGAGATGGTGGGCTTTCGCTGCGATGTCGCCACCAGTGGCGCGGAGGGGATCTCCATGCTCTCCCAGCGGCAGTATGATCTCGTGCTTACGGACCTGGTCATGGATGACGTCGATGGGATGGAGATCATCCGCCAGGCCCAGCAGATCAATCCATTTGTAGCGGTGGTGGTTTTCACCGGTCATGCGACCATCGAGACTGCGGTCGAGGCTCTCAAGCGCGGCGCGGTGGATTATCTCGTCAAGCCGCTGAATATCGAGGGCCTGCGGGTTCGCGTAGAGCGGGCGCTCGAGCACCAGGAGCTTGTCAGGGTGAATCGCGAGCTCGAGGAGAGGCTCGACAAGCGCTTCGGATTCGAGAAAATCATCGGCAATAGCGAGCCGATGCGAAAGGTCATCGAGCTGTGCAAGCAGATCGCCGAGACGGATGTTTCCGTCCTGATCACCGGGGAAAACGGAACGGGCAAGGAGCTCATAGCCCAGGCCCTGCACGAGAACAGCCTGCGCAAGGGTCGTCCCCTGGTGCCGCTCAATTGCGCCGCGCTCTCCCCCCAGCTGGTCGAGAGCGAGCTCTTCGGTCATGAGAAGGGCGCCTTCACCGGGGCTAATTTTCAGAAGAAGGGTCGCTTCGAGTTCTCCGACCGGGGCACCCTGTTCCTCGATGAGGTCGGAGATATCCCGATGGAAACCCAGGTGAAGCTGCTCAGGGTCCTTGAGGACGGGGAGATCACGCGGGTTGGTTCCAACAAGCCGATCAAGGTCGACGTACGCCTGATCTCGGCCACCAACCGTGAGATCGAAACCCTGATCGAGGACGGCAAGTTCCGCGAGGATCTCTACTACCGCCTCAAGGTGGTTACCGTTCACCTGCCGTCGCTTCGCGAGCGCCGCCAGGACATTCCGCTCCTGCTGAACCACTTCATCGGGCAGTTTTCACGCGCCTACAAAAAGCCGGTGCGTGAGATCGAGCGCGAGGCGGTCAACATCCTCTGCTCTTACGGTTGGCCCGGCAATGTGAGGGAGCTGAAGCACGTCGTGGAGAACATGGTGGTGGTCTCGGGCGGGCCGGTGTTGACGGTTGAGAACCTTCCCGAGAGCATTCACCAGGGCCAGCGTAAGTCGCCCACCGAGGTCCAGTCCCTTGTCGGGGTGCCTCTCAAGGAGGTCGAGAAGATTCTCATCGAGCAGACGCTCGAGCAGGTTGGAGGTAATCGCCAGGAGGCGGCGAGGATGCTCGGCATCGGAGAGCGAACGATGTATCGCAAGCTCAAGGAGTACGGGTTGAGCTGAGCCCGTCTTCCATTTACTGCCAGCGTGACAAGGCAGGGGCGGTTGATGCCTGCCATATTGGCAGAATTGAGAGCCTGCCAATCTGGGTGAAGCAGCTTTTTATTGTCATAAACTATTTAATAACAACAACTAAACGTTAACCCTCTGGCGGTTGGGAACGCTATTTGCATTTCTTTCAGGTCAGAAGAGTTCCCGTGTTCTTCTTTCGCCGGGGTTTGGAAAATCCGGCATTCGAGAGCGTGGCAAAACAAGTTCATTAAACGAAAACAGAAATAACAGAGTCTTGGACTCAGGGGGTTTCAATGTCCAAAATCATAGGAATCGATCTTGGAACCACGAATTCGGTCGTGGCAGTAATGGAAGGCGAGGAACCGGCCGTCATCGCCAACGCGGATGGAAACAGGGTCACTCCCAGCGTCGTGGCCTTTACCGACAAGGGCCGCCTGGTCGGCATGCCGGCCAAGCGCCAGGCCGTCACCAACCCGAACCGTACGATTTTCTCTATCAAGCGCTTCATGGGGCGGCGTCATGCCGAGGTCTCCAGCGAAGAAAAAATGGTTCCCTACCCGATCAGTGGCGGGGATGACGAGCTGGTCAAGGTGGAGATCGACGGTAAGAGCTACACACCGCCTGAGATCTCCGCCATCGTGCTGCAGAATCTCAAGGAAACTGCCGAGAGCTATCTTGGCGAGAAGGTCGACAAGGCCGTCATCACGGTGCCGGCGTATTTCAACGATTCGCAGCGCCAGGCGACCAAGGATGCCGGCAAGATCGCCGGGCTGGAGGTTGAGCGGATCATCAACGAGCCGACTGCCGCGGCGCTGGCGTATGGGCTCAAGGGCAAGAAGTCGGGCGAGAGGGTCGCCGTTTTTGATCTCGGAGGAGGCACCTTCGATGTCTCGATTCTCGAGGTGGACGAGGGCTTCTTCAAGGTGCTCTCGACCAATGGCGATACTCATCTCGGAGGAGATGATTTTGACCAGGTTCTGATCGATTACATCGCCGATGAATTTCAGAAGGACCAGGGGATCAACCTTCGCGGTGACGACATGGCCCTCCAGCGTCTCAAGGAGGCGGCGGAGAAGGCCAAGTGCGAGCTCTCCACCAATCCCGCCACCGATGTTAACCTTCCCTTTATCACGGCGGACCAGAGCGGCCCGAAGCATCTTCAGATGGAGATTACCCAGGCGACCTTTGAGCGGCTCATCGAGTCCCTTCTCGATCGGCTGCGTAAGCCCTGTACCAAGGCTCTCGAGGATGCGGGCTTCACCCCTGACCAGGTCGATGAGATTGTCCTGGTGGGAGGCTCGACCCGTATGCCTTCCGTTCAGAAGGTCGTCGAGGAGATTTTTCAGAAAGACGCCAACCGCTCGGTAAATCCTGACGAGGTCGTCGCCCTCGGCGCGGCTATTCAGGGTGGAATCCTGCAGGGAGACGAGAATCTCAAGGACGTTCTCCTGCTCGACGTCACCCCGCTGTCGTTAGGGATCGAGACCCTCGGAGGGGTCATGTCGAATCTCATCGAGCGCAATTCGACTATCCCGACGACCAAGAAAGAGGTCTATTCGACCGCCGCAGACAATCAGCCCGGGGTCGAGATCAAGGTCTTCCAGGGGGAGCGCGAGCTCTGTAACGACAATCGCCTGCTGGACAGGTTCAACCTGGATGGACTGCCGCCGGCGCCCCGGGGGGTTCCCCAGATCGAGGTTTCCTTCGATATCGATGCCAACGGTATTCTCAACGTTTCGGCCAAGGATCTTGGCAGCGGTAAGGAGCAGAAGATTCGGATCGAATCTTCCAGCGGCCTCTCCGAGGAAGAGGTCGACAAGATGAAGGCCGACGCCGAGTCGCATGCCGATGAGGATCGCAAGGCCCGGGAGAAGATCGACCTGAAGAACCAGGTTGACGCTCTGATCCACCAGCGCGAGAAGTTTCTCGAGGAGAACAAGGACAAGCTCTCCGAGGAGGACCGGACCAGCCTCCAGAACGCCCTCGACGGGCTTAAATCCGCCAGGGATGCTGAAAATATCGAGGGGATGAAGAGCAGCATGGAGGAGGTGGAGAAGATCGCCGGCTCGCTTGGAGAAAAGCTCTACAAGGATGCGGCCAGCGCGACGCAAGACGCTGGGGGAGCGGAGGACTCTGCCGCTGGCGCGGCTCCCGGGGGCGGCGAGCAGGCGGATGAGGACATCATCGACGCCGACTTCGAGGTCAAGGATGAGGCCAGTGAAGAGACCGGCAAGGCCGAGGCCAGTGAAGAGGCCAAGGATTGAAGCCCCGTCTTTGCGGCCGGTTGATCCGGCTCATTCATCGTTCTATCAGGCCGTGAGCTTTCGGGCTCCCGGTTTTTCGTTGTCAACGGGCCTTTACCGGAACTAGAGCGCGATTTTCTTTCCGCAGGCGGCATCCTTGGGCAGGAGAAATACAATTGGGAGAGTTCTTGCAGTAGTATTGTGATTTCCAATACTCCCGGAAGCGCCCGGTTGAGGGCTTGCTCTGGGAGAGGGTGTCGCGTTGGCTGCCGGAGGTCCGCGATGTCCGTATCCTGCAGTACTGTTTATCGAGATGGATCGGAGCCAGCAGATGAAAGTTACCCTCAAATCCACGGCCGGCCGCAGCGCCGTTCGGGTCGTCCCCGTGTTTTCCGATGGAGGTGGAGCGAAGAAAGCTTCAGGCCTTGATCCCGCTTTGGCGGCGGTCGTCAGGAAGGCCGATTCGACCGGCATCTTCTCGGGCAAGAAGGGAGAGGTGCTTCCCCAGGTGGCACCGGATTCCGCCGTCGAAAAGACACTCTTTCTCATTGGTCTCGGTCCCCGAAAGAAGCTCGACGGAGAGGTTCTCCGGACGGTATTCGGAAATCTTGGCCGCAGGCTCGCCGGGCTCTCGGGCAAGAAGGCCGCCCTCTCTCTGGAGCAGGGAGCCGCCGCGGCCTGTATCGGCAAGCTGGGCGCGGCGCAGGCCGCGCGCTGCATGCTGGAGGGATGCAGGCTGGGGGCCTACGACTACCAGGCCCAGAAGGGCGGCAGAAAGCCTCGCAAGCCCGCCTCAAGCCTGGCGCTCGAGTGTGGAGATTCCGACGCCTCTCTGCTCAAGGACCTGCGATCGGGGCTGAAGCTCGCCGATGCCTGTGTCGATGGAGTGAATCTCGCCAGGGAGCTGGCCAATACGCCCGGCAACTATCTCTACCCGGCCAGCCTCGCGGCTAAGGCCCGGTCCATGGCCCGTTCGAGCGGTCTCAAATGCAAGGTGCTTGGAGAGAGAGACCTGCAGCGCGAGAAGATGGGATGCATACTTGGAGTCGCCCAGGGAAGCAACCGGGCTCCGAGACTCATCCAGCTCGAATACACTCCGCGCGGCAAAGCCGAAAAGACCCTCGTCATTGTCGGCAAGGCCGTCACCTTCGACTCCGGAGGAATCTCCATCAAGCCCGCCGGCGGCATGCAGGACATGAAGTTCGATATGGCCGGCGGCGCCGCGGCTATTGGAGCCATGCAGGCTCTTGCCCGTCTCAAGCCGAAGCTCAGGGTGGTGGCCATCGTGCCTTCGGCGGAGAACCTGCTTGGCGGTTCAGCCTACCGTCCCGGTGATGTGCTGACCTCGGCCAGCGGCAAAACCATCGAGATCATTAATACCGATGCGGAGGGCCGGCTGTTGCTTGCCGATGCCCTGCACTACAGCCGCCGCTTCAAGCCGGACGCGGTCGTTGACATGGCGACCCTTACCGGCGCCTGCGTGATCGCGCTGGGAACTCATGCCAGCGGCCTGATGAGCAACGACAAGGCTCTTGCCCGCCAGCTATTGAAGGTGTCGGCCAATTGCGGCGAGCGGATCTGGGAGCTTCCTCTCTTCGACGAGTACTATAAGATGGTCGAGAGCAAGGTGGCGGACGTGAGGAACTCCAGCGGCCGCGACGCGGGTGCATCGACTGCCGGAGCTTTCCTGGGCCATTTCATCAAGGGAGTCCCCTGGGCTCATCTCGATATCGCAGGTACGGCTTGGCGACAGGCTCCCCTGGGCTATCAGCCGCGCGGGGCGACCGGAGCGGGCGTGCGCCTGATGGTCGAATTGGCACTGTCGATGGGAGCTTGAAAAGGCCGATAATAAGCGGGAAAAGAATACGATTCTTCAATAACCAGAGGGACTTACGGGTTGTGAGATACCCCCTATGGAAACTCAGGCTAATCTTGTTATAATCTTCGATTCGTTAGTTTTAAGTTCACGCGAAAATACGATTTAGAGTTTTTTTCGTCGCCGGGATTCAAGCCGCGGCGAGAAGGTATATCGACGGCCGGTCCACCAAGCTTGCCGTTTAATGTGTGATCGGACCTCAGGGGCCGCTCAATCAAAGGAAACAGGTTATCATGAAGCTCATGAATTCTTTTGCCGGCAGGTCTCTTCTGCTCGGCGCTTTCTCTTTCAGTGTTCTTGTTGGTGCGACGTATGCCTCCGCCCAGGAAGAGCGTAAAGTTTCCCACATCCTGCTGGCCTCCAAGGCCCGGGCCGAACAGGTTCGCAAAGAGGTGATTGACGGCGGCGGCGATGCGAAGGCTTTCACGGCTGCCTGCTACAAGCACTCCAAGGATGCGACCACCAAGCCGCTGGGAGGAAACCTCGGCTTCATTCGTCAAAACAGCGGTTACGACCCGGCCTTCAGCGCGGCGGCGTTCAATCTCAAGACAGGTGGTATTTCAGATCCGGTTCTTACGGAATTCGGTTGGCACCTGATTCACGTGAGCGAGATCAAGGCCGGTTCAGCTCCAAAAAAGGCCGCCGCGGCATCAGCCACGGGCCAGAAAACCCCTGCGACTTCAAAGCCCCCTGCCAAGCCCGTGGTGGTCACGCCGGCCAAGCCCGCAGCGACGCCGCCGGCCAAGCCCGCAGCAACGCCGCCGGCCAAGCCCGCAGTGACGACGCCGGCTCAGCAGCCTACGGATCCCGCGGCTGTCAAGGCCGCGCAGGCTGCTTCCGATGCCAAGGCCGCGACCCAGAAGGCCGTGCCCAAGCGTCGCCCGCTTGCCACTTCCCGCAAGGTCGTCCTGACGATCGAGAGCGTTCTTTCGGGCGCCTCTCCCCGCGGTTCGCAGCTCGCCTATCGTAAGGATGCGGCCGTAGAGCTGAACCTGACCCTCAAAAACGAAGGCAGGACGGACCAGAGACTTCCCGCCCCGGCCCTGCTGCCGCTGGGCTTTGAGGTTACTCGTCTGAGCGACAATAAGAAGATGACGGGAGATTTCAGCGCTGTCGCTGAGCCGGCCAGCTACTTCTCCACTCTCAAGAGCTGGGAAATTACCGGGCTGGCCGTCAGCCTCAACGAGTACTTTCCGAGCCTGACCCCGTCCGGCCGCTACAGACTCAACTGGTCCGGCGGGACCTTCATTTCGAACCTGGAGGCTCGCTTCGCAAAGGCGAAGGAACTTCCCGATTACTCAGTTCTCAAGGCCGAGCTCTTGAAGGATAGCTCCATCAGGACGAGGAAGATCTTCCTGGATCGTTCCGCTAACCGCTCCACCTTCCTTGGCAGTGATTTCGAGTTTTCCGTCTTTGGCACAGTTACCGCCAACGTCAAGTACTATGCGCGGGTCAATCTTACGACGGGTACCGATCCCATCGTTTTCGAGCTCTCCGGCAGCAAGAGAGGCAATCTCTTCGCTATGCGGCAGTTTATCAATCTCGCCAACGAAGGGTTCTATGACCGTCTCAATTTCTATGATGTACAGGGGGATGATTACGCCCTGGGCGGCTGCTCGAGCAAGAATGGCATGGGAGTTCCTCCTATTCGCATCGCGAACCTGAGGAACGATGATGCCGTCAAGCATACGGTCGGTACGGTTTCCTTCCTGACCAGGGTCTCCTCCAAGCAGGGTAAGTCTCGCGGGGGCGAGGTCGGAAGCATCTTCTTCGTATCTCTGAAGGACCATCCGGAACTGGATACCGAACACGTGCCGATCGGTAAGGTCGTCGAGGGGCTTGACCAGATCAAGAAGCTCACTCCCCAGACGCTTTTTGACAGCGTGGTGATCCTGACCGAGGCTGAGTACAAAGGTGCGTCTCCGGATGCCGCCGTGGTGCCCTCCGCCACCAAGCCGAATACTCCCAAGCCTCCCGCGACGGGCGAAGGAATTACTCTCAATAATCCTGAGGTCCTTATCAAGACCGCGAAGGGTGATCTCGAGGTGACGCTCTTCGAGAACAACTGCTACAGTACGGTGGCCAGCTTCGTCACGCTGGCGGAGCAGGATTTCTTCTCCAAGGGATCCGATGGCGGGAAGATGACCTTCTATGAGTCTATCGAACAGGATGGCAAGAATCTCTGTTTGATCACCGGCAGTCCGACCAATGATGGAGATGGCGACCCGGGCTACAAGCTCATGGATGAGCAGACCAAGCACAAATGTGAGCGTGGCTCTCTTGTCATGTTGAAACAGTATGATGACGAGAAGGATGGCTACGCTGAGAACAGCGCGGGCAGCCAATTCTTCATCTGTACCCAGGACATCCCCTACTTTGATGTCAACTTTGAGTTCACCGTCTTCGGCAAGGTGACCAAGGGACTGGAGGTCCTCGACAAGCTCAAGAAGGGTGATGCCCTCGAGGCCATCAATGTGGTCAAGAAGAAGAGCCACGGCTACGGAAACATCCGCAAGGCCAAGTAACAGCGGATAAGAATTCGCTGGCAGAAGAGGCCTGGAGACCGCCCCCGGTTTCCAGGCCTCTTTTTTCCGTTTAGGTTTGGCGTACCCTGCTTGGCTCTGCTTGTCTCGGTGGGCGCCAGTGGATAAGATAGGCTGTCTGAACGAACCCAGGAAATGGCGAGATGAAGACTGCCGGACATCAGGAACACGACGAGGCTGCTGTTGCCCGGCTGCGCGACGAGGCAGGCCAGAGGAGGCTCTCACTCCAGGAGTGGCTCGAGCTTCTTCCGGCTTCCGACGATGTCACGCAGCCGCTGGCTGTTTCCGACGAGGAGCTCTTCGCTTTCGCTGACAGCCGCCGCCGGGAATTGCATCCCGATGATGTCGTTACCTACATCATCGATCGCAATATCAGCTATACCAATATCTGCACCTCGATCTGCAATTTCTGCGCCTTTTATCGTTCCCCCGGCGAGGACGGGGGCTACGTCCTTTCTTACGAGGAAATTTTTTCGAAGGTAGAGGAGACTGTCGAGCTCGGCGGCAGCGGAATCCTCTTCCAGGGCGGGCTTCATCCTGAGCTTGGGCTGGACTGGTATACGAAGCTCTTCAGCGAGCTCAAGAGTCGCTATGGAATTCACCTCCATTGTCTTTCTCCGACCGAAATCCTCGGCCTGGAGGAGGTTACCGGTCTCGACGCCCGTGAGATCCTGACGATTCTCAAGGAGTCCGGCATGGACTCCATGCCCGGGGGAGGAGGTGAAATCCTCGTCGACGAGGTGCGCTCCAAGCGTCGCTCAAAGGTCAATTCCAGGGAGTGGCTCGACATCATGGAGGCGGCCCAGGAGGTGGGCCTGCCGACGACCGCGACGATGATGTTTGGCCATGGCGAGACGCTTGCGCATCGTCTCCAGCACCTTGAGGAGATCCGTCTGCTCCAGGATCGAACACGGGGATTCGTTTCTTTTATCCTGTGGAATTTCCAGCCGGACAATACGCCGCTTGGAAAAAAATATCCTGATCGCATGAAAGCCGAGGAATACCTTCGCTGGCTCGCCCTCAGCCGTATCTACCTGGATAACATCGACAATCTCCAGGTTTCCTGGCTGACCCAGGGGATCGAGGTCGGCAAGACGGCGCTTCGCTGCGGCGCCAACGACCTGGGTTCCGTGATGATCGAGGAAAATGTCATCAAGCCGGCCGGCGCCAACAACGAGGCGACCGGCGATGTGCTTCGCGAGGCCATCATCGAGGCGGGCTTCACACCCCAGCTTCGCAACGCCGCCTATCGCCGGCTCGAGGAGGCCGCGAGCTCGTCATGACGGAACCCGCTCTGACTGACGTCCATCGTGAGGATGCAGGAGCGTTTACCGCGACCTGGGGCCTGGAGCTGCCCGGCAGTTTCAGGCAGGGGGCTGCGGCGGAATACGCGGCGGTCGGTGAATCCGTGGGGCTTTTTGATGAGAGCTATCGCGGAGTGATTGATTTCCTGGGAGAGGATGTCGCTGCCATGCTCGACAAGGTGGTCTCCTCGCCTGCGCCATCCCTTGAAAATCGAGTCGGACAGGACTCCTGTATCTTGTCTGCCAGGGGACGTCTGCTCGGCGCCTTCTCCCTCTACCGCCTGTCGGACGAACATTTCCGGGCAATTCTCGCGGAGCCCACCCGGGATATTCTTCTCGAGAGCCTGCGCAAGTACGCCTTCCTGAGCGACATCGAGGTGCGTGACGCGACCAGTGATTTTTCCGTTCTGTCCCTGCGCGGCCCCAGGGCCGCCTCGGTGCTGGAGGCGGCCGGGGGCGGCGATGCTCCGGCTGTTTTCCAGGTGGCCTCAGTCCAGCCTGGAGAGGTGAGCATCGATTGCGTCTGCGCCGAGGAATCCGGCGGCTACGAGCTCTGGGTACCGGCCGCCGAGCTGGTAGGTCTATGGGGTTTTTTGCGGGACCTTGTCGCGGATGCCGGGGGCCAGCCCGTTGGCTGGGAGGCCGCCGAGGCCTGGCGTATCGAGACCGGTCGAGCAAGCTATGGGCGTGATTACGATGGCGATTTCTTTCCTGTCGAGGTTAATGAAGAACATCGACTCAGCTACGATAAGTGCTATGTGGGGCAGGAGGTTGTGGCCCGGATGAGCACCTACGGACATGCGAATCGTAAGCTGTTTCATCTTTTCAGCGCCAACGACGTGGAACTGAGCGAGGGAGTCTCTGTCTATTCCGATTCCGTCGAGGCCGGACGAATTGGAACGGCCTGTCATTCATTTGCCCATTCACGCCCTCTCGCACTTGCAATGATTCAGCGCAAATTCTTTAATAGCAACGGCTTGCATCTCGAGGGAGGCGAACCTGTAGAGCTAGCTGAGCTGCCTGGCCGGGGAGAATGAGCGTGCTGTTTTTTCCCCAGGTAGCTCGCGGCAGAGAAGCGGCTCGTTTTTCATCCCCCGGGATTGCAACATCCTGGCTTCTCGGGATAGAAAGAGGGCTTCTTTTATCTTTTCGGAGACCGAGGGGCGCAATCGGTTGAATGTCAGAGAGGTTGAATCGCAGTGATAGTTCTGAAGTTTGGCGGTACATCAGTCGGTAGCTCGGCTGCGATCAGGCGGGTGGGCTCCATCATCCAGGAGAGGCTCGAGAGGCAGCCCTTCGTCGTGGTTTCAGCCGTGGGCGGCGTTACCGACCGGTTGTTCGAGCTACGGGATCTCTGTCTGGAGGAGCAGGCCTGGGACGACTCCTTCGCGAAGCTCTGTGAGATTCACCGTACGATTCTGGAGGAGCTGGAGCTTGACGCCCAGCTTGTAGATGGGCTGCTGGAGGAGTTGAAAGGCTTGCTTGGAGAGCTCGCCGCCGCCGGCGAGTGCACCCCCAAGGCGCTCGATCACCTGGTCTCTTTTGGCGAGAGGATGTCTTCTCGGCTCGTCGCGGGCCACCTGCTGACCCTGGGACTGGAATCCTGCGCGGTCGATGCCTTCGATGCGGGCCTGGTAACAGATGGCCGCTTCCAGAGGGCTCGGCCCCTGGATGATGTCAACTCGAGAATCCAGGAGGCCTGCAGCGCTCTCGCCGGAGTGGTTGTCGTTACCGGTTACATCGCCCGCGATGAAGAGGGCAACATCACCACCCTGGGCCGCGGGGGAAGTGACTACTCGGCGTCAATTTTCGGAGCGGCTCTCGGCTCCGAGGAAATCCAGATCTGGACAGACGTAGACGGGGTCATGACCGCTGATCCGAGGATCGTGGAGAATGCGCGTCCCCTGGAGACCCTCTCGTTCGAGGAGGCCGCGGAGCTTGCCTTTTACGGGGCGAGAGTCATTCACCCGGCCACCATGATTCCCGCCGTCGATCAGGATATACCCATTCGCGTCCTCAACACCCACAGGCCGGATTTCCCCGGAACGCTCATCCTGGCTGACCTGGCAGAGGATGCCCGCGGGGTGAAATCGATCACCAGCAAATCCCACGTCAGCGTAGTGAACGTCGTCGCTCCACGCATGCTCGACCAATACGGATTCCTCGCCAGGGTCGCTGATGTGTTCAGCCGCTTCGAGGTCGTGGTCGACATCATCGCCACCTCCGAGGTCAGTATCGCATTTACGACCCAGGGGAGGGGGCAGCTCGACTCCGCTATCGACGAGCTCAAGGAATTCTGCAGGGTGGATGTCTACCATGACCGGGAGCAGATCAGTGTCGTTGGTGAAGGCATCAGGGACCGTATCGGGTTCGCCTCCGAGGTCTTCGACGTGCTGGGTGAATTGAAGGTGAATGTCGAGCTGATCTCCTTCGGAGCGACCAGGATCAATCTCAGCTTCCTGGTAGGCGAGGGCCAGGCGGCGGATGTTGTGCGCGGACTTCACAAGAGGTTATTTGAATCGTGAAGATCGCCCTGGCTCAGCTCAATACGATCGTCGGGGATTGCGAAGGCAATCTTGCCAGGGTTCTCAGCTCCCTCGAGCGCGCCAGGGAGGAGGGTGTCGACCTGGTCGTATTTCCCGAGCAGACCCTGCCGGGCTACCCGGCGGAGGATCTGCTGGAGCGAGAGGATTTTATCGACCAGGTGCAGGATGTCTTCGAGAGGGCGGTGGAGGCATGCCAGGGAACGGCGATGGTACTCGGCACAATCGTTCGTACCGACTGTTCTGAGGGCAAGCCGATCTACAATAGCGCGGCGCTTGTCCAGGACGGGGAGGTTCTGGGGTTCCAGCACAAGACCCTTCTGCCTACCTACGATGTCTTCGATGAGGCGCGGTATTTCTGTCCGGCCCGGGAGCACCCTGTCTTCGAATTCAAGGGCAGGAAGCTGGCTCTTGCCATCTGCGAGGATCTCTGGAACCGTCCCGGTTTCTGCGTGGAGAAGATGTACGACATCGATCCGGTCGAGAAATGGGTGGTGGATGGCGGAGCTGATCTGGTCGTCGCGATTTCCGCCTCTCCCTTCAGCCTCGGTCGGCCTCGTTTTCGCCGGCACCTGCTGGGGGAAATTGCAAGCTCGAGGGGGGTCGACCTGGTCTATTGCAACCTGGTCGGCGGCAACACCTCCCTGGTATTCGACGGAACCAGCATCGCCCTCGGCGCGGAATCGGGGTTTCTGTCCCAGGCAAGCTCCTTCGCTGAGGACTTCGTGGTCTTCGATCTCTCCGGGCGGGAGGCGGAGGCCGACGCAGCTCCAGTTGCCACAGGGGCAGAGGATTCCAGCGCTGAGGACCTTGAGCAGGCCTTTGGGGCCCTGGTGCTCGGGACGCGTGATTACCTGCATAAGAGCGGTTTCAGGAAAGCGGTCCTTGGTCTCAGCGGCGGCATCGACTCGGCCCTGACCGCGGCGGTCGCCGCCGCGGCTCTCGGTCCGGAAAATGTGATCGGCGTCACCATGCCCTCGCGCTACTCATCGGGCGGAAGCGTCAGTGACTCTCGGCAGCTGGCTGACAACCTGGGGATCTCTCTCGAGGAGATACCTATCGAGGCGATCTTTTCTTCCGTTCTGGATACCCTTGGTCCGGTTTTCGAGGGTCTCGAGGAGGACGTGACCGAGGAGAACATCCAGGCGCGCATCCGCGGTCTCCTGCTGATGGCCCTGTCGAATAAGCTCAACGCCCTGCTGCTGACGACGGGTAATAAGTCGGAGCTCGCCGTAGGCTATTGCACCCTCTACGGCGATATGTCCGGAGGCCTGGCGGTGATATCCGATGTCCCGAAGACCCTGGTCTACCGGATCTCCGAGTGGCTCAATCGTGACGGCGAGGTAATTCCGGGCGCGATTATCGACAAGCCGCCCTCTGCCGAGCTACGGCCGGATCAGAAAGACACGGACTCGCTGCCGTCTTATGACGTTCTCGATGCGATTCTCGAGGCCTATGTCGAAGAAGGTCGTGGGCTTCGGGAGGTTGTCGAGCTCGGCTTCGAGGAGGAGACTGTCGCCGGGATTTTGAGGATGGTAGACCTGAACGAATACAAGAGACTTCAGGCTGCGCCGGGCCTGCGGATTACCTCGAAAGCCTTCGGACCGGGGCGACGTTTCCCGGTCGTCAAGCGCCTCTCTCGCAGGAAGAGAGTAGAGAAGGATCCTGGAGCCTGAGGCGGCGAATAGTGAATCTCGAAATCTATCCAAGGAGCGAATGATGAAGCGATACCTGGTTGTGCTTGGAACGTTGGTGACGGCGATGGGCGGTCTGCAGGCTGAGGATACGCTCAACTGGCCGCAATTCCGCGGGCCGGGAGCCCGGGGCGTAGCTGCAGGAAAATCCCTGCCCTCCACCTGGAGCAAGACAAAAAACGTGAAGTGGAGTGTTCCGGTGCCCGGCCGGGGGTGGTCCTCGCCGGTGATCTGGGCGGACAAGGTATTCCTGACCTCTGCGGTTAGCGCCGGTAAGGAGAAGGCGGTCAAGAAGGGGCTCTATTTCGGAGGCAACGGGAGGGCCCCCTCGCCCAATCGTCATAGATGGATGATCTATTGCTTCAGCTTCAAGAGCGGAAAAAAGCTCTGGGAGCGGGAGGCGGATGCGGGCAAGCCTCTTACCCCGAGGCACATCAAGAACAACTACGCTCCCGAGACCCAGGTAACCGATGGCGAGCTGGTCTATACCTATTTCGCAGACCAGGGGCTCTTCGCGCACGATCTCAACGGGGGGCTGAAGTGGAAGCGGACGACGAAGGCTTCCCGGACGCGCTACAATTGGGGCAGCGCCGCTTCTCCCGCTCTGCACGGCGATTCTATCTACATCCTCAATGACAACGAGGAGAGCTCTTTCATCGAGGCCATCGACAAGAAGACCGGCAAGACCTCCTGGCGCAAGGATCGGGATGAGAAGAGCAACTGGTCGACCCCCTTCGTCTGGAAGAACCCTCTTCGCACCGAGATCATCACGCCGGGGACCGGCAAGACCCGCTCCTACGGACTCGATGGAGAGCTCCTCTGGGAGCTCGTGGCTGACATGTCGTCGATCACCATCGCCACTCCCTTTACCGCTCATGGACTTCTCTACGTTACCTCCGGCTATGTCGGCGATGGTCGCAAGCCGATCTACGCCATCCGTCCAGGAGGGAAGGGCACGATCAACCTGAAGGAGGGGGCGGTCGACAAGTCCATTGCCTGGCATCAGCCCAAGGCGGCTCCCTACAATCCCTCGACCCTGGTGTACAAGGATCTGCTCTATGTTCTCTACGATTTCGGCTTCTTCGCCTGCTTCGATGCAAAGACCGGAGCTGAGGTCTATGGCAAGGTACGGGTGAGAGAGCGTGAGCGAACGCCCTTCACCGCATCTCCCTGGGCCTACGGAGACAAGGTCTTCTGCCTGAGCGAAGACGGGGATTGTTTCGTCTACAAGGCCGGAAGAAAGCATGAGCTGCTGCGAGTCAACAAGCTCGATGAGCTGTGCATGGCGACGCCGGGCATGGCGCGCGGAAGTCTCTTCATTCGGACCGCCTCCAGGCTCTACAGGATTTCCGAGTAGGGTACGGTTCGCCGAGGAGATTGCACGAGATGCCCGAGAAACTTATCAGGATCACCCGCCGGCTGGTACGTGAGCTGGAGCCTCTGAGGTTCTCAGATCCCATCGCCTGCGTCTACAATCCGCTGGTCTACGCCCGCAGAGCCCATGAGCAGTACATTCGCCGGTTCGCGCGCAGGGGCGTGGAGTCTGTACTCCTGGGGATCAACGGCGGGCCTTTCGGGATGGCCCAGACAGGAGTCCCTTTCGGAGAGGTCCACCATGTGCGGGACTGGCTTGGGATCGAGGAGAAGATTGACAAGCCGCCCCTGGAGCATCCAAAGAGGCCGATCGAGGGATTTGATTGCGCCCGCAGCGAGGTCAGTGGCGCCCGCCTGTGGAGCTGGGCCAGGGAAACCTTCGGCAAACCGGAACGCTTCTTCAGGCAGTTCTACGTCGTGAATTTCTGTCCTCTCATCTTCATGGAGGAATCGGGGCGTAACCTGACCCCGGATCGCTGCCCTGCCGAGGTACGCGGAAAGCTCTTCGAAATCTGTACCAGGGCCCTGAGGGATACGGTCGAGTATCTTGGCCCCCGGCGAGTGATCGGTGTAGGAAACTTTGCCGAGGGCCGTGCCAGGGAATGCTTCGAGGGCCTCCCGGTCGAGATTGGGAAGGTGCTGCATCCCAGTCCACGCAGCCCCGCCGCCAACCGGGGCTGGGCGGAGGCGGCGCGAAGAGATCTTGAGAGGTGCGGTGTGAAGCTGCCGGCCTGATGCGCGGCTCAGGAGCCCTCCAGCCAGGCCTCACTGCCGTCGTCGTACAGCTCGCGCTTCCAGACTGGAGCCTCTTCTTTCAGCCTGTCGATCGCGTGGCGCAGGGCGGCGAAAGATTCCTCCCGGTGCGCTCCGCCCACGGCTATGAAGACGCTGGTTTCTCCGAGCTCGAGCCTCCCGATTCGGTGGACGATCCTGGCCTGGACTCCAGGCCAGCGTTCGGCTATTTCGTTTTCGAGCTTCTCGATTTCTTTGCCGGCCATCGACTCGTAGGCGTGGTAGTCGATGGCGCTGACCGTTCGGCCAAGATTGGTATTTCGAACCGTTCCGGCAAAGGTGAGAACCGCTCCACTGTCGTTGCTGACCACCTCGTCGATGACAGCCTTGCAGTCAATCATCTCGCTCACGATCCGGTCGGCCATCTCAACCTCCGCTCACCGGTGGAATGATGGCCAGCTCGGAGCCGTCCCGAACGGGGGTGTCCGCCCTGGCGAACTCCTCATCGACTGCGATCCTGTAGGATGAGAGCCGTTTGCCGAGCCAGTCGTAGCGTTCTTTCAGTTTTTCTTCGGCGTCGGCGGCCGTGGCGGGAGAGTCGAGCTCGAGCTCGACTGAGCTTTCTCCAGCCAGCTCCCCTGCGATGGCGAAGAAGAGAACCCGTATTCTGAGGGTCTGGCCTTGCATCATTACGGCTGCCGGATCGGCTCCATGAAGTGTTCTGAAAGGTTCAGGGAAATGAAAAGGTATTGTACCTGTTTCTCTTCGGGCGAGAAGAGATGGACCTGGCGAAGCCAGTCTAAAAAAAGAGCGAGGACGGAAGAAAATTCCATCTTCGCTCTTTCAACTCGCTATAGCGATCGATCAGAGATCAGTATCCTTGACCGTCGAACGCTTGTTGGCCTTGGCGCGGCCGATGGCGTCATCGAGAAGGGCGTAGACCTTGTC
Source organism: Planctomycetes bacterium UBA1146 (assembly GCA_963579555.1). Classification (GTDB taxonomy): domain Bacteria; phylum Planctomycetota; class UBA8108; order UBA8108; family UBA8108; genus UBA8108. Next base: position 35,526 of record CAUZHA010000037.1, read on the forward strand.
ACTGACGGCCCCGATGAGCGCGCCTGAGGACATGGCTCCCTGTGCCTTGACGTAGGCTTTTACCTTACTGCCGACCACCAGATTATCCCTAGCCGCTGGAGCTGGAGCTGCTTCTTCGAACATCTCTTTACTTCCTCCTGAAATGATTGTTGGTTCCCTGATTTCTCCTCCCGACAGCTCCGAAAGAGTCTCCTGGGCCTCTCAATGCAGATCTGAAAAGTACCCGGGTAACTCTTCTTAGATGACGAGATGTTTAGGTCAGAAAACCTCCAAAGCCTCTAAAGTGCCCTGAAAACCGTTCTCAGGGCTTTCCGTTCAACATTACGGGAAGTCTGAATACAGGAAAACCGTCAGGGTGTCAACCTGTGAATATCAAAAAATGCCTTCAGAGGCCCTGCAGAGCACGATTTTGCTATTTTTCATTATTTCTGGGTCCCGCTTGCAGACG
>CAUZHA010000038.1:0-34550 GCA_963579555.1 Planctomycetes bacterium UBA1146
AGGGCTTGTCCCCGGCGTTCTTCCAGTCCCCCCCTGGAAAGAGATCCTTCGATTTATGCGTAAAGTTGAGGTCGAGCTTCCTGCTCGCCATGAGCCCGGTATGATAGCCGGCCTTCTGAAGCAGGAGGGGAAAGGGAATGACATGGGAGGGCAGCGGCTTCTTGTTTGCCGTTCGATGCTGGTTGGCTCCGATGGCGTCCTGGTACATGCCGGTCATCATCGCGCTGCGGCTGGTGGAGCAGACCGGTGAGGTCGTGAAAGCCCGTGTATAGCGCACACCCTCTGCGGCCAGGCGGTCGAGGTGGGGAGTCTTGACCCCCTTCGTTCCATAGCATCCAAGGTCAGGGCAAATATCCTCTCCAAGGATCCAGACGATATGGGTCACCTCGGCCGAGGCCGAGGGGAAAAAGCCCCCGGAAAATACGCCAAAGGCGATTACCAGGACGAACTGTCTGAACAGGTACATGTCTTTCATCTTTCTGTCTCGGGGACGGGGGAGCTTACGCATCGAGACTCCAGGGGGCTCTCATGGAACGCGAACGCAGCTCGTTTGCCTCCTTGTCTCCGATAAAGGTCTCCGTCTTCGGATCCCATTTGAGCTTTCGCTTGAGCAACATCGAGATATTCCCGATGTGCTGAACACTGGCGCAGCGATGTCCCGTCTCGGCGGGAAAGTAGGGCAACTCCCTGGACTTGACGCAGTCGAGGAAATCCCTGTGCTCGCCGCCGGCGCAGGTGCGCAGCTTGAGATCGCCCTTGCCCGGCCGCCATTTGACCAGCTCCTTGGAGCTCGCCTCCATGGGACGGTTGAATGAAGAGTTGCTGACCCAGCCATCGGTACCCTCGAAACGCATCCCGGTGCCGCCGGACTTGACATGAAGATGGACCCCATCGTCATAGCGGTAGTTGATGTCGTAGTCCATGAAGGTGTTGTAGACGCTTCCCTCGTTGATGGTTCCGACACCATGTACCTCGCTCGGGCCGCTCGATTCACGGTCGAGAGCCCACTGCACAGTATCGAGCTGGTGCATTCCCCAGTCGGTGAGCTTACCGCCTGAGTGGTCGAAACAATTCCGCCAGTGCTCGCGCTCGGGACGGTCGGGGCTGTAGGCGATCTTCGGAGCCGGACCGATCCACATGTCCCAGTCGAGATCCTTTGGCGGCGCGACCGGCTTCATGGTCGGGAACCTGTTGCCGGTGGGCAGCTGGACCTCCACCTTGCGGACCTTGCCGATCAGGCCGTTGCGGATGACCTGGGCCATCTGCAGGTAGCAGGCCAGGCTCCTGTCCTCCGTCGAGGTCTGGAACACCTTCTTGTGCTTCTTGACCGTGTCGCTGAGGATGCGGCCCTGCTCGATGGTCAGGGTCGGCTTCTCGCAGATCACGTCCTTGCCGGCCCGGATCGCCAGCACCGACAGGAGCACGTGCCAGTGATCCGGGGTGGAGATCATGATGCCGTCGATATCCTTGCGATCAAGCACCCTGCGGAAATCCGTGACGGCGGAGCAGCCATCGGATTTGTAGTGCGAATGAACCAGTTTTTGCGCCGACTCGCTGCGGCTCTTGTAGACATCGCAGACTGCAACCGCCCGCGCATCCGGTTGCCGCAGGAACATCCGCAGGTTCCTGTTGACCCCGTGCCCACCCATACCAATGAAGCCCATGTTGATCTTCTCGCTCGGAAGGAGCTTCCCGGCCCACCCCGCCGGAGCGCTGGAAGCCAGCCCCAGCGCTGTCATCCCGGCTGCGGAGCCGCCAAGAAAGCCTCTCCTGGTGAGCTTTTTTCCCGCCGACATCGTATCCATAGAACGTCTTTTCATAATGTCTCCAGGTCTTGTCTTCTTGCGATACTCCCGGTTTTCTCCGGAGAGAAGATCATAGCCCGAGCAGGCTCGCAGCTTCCAGAAACTAACCCGGAGGGAGGAAGCTTCAGGAGCTACACCCTGGCCGGCAGGCACTCGCGGATCGGCTCGCCGAAAGGCAGGATCGGCATCGGACGGCCCTGGTAATCATCGAAAGTGCGCTCGGGGTCGATGCCGAGATGGTTGTAGATCGTCGCCCAGACATCGTTGGGCGTCATCGTTCTCTCCACCGGGTGTTCGCCCTTCTTATTGGTCGCGCCGATGACCTGGCCGGTGCGCATCCCCCCGCCCGCCAGCAGCATCGACATCGCCGAGGGCCAGTGATCACGGCCGGGTTGACTCACCTTGGTCTGGCTGCCCGCCTGGCTGGTGATCCTGGGCGTGCGGCCAAACTCCCCGGTAACCACCAGCAGCACCTTCCTGTCGAGACCCCGGTCGTAGAGATCCTCCACCATGGCGGTGATCACCCGGTCGTAGATCGGAAGCCTCACCCGGGCATCGTCAAAGATGTGGCAATTCACGGCGTGCGAATCCCAATTGTAGGTTCCATTCTTGAGCCACTTCACGCCGGAAACATAGGGGTTCTCCATCACGACGGTCACGAAGCTGGCACCGGCCTCGACCAGTCGACGGGCGAGAATCGCCCTCTGCCCCCAGGAGTGGCGGCCATAGCGCTCTCTCAGGCGGTCATCCTCCCTGGAGAGGTCAAAGGCATCGCGAACCTCCGATGAGCTTATCATCTCGAGGGCCCTGGCGTTGAACCTGTCGATGGAGGAGAAGACGCCTCCTGAATCGATATCGCGCCGCAGCCGGTCAACGCCGTTGAGCAGGCTCACCCGGTCGCTGAGACGATCGGTAACCTTCGAGTCGACGGCCAGGCTCTCGATCTTGAAGCCATCCTCGTTGGGATCCGCATGAACGATGAAAGGATGCGTATTGACCCCGAGGTAGGCCGAGCCGAAGCTGTAGACATCCACGTGGTGGCGGCCTTTTTTCACCAGGGCTACGTAGCCCGGCAAGGCGCCTTTTTTTCGCTTTCCTTCCAGCGATTTGCTGGCAAGCGATCCAGCCATCGGAGCATCGTTGACGAAGCCGGTAGGCTCGGCCGGTTTCCTTCCAGTCAGGAAGCGCTTGTGTCCGCCTCCGTGGTCGGCGAAGGAATGCCGGACGGAGCGCACGATGTTGTACTTGTCGGCGCAGCGGGTGTGCATCGGCATCAGCTCGCAGACATCGAGCCCGCTCACGTTGGTGCGAATGGGCCGGAACTCTCCGCGGTAGTCGCTGGGAGCATCGGGCTTCATATCGTACATCTCCATATGAGGCGGACCGCCGGGGAGCCATACGAAAATGACAGAGGTGTCGCTGGGAGACGTTCCGGGAACGGCCGACTCGGCACGAAGACGCTCGAGCTCGCCAAGGCCCATCCCGCAGGCGGACAGGCCGCCAATCTCCAGAAAGGAACGACGAGACAGCGGGCCCGGACAGTTTTCTTTTCGCCTCATGACCCCACTTCAACACACGGACTTTTTCCCGGCAAGCGACAGAAAGGTGTTTTCTTCGACGAAGGCGATGTAGGCTCGTGACCCGGGGTAAAAACGACGAAAACCAGCGGGATCTCATGCCGATGCGCATACTCTGCCAAGCCACCCTCATGCTCTGCCTTCTGCTTCCGATCCCGCTCGTCTCTCAAACGCAGCGCCTGGGTTCTCATCAATTCACCCTCCCCCCGGGCTTCACCATCGAACCGGCCTGCGTATCAGGCCTCTGCAGCCGCCCGATCACGGCCGCCCTTGACGAACAGGGAAACCTCTACGTCAGTGACTCATCCGGCAGCAACGAAAAGGTCGAGGAGCAGCTCAAAAAGAGGCCGCATCGAATTCTCCGGCTGCAGGACCTTGATCAAGACGGAACCTACGAACGCAGGACCGTCTTCGCCGACCGAATGATGTTTCCCGAAGGTACGATGTGGCACGATGGTTCCCTCTATGTCTCGGCGCCGCCGAGTATCTGGAAGCTGACGGACACCGATGGGGATGGAATCTGCGACCAGCGTGAGGAGTGGTTCAAGGGGACCCTGACCGGCTGCGCCAATGACCTGCATGGCCCCTACCTCGGACTTGACGGCTGGATCTACTGGTGCAAGGGAGCCTTCGCCGAGCAGACCCACGCCCGTCCCGGGGGAAAACCCCTTGTGACCCGCGCCGCCCATATCTTCAGGCGCCGACCCGGATCGCCCTGGATCGAGGCCATCATGACAGGGGGGATGGACAACCCCGTCGATGTCGAGTTCCTGCCAGGCGGGGAGCGCTTCTTCACCACCACCTTCCTGCAGCATCCGGCAGGAGGGAGACGAGATGGAATCATCCACGCAGTCTACGGCGGCATCTACGGAAAGAAACACGGGGTCATCGACGGGCACAAGCACACAGGCGGACTGATGCCTCCTCTCGTCCATCTGGGACCTGCGGCCCCATGCGGACTCACACGCTACCGCTCGGAGATATTCGGCAGGAGCTATCGCGACAACCTCTTCGCCTGCTGCTTCAACCTGCACAAGATTACCCGTCACGAGCTCACCCCCCGGGGCGCCACCTTCACCAGCCGCAACAGCGATTTCCTGGTCTCGGACAACGTCGACTTTCACCCCACCGACATTCTCGAAGATGCCGATGGCAGCCTCCTGGTGATCGACACGGGGGGCTGGTACAAGCTCTGCTGCCCCACCTCGCAACTGCACAAACCGGACATCCTCGGAATGATCTACCGGATCCGTAAGAAAGGAGCCGCCCTGCCTCGCGACCCCCTCGGCCTGAAGCTCGACTGGCAGGCGGGGGCCGGCAAGCTCACCGGCTATCTCGATGACGAGCGCCCGGCGGTGAGGGAGAGAGCCAGGGCCGAACTTGGACGCCGCGGCGCCGCCTCCATCCATGAGTTGAAGAAAACACTCGATCACTCGCGGTCAGCCCGCGCACGGCGTAACGCAGCCTGGAGCCTGTCCAGGATCCATAGCAAGGGAGCCCGGGCCGCGGTTCGCGGAGGACTCGATGACAGCCACGGAGGCGTCCGCCAGGCGTCAGCGCACATAGCGGGGCTCTGGCGGGACCTGGACGCGCGAGAAATGCTGGAACGACTCCTCGAAGATGAGTCGGCCCAGATACGAAGAAGCGCGGCCGAGGCTCTGGGAAGGTTGAGATCTCCCGAATCGGTAGAAAAGCTGTTGGCGGCCTCGGACGGCGTAGCCGACCGGTTCCTGGAGCACTCGCTGATCTACGCCCTGGTCGAGATCGCCCACCCCGCCTCGACCCGAAAGGGACTCGAATCAGCCAGCGCGGAGACCCAGCGGGCCGCCCTCATAGCCCTCGACCAAATGGATGGCGGTGGGCTGGAGCCGGCAACGGTGGTCGCCTTCCTGCGGTCAGATAACGCGGCCAACAGGGAAAGCGCTAGCCGGGTCCTGTCCCGGCGGCCAGGATGGCGCGAGGTCGCAGGCGAAGCTCTTCGGGGAGAGCTTGAAAGCGCGCTGAAGAAACCGGCCAAGGTGGAGCTGCTGTTCAGGCACCTCCACGGAAATCCTGCCCTCCAGGACCTGCTGGATACGGCCATCAGCTCCGATGGGCTCTCGGGCCCATCCCGCGATATCCTTCTCAGCACGCTTGCTTCGAACCCATTGCCCTCCCCCCCGGCAGCCTGGGGAGACCGGTTGGCGCGGCTGCTGACCTCGGAAGCCGAGCCGTTGAGGAAGAGGACGCTCGCCGCGCTCTCAAACCTCGGGCTCCGCCCCGAGGGAGAGCTGCTGAGCGCCCTTCTGAAAATATCAGGCGATCAAAAGCTCTCCGTGCGGGAACGCCTGCAGGCGGTCTCATCTTCACCCGGCCTGCTTTCTGAAGCGGGGCCCGGGGTCTTCGACTTCGTGCTCGCTCAGCTCTCCCCGGAAAAATCCGTCGCGTTCCGGGAGGCGGCCATCCGAACGCTATCCTCCGCCACCCTCGACCGCGGCAGAAAGCTGGCCCTGATCGGGAGGATCAGGACCTGTGGGCCGCTGGAGGTAAACCGTCTCTTCCAGGTTTTCGAGAAAGAGACGGACGAAGCTCTCTGCGGCGCGCTGCTCAAATCGCTGGCCAGCTCCGCAGGCAGGGATGGACTCAGGACGGAGAGCGTGGAGCTGTGGTTGGAGAAAAAATCCGCGAAGCTTCACGAGCTCGCCTCAGCGCTCCTGCGGCAATCGCGCGGCGACACGCTCAAGCAGCGAGAACACCTCCAGGCCCTCAGCCAGTCACTTCCCGAAGGCGACATCCGCCGCGGCCAGGCCGTCTTCAACAGTTCGAAAACCGCCTGCGCATCCTGCCATGCGATCGGCTACCTGGGTGGGCGCGTCGGCCCCGACCTTACCCGTATCGGCCAGATCCGCTCCGAGATGGACCTGCTCGAAGCTCTCGTTTATCCGAGCCTCAGTATCGTACGAAGCTACGAGCCCGTAGAGGTGATCACCAATACAGCGAAGGTACTCAGCGGAATCCTGCGGGAAGAGGGTGGAGGAAAGCTGACGGTCATCACCGGCCCGACCACCAGGACGACCATTCCCAGGGGGGACATCGCCGAGCTGCGCCCGGGGAAGACCTCGATCATGCCGGCTGGTCTTGACAAGCAGATCTCCAGGCAGGAGCTGGCAGACCTGCTCGCCTTCCTCAAGGCGACCAGGTGGAAGTAGGAATAAACTGCTGGAACAGATGGGCTGATTCGTCTGTACTGGAAGTCTTCCTTTTTGAAAGCAAACGATGGAAAAAGCATTCCGATACCACCAGACAGACGGAGACACCATGCTGAAAACTTCAGTCCTCTTCACGGCGCTTCTGACCCTCACCTGCCAGCTGACCTTTGCCGGACACCCCCACCGCGTGGTGTGGGAGGGTGACTCCGGACCTGGAAAGGGAAAGCATATCGTGCTGATCGCCGGTGACCACGAGTACCGCGGCGAGGAGACCCTCCCCGCGCTCGGCAGGATCCTGGCGAAACACTACGGCTTCAAATGCAGCGTCTTCTTCACCACCGACAAGAAGACCGGCTTCATCCAGCCCGGCAGTTCCTATCTCTCGGGTCTCGCGGACCTGAAAACGGCCGACCTCATGATCGTCTTCCTGCGTTTCCAGAACTTCCCGCACGAAGAGATGCAGCACTTCGTCGACTACCTCGATGCCGGCAAGCCCGTCATGGGCCTCAGAACCTCGACGCACGCCTTCAATGGAACCCGGGACGCCTACGCGAAATACTCCAATGGCTATAACGGCAAGGACTACAAGGGAGGCTTCGGGGAGCAGGTGCTCGGCGAGAACTGGGTCGGCCACTACGGCAGGAACCACCGCCAGAGCTCGATCCTGCTCCTTGAGAAGGACCAGCTGAGCCACCCGATCCTGCGCGGGGTCAAGAATGTCCACACCCAATGCGGCGGCTACAAGGCCTTCCCCCTCAAAGGCAGCGTGACACTCGCTCGCGGCCGGATTCTCAACGGCATGACGGCCGATGCGGAGCCCGACAAGACCAAGGAAGAGATGCCCGTAGTGTGGACAAGAAGCTACAAGGGCAGCAAGTCGGGCAAGGAGGGCAGGGTCTTCACAACGACGCACGGCGCCTCCGAAGACATCATCAACGATGGCTTCCGCCGCATGATGGTCAACGGTGCGCTCTGGTGTCTCAGCATGGATGACAGCATCAAGGCCGATGGAAAGATCGACTTTGTCGGCCCCTACAAGCCGGTGACCTTCAACTTCGGCGGCTTCCGGAAAAACGTGAAGCCATCCTACATCGAAGGATGGGATACACCGATCCTCAACAGCGGACCGGCTGAAAAGAAGAAATAAGCTGACAGGGTAAGCTGGAGATCCGGAGCGGGCTAGTTTTTCTTGACGCCGGAGGCCCCCAGGAGGGCCTTGGCCATCGCCTCGCCAATGAGACAATAGGTCTCGGCGTTGCCGTTCCAATGATAGCCCTGCCCGGAGGGAGACTCCCCGCGCGGGCGGAAGAAATCCCGCGTCTCGACCGACACGACCCTTCCCTTGAGCTCGGGGCGACGGGCGACCGCGTGCTGGGCAGCGATAATCCCCAGGCGGCGGTCAACCTTCTGCCCCCGACCGCCGAAGCCGCTCACGCCGATGCTCACCGGCAGGCCGGGTGCCTTCCACTCCTTGCGAAGATCCTTCACCAGGTTGGCAAGGTTCTCTTCATAAACCTCCACCCAGGGTTTCTTGAGGCCATCGTTCCAGCCCTGGTGCCAGAAGAAACCTGCGAGCTCATAGCCATTGCCATCGTAGGAGGGGAAGAGCTTCTTGAGGTTCGCGAGCACCTCACGAACATGCCCGAGCATCTCGGTGTAATAAGGCCCCACCTCTCCACCGGAGCTCGGCGGGCGGAAATCCTTTACCAGCGTCTTGCCGCCCCAGGCGATCTTGATCAGAAGCACCTGCTCCTTGAAGGCCTCTCCCAGCACGTGGCCGATCTGGAACTCGGGCCCGATCATCCGGGGCTTCGCCCCGTAGCCGACGCTGAGGCCGCCCTTGCGGCCAAGGTACCAGATCCAGACGTCATCCCGCACCCGCCAGCTGCCATCCCTGTTCACGGTATGGGCATACTTCTTCGCTGTCTTCGCATCCTTCACGAGATATTCAAGCGAGCCCTTGCCCCCGTTTTTGCTTCCTGGATTGATCTGGATCTGTCCGGCGCCCTCCATATTGGACTGGCCGGCAAGAACAAAGACCTTGAGCTTGCCCTGGGCCCGAACTGAGCCGGGGAAAAACAGGGCCAGGCACGAGATGAAGAAGATGAGACGCATCGGTAACTCCGGGATGAAGAAGATCAGAAGCGCCGGGAAGCGGATCAGGCTTTGCGACCCAGCATACGGTCGAGAGAATCCGAGGTCTGGTAGACCAGGGCTTCCGGGTAGTGCAGGTATGGGTGGAAATATTCGAAGGTCAGGTAGCCATCGTAGCCCGTCTCCTCGAAGGCTTCCATGACCGCGGGCCAGTCCGTCGTTCCATCGAGCAGCGGCCGGAAGGTCTCGAGTGAATAGTCCGTCCCCTTCTTGGTGAATTCCTTGAGATGGACATTCCGGATGCGCTTGCCGAGAATCCGGATCCAGTGCTCCGGAAACTGGAAGAGCATGATGTTGCCGGTGTCGAAATGAACATTCAGAAATTCACTGTCGAAGCTGTCGACAAAGCCGATCATTTCCTGCGGGGAGAGCAGGTAGCCGTTGAAAAAGATGTTCTCAATGTTGAGATTCACCTTCAACTTTTCGGCGCCGGGAAGCAGCTTGCCGATCGCCTCAAGGGCTCTCTTGTCGCAGATGTCGTTGGCGGTGGGGTCATGATCAGCCCGCCACGGCATGTGCACAGCGCCCGGCACCACCAGCAGGTTCTCGGTGCCGAGGTCGTGCGCGGCCCGGGTCATCAGTGTCGCAAGCTCCATACCCCGAGCGCGCTCGGCCGGATCGTTGCTGGTCAGCGGATAGGGCCAGAACAGGAACGAGCAGACACCGCTGATGGCGATCCCGATCTCCTCGGCCATCTTGCGGATCGCGGTATAGTGCTTCGTACCGTGTTTCGGTGAGAGATCATCTTCAAGGTTGTAGTTAAGCTCGATCCCATCAAAACCGGCATCCTTCGCCAGCTGCAGGCACTCCCGCAGGTTCATCCGGTCCGGGTAGGGAAAGGCCCAGAGGTTGATGGATTTCTTCATCTTGAAGCGTTGAGGAGAAGCCCTTCGCGCATCAGCTTTTTTTTCTTCCGCGCCCAGGCTCCCCCCGGCGGCGGACGCTCCTGCCATCGCCGCCGCGAGCTTGATGGCGCTGCGACGGGAGATTCCATCGCTCGAAGGCTCCGGGGTTCCCCATGGTGGTGTCAGGCTGCTCATTCCCTCTTTATACATCCTGCCCGCCGCCACGAAAAGCCCCACATCGCGATGGATCCATCATTGTCAATGAAAGCACCCGCCCGCTCCGGAACGGAGCAAGCGGGTACTCACAGAAATTTCAGCTGTCGCTATTGGCGGCTTTAATAGTTCCCGCAATCCGGCTGCCTGACGGAATCCTGGAAAACCGGCGGGAGGAATTTCAAGTGGCTCTCATCGCCCCCTGGCTACAGCGAGCTTAGCCGCCGACCAACTCAGCGCCCGGCAACTTCACTCGAAACCCTCAGGTCATCGAGAACGGAGAAGATCTTCTCCTGGACATCCTTCTTGTAGAGATTGCCCATGTGCCCGCCTCCAACGAAAACCTCCAGGCGCTCGCTGAAGGTTGCTCCGAGCCAGGCCTGGTCGTCGTCAGAGAGCAGGAAATCGTTGTCGGAAGTGAAGACAAAGGCCGCCTTATTCTCTCGCAGCGAGCTCTCCAGGGAACGCAGATCCCCCCGATCGAAAAATTCTTTGTCTTCCCTCAGGCCAGGCTCCTTCGACCGGATGCTGGGAAGAACAAATGCGTAGAAATATTCCATCCAGGAATAATCGCTGATCTCGCGATAGGAGGCCGTCGGCTCCCAGGCACTCATTTCAGTCAGCAGGACTCCGGTGGGGTTTCTCCGCTGGCTCTCGTGAATGACCGAACGCAGCACCAACCTGTACTCCAGCCCGATGAGAAAACGTGACTCCTCGAGATCGAATGGAAGCCCTGTGCCGGGCTCAACCTTCAAGGTCTCGTCCGCCAGCGCCGCGGCCTTCCGCAGGGTTCGCAGCATGCGCTGCTCTCTCTCCGCTTCGGGCCAGGCGTTGACGGCCTGGTACATATTGTCAAGCCGGCCGGCGCCGTAGCGGAGGCTCACAGGCGGATTGATCGCGACATAGCGGTCGAAGGCCTCGACTTCCGAACTTGTCTCCGAAGCCAGGTAGAGAACGTGGTAGGCTCCCATCGACACCCCCATCAGGGCCTTCTTGCCGGTAAAGCGGGCGGGGTAGGCGCCCGTCAGATCGGAGTGGACCAGGCCGAGAGCCTTCCTGATCTCCGGAATATCTTCCGGCGGATAGCCGGGAACCTGCTGGGTAGAGGCCGCCTCCATGAACTCCGGATGAAATGAGCTGCTGAGGACCACCACCGAGAAGCCCCGCTCGTAGCCCATCTCCGCCAGGGCTATCGTTCTCTCGTTCTCCCGATGGGATCCGAGGCCGGGCAGGATATAGAGCAGCGGGGCGGCTCCCGGCTGCAGCCAGTAGCTGTAGGGAAGCCATTTTCCCGTCGCCGGAACGAACACCTCGCCCGCCTCACCGGCCCGCGCGAAACCACGGTCGGAAAGCGCCAGGTAGAGAGTCATCAGGGTATCCTCGGTCGGAGACTCCGTCCTCGCGAGCTCCACTCCGGCAACCCGGGCATTTCTCTGGATGGACCAGAAAAAACGGGAGGCCTCGTAGGGATCGGACGAGGCCCGCACCAGCCTCAAGATGTCCTCAATCCCATCACAGCGGGAGTTGATACCGAGAACGATAAATCCCCCCGGAATCCAGTTGGTAGGAGTCAGGGCGAAATTAAAGATCTCGCCGGTCCCATCGCGAACCGAGCTCGGACCGAAGTAGGGCAGGTTCAGAAAGATGCTCGAATCCCACCCCCAGTGGGCCAGGGCGAGACCAATATCCTCCGGAGCCGGACTCTCGATTCCCAGGTCAGTCGCCGGGTCAAAGATGCCCGCCAAGCCAATGGTTCCATTCACCAGGAAGCGGGAGGTCTCTATCCCCGCAGTCAGGAAATCGCCCTCCATGGCATTCGCCACGAAACGCTTGGGATAGGCCATCGTGTAGGTGAAGTTACTGATTCGCCTTCGAACCCGGGGAGGAAAGAGAAAGCGATGGGCCGTACTCATGGGAGCCACGAAGTAGTTCAGGAAAACAAAATTCGCTGCTCCTACAGCGCGGTTGAAGGGCTCGAGGGGATCACCCAGGACCTCGACCATCCTGGGCTCCTCCAAGTGGAAATAGACATAGCCCGCCCCCCTGTAGTCACTCCAGTCCCGTCTCTCCGTCTCGATCGTGCTGCATGCGCTAATGCATACAAGAAGAGACAGGCAAGTCGATATGTTGAAGATTCTACCCATCATCGAGACACGCGACCTCAAGGGGAACAGAACATGCTCTCAAACGCGATCCCCGGTCAACCCTGCCGGGAATTCAGCCCTGTCCGAATTCACCGGACAGCCAACCTGAATTATAAAAGACGAACAGGATCCTACCAAGCAGTCACTCAAGAAAGCCGTAAACAGTGACAGCAGGAGCATTCGAGGGCCTGTGGAAAAAGAAAAAATGGCGGAGAGACTGGGATTCGAACCCAGGGACCCCTTGCGAGGTCAATGGTTTTCAAAACCATCCCGTTCGGCCGCTCCGGCATCTCTCCGCTGAGTACTTTCCGACGGCTCGTTCAATGCGGATTGTGCGAAACTGCCCGCCTCATTGCAAGAGCGGCTGGCAAAGAGAGATAAAAAGGACCGGCCGGAGAGCCGGAGGTTCACCTGCCAGAAATCAACCGCAGGCCCCGTTGGGCGAGCCGGGATCGCCCTTCTTCCCTCCCCCCCCCCGCCTCGCCCTGAAGAAGCTCTGCAGCAGCTCGGCGCTCTCATCAGCCAGGAGCCCACCCTGGACCCGGGGGAAATGATTGTTGGCGCTATTGGCCAGAACCTCGAAAACCGAGCAATGGGCGCCGGCCTTCGGATCCACCGCTCCATAGACGACCTCGGGAATCCTCGCCTGGACAATCGCCCCCGCGCACATGAGGCAGGGCTCGAGAGTTACATAGAGAACACATCCCGTCAGGCGCCAGGACTTGTAATAATCCGCCGCCTGCGTAATCGCGAGAATCTCCGCGTGAGCGGTCGGATCCTTCAGAAGCTCGCGCTGGTTATGAGCACGGGCAACGAGCCGGCCGCTGGCAACATCCAGGATCACCGCCCCAACGGGAACCTCCTCACCCTCGTAGGCCCGGCGGGCCTCCTTGAGAGCCTCTCCCATAAAATGCTCGGGACTCAGGTCTTCCATGAAGGCGGAACTCTCATCGCTCATGCGGTATTCTCCGTTGCGGGTGTCCGGGAGTATATCAGCCACACTCACAACGACGCAATCTGCACTCTGAAACCCTTCTCCAATGCCCTGGGTGCGGATTAAATTATCTTGATAGACTTCCGCTCCGTTCCTAATATCCTACAACTTGAAGCGAGACGATTAGGTGCGCCCATAGCTCAATTGGATAGAGTACCGGTCTACGAAACCGGGGGTTCCAGGTTCGAGCCCTGGTGGGCGCGCCATTTATTCCGCAGGGGCCTCGTGGTGGAAATCATGAGACCCCTGTTTTTTTCGCCTGAGCGGCGAACCGGAAGTGATCCAGAGGACGAATGTATGCAACTTACCCGAAAACCTGACACCGGCACTCCGGCGCTGAACTTCCTCCCTGCTGACTTCACCCCCTCTGATACAGACCGCCTGCGGGAGCTGGTCGACACGCTGCTCGCGAAACCGGTGGACACCCCGGACGACCTTGAGAATTTCCTTCGAGACTGGAGCGAGCTCACATCTGTGGTCGAGGCTGAAAAGGCCCGGCGCTATATCGCCAAGACCTGCGATACGGCAGATGAGACGATCAGGGATGACTATCTCTTCTACGAGCGCGAGGTGGTGCCCCTCTACAGCCAGCTGGACGACAGCCTCGACCGGAAATACCTGGCCAGCCCCGCCCGCGCGAGCCTCCCGGGCCGCTACAGCATCTTTGACCGGAGGCGGAAGACGAAGGCCGAGCTCTTCCGGAAAGAAAATACCCGGCTCGAGACAGAGGACACCGAGCTCCACGCGAAATACATGGAAATCCAGGGAGCCATCACGGTCGAGATCGATGGCGAGACCCTCACGCCCCAGCAATGCTCCGCGCTGCTTGAAAAACCTGACCGGAAGCTTCGAGAGAAAGCCTTCAGAAAGCTGGCGGAACGCCGCCTGCAGGACAGCAACAAGATCGAGGAGCTCTTCGACCAGCAGCTCGCCATCCGCCACGAGGTGGCCCTGAACGCCGGCTTTGAAAATTACCGTGACTACAGGTTCCAGGAGCTATGCCGTTTCGACTACGATCCCGAGCATTGCGCGGCCTTCCACACCGCAGTGGAAGAGGTTGTCGTACCCGCGGTCGGTGAGCTCACCCGCAAGAGGATCGAGAAGCTCGGTATCGACTCCCTCCGTCCCTGGGACCGGGTGGTCAGTCCTTTCGGACGGCCTCCCTGCACTCCCTTCACTACGGAGCGGGAGTACATCGAGAAAACGCAGGCTCTCTTCCGTGCAGTCGACCCCAGCTTTGAAAAAGAATTCGATATCCTGGACCGCAACGGCCTGCTTGACCTCATGAGCAGGCCTGGGAAGGCGCCGGGCGGCTATATGTACTCCATCGAGGACATGCGGCTGCCGTTCATCTTCTTCAACGCGGTCGGAACCCACTCCGACATCCAGACCCTGCTCCATGAAGGCGGCCATGCCTTCCACACTATAGCCACCAGGGATGAATCGCTCGGCGACTACCGCTCAGCGCCCATGGAATTCTGCGAGGTCGCCAGCATGAGCATGGAGCTCTTCGGCCTCGAACGAATCGACGAGATCTATGACGCCGAAGATGCCCGAGAGGTCAGGTACCTGCAGCTCGAGAGTATCGTCGACCTCTTCGGCTGGGTCGCGACCATCGACGCGTTCCAGCACTGGCTCTACACCCATCCCGGCCACTCCTCCGGAGAGCGCCGGGAAAAATGGACCGAGCTGGCCGCCCGCTTCTCGCCGCACATCGACTGGAGAGGAATGGAGGAAAACTTCGCCTGTCTCTGGCACAGGCAGGGGCACCTCTTCTCAGCGCCCTTCTACTATATCGAATACGCCATCGCCCAGATCGGCGCGCTACAGGCCTGGCTGGCCGAGAGCAGGGATCACGCCGGAACGGTGAGGAAATACCAGGAAGCTCTCGCCCTCGGAGGCAGCAGGAGCCTGCCGGAGCTCTTCGAGACGGCCGGCCTGCGCTTCGCGATGGGGTCGAACATCCTGAACGAGATCATCCCGGCTGTCATGAAACGCATAGGCGAGCTCGACGCGGGTGCAGACCCGGAAAAGAAAACAGGCTAGGACATCGCGTCGCTCAGCTCTCCCCACCCTGACCTCGGCCCCCAGGCCAGCCAACTCCGGCAATCCCCCCGGCGCAGGGGCCTCGCCTATTTACCTTCGCGAAGCTGCACGACACTGCCATTTTTGAGTGACAGGTAGAGCTTGCCGCCTGCGACGGCAAAGCCATCAAAGACCGGCGGCGAGGGAAGCTTCAGCTGGGAGAGCTTCTTTCCATCGCTTCGCCGGGCGCTGTAGAGCACCCCTCCTCCGGCTCCCTGCCAGGCTGCCAGCGCCTTCTCCGCGTCCTTGAGAACCAGCGCCTGCTGTCCGGTCTTGCCAGCGGCCTTGAACACGTCGGGAGGTCCCGCTATAAACACCGCGTTCCTGGTCACTGCCAGCGAGGTCGCCAGCAACGGCACCTCGGAGGTCCATTGGTAGGTCAACGGCTTCAGGGCGGACGCCTTCTTCCTGGGTTGCTTCCTGCGCTTCCCCTTTCGGTCAACGGAAGGCTTCGCTGGCTTCTTCACCCTGGCCGGAGATGCCGGGAGGGGACTGCTGCGGTCATAGGCGTAGAGCTGGTATTTCTCTCCGCCGCGCCACTGGCCGGTATTTCCCCCAGCGTAGCGGTCGCGGGCGAAACCGTAGATCGCCTTGTCGTCGTAGGAGAGGATTCTCCCCGAGGGCACCCGGTTGCCGACCTTCCACCAGCCGCTCCAATGAGACTGGAACTCGTTGTGCAGGACCCAATAGGCTCGATGCCACCAGGTGTCGTCGAGGAAGCCCAGGGGCGAGAAGAGGTGCACTCCACCCTCGCTCTCGGAGCCGTTCTGGAAATCAAGCTTGCAGTGACGAATGTAGACGTCCTTTCCATCTGCCAGGAGGATATCGTTCAGCAGCCCTCTCACGTCGCGCCCTTTCTCATCGGGCTGCTTACCGTCAGGCCCGGGAGAATAGACAGTGGCCTCCGAGATCAGGGCTCCTGTGGCTGCGTCGAGCCGACAGAGTCGAAGTCCCCCATCTACATAAGATGAACGACCGGCGGCGAACATCACCTTGCCGGCGCTCACCAGCACGCTTCCATGCACCGGCCAGGCCGATTCGAGCTGGCCGCGCACGAAGATCCTGCGATCAGCCGGAGCTCCGAGGAAGCGCCAGGCAAGCTCTCCATCTTCAGCGCGCAGCGCGTAGACCCAGCCATCGGCCGAACCGAAATAGACCCCGCCGCGGTAGATCGTCGGGGGCGTGTCGATCCGCCCGCCGGCGGTGTATTTCCAGAGAGGTTTGCCCGTCTGCGCATCGAGGCAATAGACCGTGTGCCGATCCACCGCCGCTACGTAGACCCGGCCGGCGGCGGCTGAAAGGCTCGACAGCTTACCGCCGATCTCACTGCTCCAGCCCGCCTCGAGCTCCTCCGGGACAACGGAATTCACCAGTCCACTGCGGGCCGGGTTTCCTCGATAGGTCGGCCAGTCGGCCGGTTCTTTGCGAACCTTCGAGGCCTCAGGCTCCGCGCCGCCCTTCGCCAGGGACTGCCAGGCGGGACCCTTCTCCAGCAGGACTTTTCTCCCGGTGGGGCGCGGCTCCCTGACCGAGGCGAGAGCGTAGAGCCCGTTGAGCTTGGTCTTCATGTTGCAGGCGCAGGAATCCGGCGGTATGTAGAGCAGGCCGTTGGCGGGCATCACCCCGTACTGGCAGGTGCCGCGGATCCAGTCATTCATCCAGACCTCGCCCTTATTGAAGTCGACCATCTGAACACCCATGAGCCCGAGCAACAGAAAGCGCTCGGTCGCCTTGTTGCGATAGCAGCGCGCGTGCATATACCCGCCCTTGTTCGGAAGCGACTTGCGGAGCTTGCCGGTGCGCGGATCGTACGCCCGGCGACCGCCTTTTCCGCCCATCCAGAGGAGACCATCTATCAGGAAGACATCGGCCGGTGAGTTGTAGCCATTGGCGCTCTTGCCGCTCCAGAGCTCCTTGCCCGACTTGGCATCGTAGGCCCGGATTTTTTTGAAATCGGAGCTGAGAACAACCTCGTCGGTGACCACCAGGGTCGGCGCCTCCCATTGCATCTCGTCGTTCTTCAGCTTGTTGCCGGGGATCGGCAGCTCCGCCTGGAAATTCGCCGACCACTGATCCTTGCCCGTCTCCTGCTCCAGCGCGATCACCCGGGTCGGGGACTGCAGCAGGACCTGGTTGTTCTTCAGCGCCATGCAGGGGAATAGCAGCTCCTCGATATCTCTCTTCCAGACTGTCTTGCCGGTCGTCACGTCAACCTTCATCACATGGCAATGGTGCTTGAGAAATTTACCGCGGCGGCGGGCGGCATCGATCTTCTCCATCTGGTTCACCTCATCATCGCTCAGAAGCAGGAGATAGCCCTCACGGTAGATGATCTGCTTGGTCTTCTCGCTGCCCTTGATGATCTGCTGTGTTTTTCCGCTGACGGCATCGAGAACATGAACCGGGCCCTCAAAATCAAAGGTCACGAAGACCCTGTCGTCCCCGGCGACCAGCCGGAACGGCAGGCTTGCCGGTCCCGACCGGAAGCGGCGCAGCTGGTTCACCCAGCGCTGCATGGGCCTCTTCCAGAGCACCATGCCGTTGAAGGCATCACGAGCGACCAGTGACCACCGCGCCTTGAGCCTGATGTCCACCGGCGGAGTCTCATCGATGATGTAGAACATGCGGCCCCGATAGGTCACCGCGGCGCTGAAGCTGGCCGTCTGCTCGTGCGCTCGCGAGAACCGGGGATCTCCGATCCACTGGATGTGGCGCGGAGGCCCGACGAGCTTGTCCCTGGAGACCGCGTTATTGTCCGGCCCGTGCAGGAAATGAGTCCAGTCATCGATCTCATCCGGCCACGGCTTGACCTTCCGTTCCCACTTCCCGCTGTTTTCAACGAGCAGGACCCCGTGGGGCACCAGCACCCTCATCACCTCGGCGAGGTCCAGCCCAGCCGCTTCGCGGCTGATGACCAGGTTGACAAGGTTGTCCGCGTAGGGAAGCTCCTTCCCGGCCCAGGACTCTACGGAGACGCGTCCGTAGCGCCCGAGCGCCTCGATCTTCCTGCGAGCCGCGGCGACAAGCTTTCGGTCCTTCTCGAGCCCGTGAACCACCCAGGCGCCGGATTCGCCAAGCGCCGCTGCCAGGCTGCCATCCCCACAGCCCGCATGAACCACCAGGCCGCCCCTGACTCCGCTCTCGGCGATAATTTCTTCAACCAGGGAACGAGCGGGTTCGCCTTCGGCGGCGGGTAAACGAACGGCCAGAAACAAGAGAACGGCTGTTTTCAATAGGTACTCGGTATTCATAATGAACGATTATTCACACAATCGAGGGGCCTGCGTATCGAATACCGCTAAAATTGTCAGGCAACGGTCCCGGGGGGCTATGAGGCGGACGGGCAGGAGGTTATCCTGAGGGGCGTCCTCGAGCTCCGGAAACGAGAAATGTAATGAGCGCAAAGAAAGACAACCCCGGCTGGCCGCTGTTCCTCCTCCTGGCGCTTCTTCTGTCGGCCACGTTGGCCCCCGGCTGCAGGCAGCCCGCGCCGGAGCCCGCCGAGGAGCGCCAGCGGAAAACGGCGCCCACCGCCAAAGCCGAGCCGGCCCGGGAGGACCTCGACGCCGCGAAGCAATGGGCCAGCTGGCGCGGCCCTCTCGGAACGGGGGCGGCGCCCGACAGCTCCCCTCCTGCGGAGTGGAGCGAGAAAAAAAACATCCGCTGGAAAACAACTCTTCCGGGGAAGGGACACTCGACACCCGTCATCTGGGGAGAGCGCATCTTCCTGACCGCGGCATCGGCCTTCGGGAAAGCGACGAAGGAAGAACACGAACACTCTGACGGCGACCACGACAACATGGCCCCCGAGTTCCACCAGCGCTCGGTAATCCTGGCGGTCAACCGAGCCGATGGCTCCATTCTCTGGGAGAAAACCGTCAACGAGGAGAGACCGCATGAGAGCGCCCATGTAACGGGAAGCTGGGCTTCCAACTCCCCGGTTACCGACGGAGAGTATGTCATAGCCTCCTTCGGCTCTCGAGGGATCTACTGTCTCGACATCGATGGCGAGCTCGCCTGGAAAAAAGACCTTGGCGACATGAAGGTCAAGCACGGCCATGGCGAAGGAAGCTCTCCCGCGCTTCACGGCGACACCGTGGTGATCAACTGGGACCATGAGGGTGATTCCTTCGCCGTCGCTCTCGACAGGCACACCGGGAAAGAAATCTGGAGGGCGGCTCGCGACGAGGTCTCATCCTGGTCCACGCCGCTGATCATCGAAGAGGCAGGCCGGCCCCAGGCCGTGATCGCGGCGACGACCCGCATTCGAAGCTATGATCTTGCCACCGGCAAGGTCATCTGGGAATGCGGCGGCCTCTCCAACAACGTCGTGGCCTCCCCCGTGGCCGCGGATGGCTTTCTCTACGCCGCCAGCAGCTACGAGTTCCAGTCCATGTTCGCCATCAGGCTCAAGGGCGCCAGCGGCGATCTCACCGGCACCAAGGCGGTCACCTGGAAAATTGACCGCCACACCCCCTATGTCCCATCGCCTCTCCTCTACCAGGGAAAGCTCTTCTTCATTCGGCACCTGCAGGCCTTCCTCAGCTGCCTGGAAGCCAAGACCGGAACGCAGCTCTTCGGCCCCAGGCGTCTTCCCGGTTTCCAGATGATCTACTCATCGCCGGTAGGAGCGGGCGGCAAGGTCTACGTCATGAGCCGCAACGGCGTGATGATTGTGATCGAGAGTGACGGAGATTACGCCCTGGTAGCGGCCAACCAGCTGGAGGATTCTTTTTCCGCATCTCCTGCCATCATCGGCGATGAGCTCTTCCTGCGCGGCGAACACCATCTCTACTGCGTCTCGGAAAAAAAAGACCGGTAGACCGCTGAGGCCGAAGCTCAGCTCTCGAGGTCACCCGGCTCCTGTTCCTGCTCGGCGCCAGGACCGGTTTCGGCCTCATCCCCAGGCGGCGAGTCGTGACCGGCCGCCTCGAACGGAGCAGCCTCCTCCCGGACCGCATCTTCCTCCGCTGCCTCCGTTGCAGGCTTGGAAGTAGCAGGCTCTTCCTCATTTTCTACCTCGAGTCCCTCTCGCTCTTCTCTCGAGGGAGGAGTCTCGGGCTCTGGAAGATCCTTGAGGCTGTCGAGGCCGAAGCTCTCGAGGAACATCGGCGTCGTATGATAGAGCAGCGGCCGCCCCAGCCCGGGAGCCTTGCCGGCGACCCGGATGAGCTCGCGATCAAGAAGCGTGTTGAGAGTTGGAGCGCATTGCACTCCCCGGATCGACTCGAGCTCAGCCCTCGTAATCGGTCCCTTGTAGGCCACAATCGCCAGGGTCTCGAGAGCAGCCGGCGAGAGCCTGCTGCTGCGCCGCTTCTGGTACATGCTGCGTAGCCACGGGTCAAAGTCGGGAAGGGTTAACAATTGGATCCCGCCGGATATATCCTCTATGCGAAAGGCTCTCCCTGAGTCGATGTACTCCTCCCGAAGTCGTTCGACAGCTGACCTGACATCGTGTACGCCAAGCTCGAAAAGCTCCGCGAGTTCACGAATCGTCACCGGCTCACCGGCGCAGAAAAGCACCGCCTCGATGGCCCGGGGTAGATCTTCTTCCGTAAGGGCGCTGAGCTCCTCCTCCGTCTCGGCTCGACCCTTCTGCTCCCCGGCCCCGGGTTCCTGCGCGGCGGCCGATGCCTCGGTCACCTCAGGATCCTGGTTTCCGGTCGCGCTCACTTCAGCTTCTTCCATGGCCTGCTTCCATCTCTCTCCTGGCCAAGGCCCCGGTGCCTACGGCCGAAAAACCTTCTCTCAGGTGACCGTTTTATCCTTCCAGGCCCACCATTTCAATTTTTCAGCATCGGGATTAGGCGTCTTTGCGAAATAAACGGCGCAGCGAAAAACGTAGAGGACGCAGCGATCTATAGGGGCCTGGAGCAAATCAACCAGCTCCCGGTAGAGCGTCTCCGGGGAGCGTCCCGCCAGGTCATCCAGCCCCTGGACTCCGAGCTCAACCAGCTTGGCGGCGAGCTTCGGTCCAACTCCCGGAATCCGCTGAAATTCCTTCCGCGCGGACCCTGCCACCCTCATCGGTTTCCCTTCATCTCCCGGAAGGCCAGTCGATCCGGGCCTGTTCACGCAACCGGTAGAATGCCTCACGAATCTCCTCCATGTCCGGCTCACGCTTGAGATAGTTCTTCCTGACCTCCTCTGCAACCTCATCGTATTTCTTCGAAGGCTCGATTTTCGTAACCTGGAAGATATGGTACCCGCCCCGGGGATTCTCAACCGGCTCGCTCACCTGCCCTGGTGCGAGGGAAAAGATCACCTTCTTGAGAGCTTCGGCCATCGGCGTTTCCGCCGTGATGGGCCCGAGGCTTCCTCCCAGGGGCCGGGTGACCTGGTCGTCAGACTCAGCCCGTGCCACGGCGACAAAATCGAGCTCGCCGGAAACGATCTTGGCCCTGGCCCCCTCAGCCTTCGCCCTGGAATCCTTCTTCTTCTGCAGCTGGGCGGCATCAGGCTGGGCCTCGAAAGAGGGGAAGCTGTAGGCGATGTGGCGGGTATGATACCGCCTGTTTTTCTCGTAGAGCCCGCGAAAATCGACGCCGGCTGGGTCCCGCATGGCCATGGTTACCCTCTTGATGAGAATCCGGGCGACCAGCTTCCTCCTGAGCTCCTCGCGCACGTCATTCAAGGCCAGGCCCTGTTTTTCGTAGAGGCCTGCCAACTTGATGCGCCCGGCCGCCTCGTCGCCGCGAGCAAGGGCCCTCGACATTCCGTCGAGAACCTGCTCAACCTCGCTCTCCACATCCTTCGGCTCCACGCTCATCTTCCGGCGCTCGGCCTCCTGGAGAAAGAGCTCTTCCTTGATGACCTCGGAGAGAAGGGTCTTCTCCCCGAATTGACGAAATACGGCCTCCAGGAAATCCCCCCGGGTAAGAACCCGGCCATTGATGTGTACGAGAGCCGAGTCTCGGCTTGCGAAGAATCCCTCCACTCCCTCCGCCACCGGCGACTCTACCGGTTTCTTCCGCACGGCCGCGTAATCAGCCACCGTCCTGCGCGGCCTCGTGCCACAGCCCGCGAGCAGGAGGATCAACAATGTCAGGAACACGCGTTTCTCCATAGACCTGAATATACAGCTTTACGGCTGGAAAAACTTCCTCGCGTTGAAAAATGCGTAAGCCGAAGAGGCAAATGAAGTGCAGAAAAATAATCCGCGCGGGTTTATCCTGTCTCCGACCTAAACCCAGGAGAGACAGGACAGTCATGGCAAGAGAGAGACCCGCGGACAGCCTGAGAACCATTGAAGTCAACACTCGGTTTCTCGAACAGCATCCGGCTACCGTGCTTTATTCAAGCGGCATGACCCGCGTCCTCTGCGCCGCCACCCTGGAGCAGGGCGTCCCGGCCTTCCTCGATGGGACCTCGAAGGGATGGGCCACCGCGGAGTATGACCTGCTGCCCGCCTCGACCGGCTCCAGGCGGCGGCGCGAGCGCGGCGGGAAGCTCTCGGGAAGAACACAGGAAATCCAGCGTCTCATCGGACGCTCGCTGCGAGCCGTCCTGGATCTCGAAAAGCTCACCGGGTGGACGCTGAAACTCGACTGCGATGTCCTGCAGGCCGACGGAGGAACCCGTACGGCCTCCGTCAACGGCGCCTACCTTGCCTCCTGCATCGCGCTCCGGCAGGCTCTCGATGACGGCCGCCTGGGTGAGCAGCCCCTGGTCGAGGCCATCGGCGCCGTGAGCGTAGGAATCGTCGGAGGCGAGACCCTTCTCGATCTCGACTACTCGGAGGATTCCCGGGCCGGCGTCGACCTGAACGTTGTCCAGACCGAGGGAGGCCGGTTCCTCGAGGTCCAGGGAACGGCAGAGGGAGAGCCCTTCTCCCGGGAGGAGCTGAATGAGCTCCTTGACCTGGCCGCTGCGGGAATCAGCGAGATCATCAAAAAACAGGCGGAGCTCATAACCGGTATCGACTGACCCCGGCAGCTTCTTTCGATCCGGGGCCGGAGGGGTTAAACTGGATGGAGCGCCAGGGGCCCATCCCCGCAAACACTTATGAAAACCAACCTTCTCCATACTGCCATCCTGCTCAGCGCTCTCTCGGCGGGATCCCTGCGAGCGGATATCGCCTACCTCCGCGACGGGAAGACCATCGAGGGCAAGATCACCTTGAACGAGGTGGAGAACACCTACCGAATCGAGACGACCCGCGGCGCGGTGATCAAGCCCGTCAAGGATGTACAGAGAATCGTCAAGGCGCCCCTGCCCCAGGACGTATTCATCAAGAGATTCGAGACGGTCGATCGCGCGAGCCTCGACGACCTCGCCGGCCTGGCCACCTGGGCCCGAGAGAAACACCTCGTCTCCCAGAAGCAGAAGATCTGCAGGCTCATGCTGAAGGTCGATCCCAACCATGAGATGGCCCGGCGGGAGCTGGGCTACACGGTCTTCGAAAATGAATGGATCCTTGAAAAAGAGCTGCGCAAAAAACAGCTCGACCTGGGCCTTGTTAAATACAGGGGTGAATGGGTCAGCACGGAAGAGAGAGAACGCCTCATCTTCAAGGGCGACACCGAGCAATTATCCTCTCTCTTCAAGAGCGTCCAGTCTGACAACCACATAGTGGTTGATTACGCCGTACGTAAGATCATGGCCTATACCGGCTCACGACCCTACGAGCTCTTCACTCCTTACCTCGAGTCGCCCCACGAGAGCGTTCGGCTGGTCGCAGTGAGCGCGCTCAGTAAGTTCCCGGCTGAAATACCAAAAGGCAAAACAAAACCTCCCGCGGCAGCTGTCAAGGCGGCTCGCAAGCTCTACCAGCTGGTGCTCGCCGAGCCGAGCCCCAAGGTGATCAAGGTAACCAACATCTGCCTGAGACGATTCTGTCCGGAAGAGACCTTTCGACAGGCCCTCGACACCCTGCTGCAGCCGGGAGATGAAGGATCCATCGAGCGGGCGGCAGAAATCGCCAACCAACTCCTGCTGAAAAAACGCGTCCCCCCGGTCTTTGACCTGCTGGTGACGAAAACGGCCGGCAACGGCGGGGTCGCCGAGGTGAAGGAGAATGGGAAAATACTCGAACTGCTGCGCGAATCGCTGGGAGTCGACCACGGCTACGATGCCGCCGTCTGGAAAAAATGGTGGAAGGAGAACGAGGCGAGGTTCCGCGATGTTCCCTGACAGAACGGACCGGCCGAAGAAGGAGTAGCTGATGTTGCTGGTGGGAACGGGAAACCTGCACAAGCTCGAGGAGATATCCACCGTGCTCAATGACCTCTCGGTGCGAACGGTGGGCATCGAGCACCTCCCTCCCTGCGAGGATGTCGAGGAGACCGGCGTGACCTTCAAAGAGAACGCCCTGATCAAGGCGGCCTACTTCTCCAGGATGGCGGCCGGGCTTGCTCCCTCCGAGCGTCCACGCTGGGTGATCGCTGACGATTCAGGCCTCTGTGTCGACGCGCTCGACGGAGCCCCGGGAGTCTACTCCGCGCGCTTCGCTGGAGAGAATTGCACCTTCGCTGATAACAACCGGAAGCTGCTGGACGCTCTGGAAGGAGTCGAGACGGCGAAGCGGGCCGCCCAATTCGTCTGCGTGATCTGCTGCGTACCCGTCCTGGGTGATCCGTCAGTCGATCCTGGGGCGCTTTTTTACTCCGAGGGAATCTGCCCAGGACACATTGCCCTGGCCGAAGCGGGAGCTGGAGGATTCGGCTACGACCCTGTTTTCGTAGAGGCCTCCACCGGCCAGACCTTCGCGGAGCTGGAGGCGGAACAAAAAAACCGTCTGAGCCACAGGGGGCTGGCCCTCGAGCACTTCAGGGAAAAATTTGCCTCTCTCGCAGGCTCCTGACAACGTTGCGGGGCCCCTTTTCCCATCAGCGGCGTTGAACGAAGAAAAGACGTCATGCTAATATGCAGCCATGAGCAGCAGGCGCAATCAGCCGAAACAGGCTGAGGAGATATCCGGCGAGGAGACTGAACCCGAGGCGAAGCGTTCAGGCTTCGACAGCTTCAGGGAAAATATTGAAGCGATTGTCGTGGCCGTCATTCTTGCCGTGTTCGTACGTCACTTCGCCGTCGAGGCATTTGAGATCCCCACGGGCTCCATGGCCCCAACTCTCTTCGGAATGCATGTCCAGGTGGAGAGCCCCAATACCGGTCGCACTTTCGAGGTGGGCGTCCCGAGCAATTCATCGAGCGGCCGGCTGAGAATCTCCCTGCAGAACTACGCGGTCTGCGCTGAAGAATGCCCGGCTGAAGGCTGTGGGCTGAAGCTGCACGCCAGGGCGCCCGGCAAGTCTCTCTTCGGCAGGACGACAGCCGTGCTGCCTGCGCAGGTGCGGGTCGAGTGCCAATCCTGCAGGAACCAGTGGGAGGCCCCCAGGAGCTCGTTCAAGGTGACCCTGGCCACCCTCCGGCTGATGAGGTGCCCTCTCACCGGGCATCTTTGGGAGCATGTCATCGAGGACTCGGCAAGGAGCGGAGGAAATAAAATACTCGTCAACAAGTTCGCCTACGACCTGGGCGAGCCGCAACGCTGGGACGTCATTGTCTTCGCCTTCGACCAATGGAAGAACTACATCAAGAGACTCGTCGGGCTGCCGGGCGAGAAGATCAACCTGATCAACGGGGATGTTTACGTCAACGGCAAGATCGAACGCAAACCCGAACACCCCTACATTCAGGGCATACTCTGGAAGAAGATCTCAGACAGCTCTGTCGTGGAAGGAGGACTCAGCCCGGTCAGGGCCTGGAAGGAGCCCGGGGGCAAGGGCGTTCCCGCCTGGCAGGAGCTCGCGGACGGCAGGTGGAGTCTCAACTCGTCAAAAAGCCCTGAGCCCGCCCTGCTTGAATACCAGCGGGCCCTGGACAATTACATCCCTTACAACTCCCTGGCCGCAAGGCCGCGTGGCAGGCACAGCGTCGGAGATGTAAAGCTCTCCTTCACTGCGACTCCGACAACAGCCGGGGGCTGGATCGGGGCGGAAATTCGTGACGGAGACTGGACCTTCCAATTGCGTTTACCGACCGGCGAGCCGGCCCCTGGACGCCCGGCTGTGGTAGAACGCGTGGTCAATGAGCCTCGCTCTGATGTGAAGAACCCGCGCAAGCTGCGCCATCCCGGCACTCCCGTATTCCAGGAGAAGGAAGGCATCTTCCTGGAGCTAAACACCAGGAGCCGAATCGAGATCGTAAACTGCGACGACTGCCTGGTCGTTCGCCTGGACTCGGAAGAGATCTTCAGCCTCAAGGAGGCCGAGGGCTACATCTCCATCCCGGATGTCGACAACCCGCCGCCCAAGGCCGATCACTCGCAATACTACCTGCGGCTGCTCGGCAGCCGCGTGGATGCGAACGTGGAAGCGATCGAGATCCACCAGGACAACTACTACACCAACGATGGAGCTGGCCATTCACATTCGATCGAATTGGCAGAGGACAGGTTTTTCGCACTTGGAGACAACAGCCCTTCATCTTCTGATGGTAGAGTCTGGGGGTCGGTACCGGCAAACAATATGCTGGGCAAGGCGCTCCTGGTCTTCTGGCCGGGCCTGCCGGGGAATTTCCAGCTGCGGTTTATACGCTGATGGATGAGGAGAGAGGGTCATGACAGCAGATCATCAGAATCCCGACAATGGCGCCGAGGCCGCGGAGGAGACCGCCTCCGAGACTACCGTCTCGACGATCGAGCCCTCCGGAGAGCAGGAGCCCCTGCTCAAGGTAGAGGGCCTGACCAAGAGCTACGCAGGAAGGCTCGTGGTCCACGGAGTCAACTTCAGCGTAGAGCAGGGCAAGATCATTGGTTTGCTCGGTAAAAACGGAGCGGGGAAAACCACCACCTTCCGAATGACAATCGGCATGGTGAATCCGGACGAGGGCAAGATCTCCTTCATGGGAAAGGACGTAACCCGCTTCCCTATGTACAGGCGCGCCCGTCTTGGAATGGGCTACCTCTCGCAGGAACCCAGCGTCTTCAGGGGACTGACCGTCGAGCAGAATCTCAACGCCATCCTCGAGCTCTCTCCCATGCCAACCGCGGACCGCATCAGGAAAAGGGACGAGCTGGTTGAGGAGTTCGGCCTTGCCAAGCTGCTCAATTCAAAGGCCGCGGTCCTCTCCGGCGGTGAGAAGAGGCGTCTCGAGATCGCCCGGGCTCTCATCATGGAACCTCGTCTCATTCTCCTGGACGAACCTTTCAGCGGAGTCGACCCGATCGCCGTCAGCGAGATCCAGCAGATCATCCTAAAGCTCACCGAGAAGGGAATCGGGATCCTGCTGACGGACCACAATGTCCGGGAGACCCTGAATACGACCGACAGGTCCTATATCATCCTGGATGGCAGGATCATCGCCCACGGCGACCGCGAGCAGCTGCTTGCGGATCCGAATGCCCGCAAATATTACCTCGGCGAACGATTCGAGATGTAACTCCACTGGAGCCAGGACACATGCCCTCACGCCAGGACAATCAAATCACGCTGCTTGAACACTCTACCTTCGACAGGATCCTTGCAGCCGTGCTTACCTGGCTGGTCCCGGGGGCTGGCTACTGGCTGCTTGGCTACAGGACGCGGGCTGTCCTCTTCGCCACCCTCCTGCTCGGGCTCTTCTGGACAGGAGAGCGCCTCCTCGCAGGCAATGGCGACGGACAGTTCATGGCCGTCACCTACGAGGTACATCCCGTCTTTTTTGTACTCGAATCGGGTAACGGCCTGAGCGCCTTCCTGGCCAACTTTATCTGGGGCGCCGCCGCCCATGCCGATGGACTGCGCGACATCAGGGAGATGCCAAGGCATCTGAACCTGGGAATTCTCTTCTGCGTTATCAGTGGAATGCTGAATGTCCTCCTCGTGCTGAATGTCCTCGACAAGAAGACCTGGCTGCTGGCGGGGGAAAAGGCGCTGACCCCACGGAAGAACGAAGGAGAGACTGGATGAGGCTCGAAGTCGAGGTCCTGGCCCTCCTGGCCCTGGGCTTTATTATTCCACTGGTCAGCATCATGAGCGACCTTGATGAGCCGCGGCGTGTTCTGCGCCTGAGCCTGCATTATTTCTTCCTGCTCACCGGGACAACCTTGATCCTCTGCACCGTAATTGCCTGCCTGGAGTGGATATTCATTCGTCCGCTGCTATAATCGCCGGGTCAGTAGAGGTCGAGGCCGCGGCCCGCAGTTGACGGCCTTCGGGCCGGCTCATTGAATCAGGGCCGAGGAAAGTCCGGACTCCGCAGGGCGGTGTGGTGGATAACTTCCACCGGGAGCGATCCCAGGGAAAGTGCCACAGAAAATATACCGCCGACCTCGAGAGAGAATCGGTAAGGGTGAAATGGTGAGGTAAGAGCTCACCGCGAGGGTGGCGACACTCCTCGGCAAGGTAAACCCCACACGGAGCAAGACCGAATAGGGGAGCAGAGACTGCTCGTTTCGCGCGGATTCGTCCGCATAACTCCCGGGTAGGTCGCAAAGATGAATGGTCTCGGGTTGGACCCAGGTCCGGCCAACAGAATCCGGCTTACAACCTGCTGACCGGCCGGCCTTCGGGCCGGCCGTTTTTTTTGAGACGTCTCCGCCTCAGCTGGAATCCCCACATTCGAAGGGATCGGCGCTGGTATCCAGGCCGGGGGCCGGATAGGGAGGCCGGGGCTGGACGCCGCTGCGGAAGAGGAAATCAAGCAGGAATACCGCATCCGTCAGCTCGAGCCTGCCATTGTCATCCACATCACCATGATCCTCGCAATCGAGAGCCGAAGCCCCCCTGAAAAGATGAAAGAGCAAGGTGACGGGATCGGAGATGTCGACAAGGCCATCGCGGTTAGCATCTCCCCTGACGAACGCCGGACGGCCTTCGACCCCAGTGCTGAAGGAATGAATGGTTCCCCTGTCGGTGCTGACAAAGAGCCTTCCTCCTGCAACCGCCAGACCGTAGGCGCGCCCCTCTACCGGGGCGGTCCAGAGGGTCTCCCCGGTAGAGCTGTCGAAGGCGGCAACCTCATCCTGCCCGCCGGCGAAGAGCGTCGTCCCGGAGCGAATCAGCTCGTAGGGGTAGCTCACCTCCCTGCGCCAGATCACCCGCCTGGTGCCGCGGTTCAGCGCTGTCAGGAAATCATCAGCGAGGAGATAGGATACCGTCGAGGTGACAACCATCGAGTTGCCTCCCTCAAAAATAGCGATGCTGTCACGACTGCTGGCGTTGAACTCCTCCAGGCTCGCTCCCTCCCGGGAGCTTGGACCGTTGATGAGGGAATTCCCGGCCAGCAGCGCGAAGGTGCCCATGACATCTCCCCCAAAACGCCCCTGCAGGCTTCCCGAAGAACGACTGAAGATATAGGGAGAGCTTCTTCCCGCCGGGAAATAGAGATTGCTGCCGGACAGAAGAGCGTAGCCCTGCAGGGATACGTCATTCCGGCGCAGTCGGCACCAGTGATTGGCTCCGCGATCGGAGCCGGTGAGCGCGTCAACCGCGCAAACATAGACTCCCTCCCCGGGAAAAATGCCAGCGCTGAAATAGGCCACGTTGCCGCTGACGAGAACACCGCTGCGAACCGGCCAGACCGATACATAACGTCCGTTGCTGGGCACCAGGCGGTTCTGCTCCGAACCAGAGGCCGTGTAGCTCCACCGAAGCGCGCCGTTGTCCTGGCCAAGACAGTAGACCGCCCCATCCTCGGAGCCGAAATACACGTTTCCGCCCTCAAGCGTCGGCGCGAAGCGCACAGGACCATCGGTGGTAAAGGCCCATTGCTGCCTTCCATTGGCCGTGTTCAGCCGGTAGACCGTATCATCGACCGAGGAACCGAAATAGAGCCCATCCCCTGCGACCGCCACATGAAAGGCTCGATCAAAGGCGAGCCGCGGCTTCAGGAGTACCTGGTTGGTGGCGTAATAGTTCTTCTTCGCGGGACCGGTCCAGGCGGGAGCAGGTGGGTTCGCCGAGCGATAGACCCAGGTCTGGGTCAGGGGAAGCTCCAGCTGCTCCGGAGAGACACCACTGCGCTGAAGGTCACGGCGATGAGTAGGCCAGTCATCGGCAGGCGACAACCCCGGCGCAAAGGCCGGCAGGAGCCCGAAGACAAAAAGAATCCGTCGCAGCGTTCCCTCCAGCCGCCTTCCCTGCGCCACGTGGTTTTTCCGGTTTCGGAATATCACCATGATGAATAGCCTATCGAAGTCTGTAGCGGGTAACGGCATACGCAACCTGAGCTTGCGGTAGGACTGAAGACCATACCGCCGCCCGAGATCAGACCCAGCCAGCAGCTGCCCCGCGAGCCGGCCTTCTGCACCCGCGCCCCGCTGTCGACATTCCAGAAGCCGAAGGAGCCGTTGTCGTAGTCCCAGTCGACATAAACGACGGTTCGCGCCGCGGCGCTCATCGTGCTGCAGCCGCCGCGCGAGGGCAACGAATTGAACACCACGTCGCCGCTGAAGAGATCGTAACCACGGGGCTCCACGATGACCTTGTCGCCCACCACCACAGGATGATACATGTGGCCTCCATGATGGTTGCGATTCCAGGAATGATCCTGCGACCACTGCCGGCTGCCATTGGCCGCCGAATAACAGGTGACGTGATACCTGCTGTTGGCGATGGAGGTGATCAGCCTCTCCTCTGAATAGAGCAGGAAGGCAACCACCGGAGCCGGAGAAGATGGGAGCGTAACCGGCTGACGCCAGAGCAAATCACCGCTGTCGACATCGAGGGCCACGAGAAAATTATTGCGCCATAGATCGGAGGCCCCCGTGCGACCCGCTCCCGCGTTCAATACCGAGTCCGAGCGCGACTCGATGTAATACAACCGCCCACCGCCAATCGTTATCGTTGAGTTGAGAATCGCGCCCGCAGCGCGGTCCCAGCGCGCGAGCCCGTCCTCCCTGGCGACAGCAAACAGGGAGCGGCTGATAACCTGTGAAGTACCGAAGCCTCCCGAGGTCTCGTCGTACCATTTGTCGGGCCCGCTGAATGAGCTGTAGCTCGAATCGGGCGCCACCCTGCTGCCCACCAGCTGATCACCCAGCACCGCGGCATAGCCCCAATGCGCCGTCTTGTCGGCGATCCCGTCGCCGGCGGGATAGACCATCTCGAGCTGCCCTGTCCGGCCGCCGAGACGCCAGCAGGAGTTCTTCACCGTGAGGAACAGGGCGTCTGCATCGGCGCACATATTGCCGGTATCCCTGGGTATATTGACACGCCTCATACCAGGTACATCCAGGGACCAGAGCACCGTTCCGTTGTAGGCATCAAGGGCGTAGATCCTGTCATTGCCCTGGCTGTAGAGCCTGCCATTGGCATAGAGAGGCGACTGCTGCCGGGGTTGGCGGTCAATCATTCCTCTCGGACCGGGACGGCCATACCATTGGATCCTCATTCTCGCGGGTTCAACCAGCTCATCTCGGCTGGTGGCGGAATTATCCGGTGAACCGTACATATGGCTCCACTCACCGGCTCCCTCGAGGGCGCCCCGAACCACCCCGGCCCAGGCTCCAGGCGCCTCAAGCTCCTCGGAAGCCGCAGGCACGTCAGCCAGCCAGCCTCGGAGAGTCTCCAGGGTCACAACATTGCGCGCGCCCGGGGGCTGCCCAAAAATCGCAGCCCCGCCCGAAGGCTTCAGCAGCCGGAACATCTCACCCGCCTCAGCGCGCGGAAGGACGCCCCGTACAAGCCGGTCGGAGACGATCAGGTTAAACGATTTTTCAGCATAGGGAAGATCCTGAAGCAGCCGCAGATGGAGCGTGATCCGTGAGCCGTAGAGCCCCGACTCCCGCAGAAGCACCCGCCCAGCCGTGACCTCCTCCCGGTCCGGACTCACCCCGATGATTCTCAGCTTGGAGCGCTTTGCCAACTCCACGGCAAGCCTCCCCCGGCCACAGTCGAGATCGAGGCAATAGCCCCTCTCGATGCCGGTGAGCGCAAGGATTCTCTCGGCGGCCTGCGCGTAGACGGCTGAATCCGCATCCTCGCCAAACGGCGATTCGATCCGCTCAGCGGACGGCACAGAGAAATTAAACTCGGTCGAGAATTCATAGACCTGGGTTCTCGATTCCTGCCCCCCGGCCTGGCGCCTGATCTGGTAGAAATAGGGCGTGCCGGGCTCGAGGCCATCCAGGTAGACCGCGTGATCCACAGCCGGGTTCTCATCACGAGCCGTCCTGCCAAGCGCCCTGCTTGTACCGAAGTCGACGACCGACCGCGAGGGAACCGTTGTCTTCCAGGAGACCAGGGCCGTATCAACCGAGGTAAATCTCACCGTTGGCCCCAGGAGGACCGGTTCCAGCACCGGAAACAGCTCCCGCCCTGACTCATAATCTTCCCTGAGCCGAGCCTCGCTCAAGACCTCATCGTAAAGCCTGAGATCATGCAGCGCCCCATCTAGGGGATAGAATTCGTTGTCATCTTCGTACGCTCCAGCGACGAAGGTAGCGTCCGCGTAGGCGATATCTCCGGATTGAGCAGACGAGCTGGCATCAAGCCGGCCGTTCACGTAGAGCCGCAAGGTCTCGCCGTCATAGGTTCCCGCGACATGGTACCAGGTGCCCTGCTGGAACTCCGTATCACCGGCAAGATAGGTCAGCCGTCCGGATGACAACGCCATGCTGAAGTGCGAGTCGTCATAGCCCAGGACCCAGCCTCGCTCAAAATTCCCGTTGTCCTGCATATAACCGAGGATCCCTCCCCAGGTGGTTCCCTCGTTGATCAGAACCCACGCAGCGGCGGTCAGCTCCCTGCGCGGCAAGGCCGCGGAGCCCCCCGGGAGTTCCATCCGAACGAAGGTGGATGAACCATCAAGCGCGAGGGCGGCCGGGCTGGAAAGCAGCTCATACTCGCCCTGGATTGTTCCATCGAAGCTCCCGACACGGTCACTCACAAGGCGTCCGTTTACGTGCTCATTGTCAAAAGTCCATTGAGCGACGATTCCCGCCTCCCCCGCAGGATTAGGCCCTGGAGCCAGGTCCCCGCCGAAGAGCCCACGCTTGGCAAGGTAGCGCTCCCGCGCATCCGCCTGGCTCAGGACAGTGCCGTAGATCTGCGCCTCGTGGACCTGTCCTTCAAGAGGCCAGAGCTCGTTATCATCGACATAGGCCCCCACGACCAGGCTCGCATCTGCGTAATCGATATCCCCCGATCGCGACCGCGAGGAAGCCTCGAGCTGACCGTTCACGTAGATCTTGAGCTCAGCCCCATTGTAGGTACCAACAACGTGATACCAGCTTCCCAGCTCAAAGCTCTCGGAAGCTTCCAGATAGGTGAGGGTATTGGAGGTGGCCAGGGCGATGCTGAAAGAAGAGTCGTTGTAGCCCAGCAACCAGCCCCTCTCAAAGCTGCCGTTATCCTGGATATAGCCGCAGATGCCGCCCCACCTCGTGGAAGAATCCAGTCGGACCCAGGACTCGACGGAAAGCTGACGGACGGGAAGATCCGAGGAATCGGCCACCTCGATGACCACCCGGTCGTCGTTTCCATCGAACACCAGGGCCGGAGGGGTGGACTCGATACGCGCGCCCCCGAAGATCCTCCCATCAAGACCGCCGGAGGAGGCCCGCACCGAATCGCCGACAAGACTGTCAGGAGTGAAGATCCAGCCGTGCAGCGGTTCCACAACTCCCGCCCACAGAACGCAGGGGACCAGTAACCCCGCACAGAATAAGAGAATGCATCGGACCAGTTGTTTTTTAACCGGCATAGAAAAACCTCGAAGCGCCCCTGCTGTCATCAGCAAGCTTAAGGCCTAAAAACCCCAAAAGATAGGTTTTCAATCTTCGAGATAGAGCAGGCGCGAACAGCTTTTACAGGTGAGAAGCTCCTGCGCGAGAGAGAGCTGGGTGAGTTCCTGCTTGGTAACCCGCATATAGCAACCCTGGCAGAAGAAAACACCCTCCTCTTCATCTTTTTTATGTACAGGAACAACACTGTCGGCATCGGCCTTGCCCCGGATCCTCTCGTAGATATTCAGGTGATCCTGGTCGATATCCACTGACAGTACTCCGCGCTCTTCTTTGAGTCCACCGATCCTGGATTCGAGACCCGACACCAGGTCATTGACCTCGGATGCTTTCCGCTGGTAGGCCTTCTCGATATCGGCGAGCTCCCGTTCAGCCTCCACTTTCTTGCCCTGAAGCGCATCGAGATAATCCATCAACTCGAGAACATCCTCCTCGAGGGTCCCCTGGCTCTCCTCGTGTTTCTCGATCTGGCCCTTCCAGATAGCGAACTCCTCATTGGCCTTGCAGGCATTCATCGCAATCTTCGACTTTTCGATATCGCCATCAAGCTCCTTGACCCGGAGTTCGCCCTTGTCGATATCCATCCTGCAGGTCTTGATGACCTCCTCAACCGCGCTAACGGACGCCTTGCCGGCGTTAACCTTGCGAAGATCATCACTGAGCTCCATCGGGCGACGGATCTTGGCCTCTTCAAGAAGGCTGATCTCCCGATCGAGCTTCTGAACACCCAGTAGTTTTTCTATCGAATGATGCATTCCTGTCTCTCGGCCTTTATTGAGCAGGACAACTTCTCTTTATTCGCCGCGATTGGCAATAAAAAAAGCCGGTCACTTTCGTGACCGGCCCAAATATTATCCCGCGGCGACAGGCAGGAGCGG